>NZ_MWLL01000159.1 GCF_002198675.1 Kineosporia sp. R_H_3 | reverse complement strand
GCTGCTGCCCGGCGCCGGGCGGCGGCGGCCCCGTCCGGCCGTCGGTCGGCGCCGAGGTGGACCGCCGCACCTCGGGCGCCGGCACCGGCGCCGGCGCGACGAACTCCTCGATCCGGACCGACAGGCCCTCGGTCTCGTACAGCCCGACGGCTCGCACCGGCGGCTCCAGCGGCGCCGAGCGCCGCGGCCACAGCCGGGCGCCCCAGCCCGCCGCCCGCTGGATCCACCGGTCGACCCGGTCACGGACGCCCGCCATCGACTCCCCCGGTTGTGACTCGTCGCGGTCGACGACGTCCGATCAGCGATCTGTTGATCACTGATCATAGGTCTCGTTCGGCCGACTTCGTCCGGCTTCGCCGCACGCTGCCGGCGGCCTCCGGGCGGGCACCCGGCCGGGGCACGGATAAGGTCAGCATGCTGAACGATTGCCTCCGGAGGTCGGACATGGTGCCCCACCCGCAGCCCGCCCAGGACGCCGACCCGCGTCGCTGGCTCGGTCTGGTGACGATCTCGCTCGCGGTCGCGCTCATCATCGCCGACGCGACGATCGTCAACGTCGCGATCCCGAGCGTCATCGCCGACCTCGGCATCTCGACGACGCAGGCCGAGTGGATCACGTCGGTGTACTCGCTCGTCTTCGCGGCCCTGCTCATCACCGTCGGCCGGCTCGGCGACCTCTACGGCCGCCGGCGCCTGCTCCTGGCCGGCACGGTGGTGTTCGTCACGGCGAGCGTGCTCTGCGCGCTCGCCCCGAGCGGCGCCCTGCTCATCGTCGCGCGGGTGCTCCAGGGCATCGGCGGCGCGATGATCCTGCCGTCGACCCTGTCGACGCTCAACGCGACCTTCCGCGGTCGCGAGCGCGGCATCGCGTTCGCGGTGTGGGGCTCGACGATCGGCGGCATGGCCGCGGTCGGGCCGCTGCTCGGCGGCTGGCTCACGACGACGTTCTCGTGGCGCTGGGCGTTCGGCATCAACGTCTTCGTCGGGGCGGTCATCGTCACCGGGCTGCTCCTGTACGTCCGGGAGACGAAGGAGGACGGCGCCGCCAAGGGCATCGACCTGCCCGGCACGGCGCTGTCCGTCGTCGGGCTCGGCGGGCTCGTCTTCAGCCTCATCGAGGGCCAGCGGTACGGCTGGTGGAACGCCTCGGACGCCGCGGCCGACGAGCTCGGCTGGACGGCGGCCGTCTCCCCGATCGTGCCCGTCGCCGCCCTCGCGGTGCTCGCCGTCGCCGCGTTCGTCGCCGTCGAGCGGCGCCGGCAGCGGCAGGGCCGGGTCGTCGTCCTCGACCTCGCGCTCTTCGGGGTCCCGAGCTTCCGCAACGGCAACGTCGCCGCGATGATCATCAGTCTCGGCGAGTTCGGCCTGCTCTTCCTGCTGCCGCTCTACATCCAGAACATCCTCGGGCTGTCGGCGACCCGCACCGGCCTCGTCCTCGTCGCGCTCGCGGCCGGCTCGTTCTTCTCCGCCCCGCTGGCCCCGCAGCTGTCGAACCGGCTCGGGCCGCGCGCCGTCGTCCGGATCGGCCTCGCCGCCGAGATCGTCGGCATCCTCGGGATCGCCCTGTCGGTCGGGGTCGACATCTCGGTCTGGCGGCTCGTGCCGTGGCTGTTCCTCTACGGCCTCGGCGTGGGCTTCGCCACCGCCCAGCTCACCGGCGTGATCCTCGCCGACGTCCCCGTCGCGAAGTCCGGCCAGGCGTCCGGCACCCAGAGCACCGCCCGGCAGGTCGGCTCGGCCTTCGGCGTGGCGATCATCGGGGCGGTCCTCGTCACGACGCTCACGTCGTCCGCGACCGACCGCCTCGAGGCCGCGGGAGTGCCCACGGCCCAGACGAAGGCCCTCGTCGCGGCGACGACGTCGAGCGCGGGCGCCGCGATCGGCGCCCTGCGCGGCGAGCAGGGCGCGGACGCCCCGGCCGTCGTGGCCCTCGAGGAGGCGTACGTCGCGGCGACGCGCCAGGTCGGCCTCGTCGCCTCCGGGCTCGTGCTCCTCGGGCTCCTCGCATCGTTCTCGCTCGGCAGCGGGCGCGACGCCGCCGAGCCGCAGGACGCCGGTACGGAGCCGGTCCCGGGCAGGGGATGATGGCCGGGTGGACCACGACGAGACGACCGACGAGACGACCGACGAGACGACCGACGTGACCGTGGGCGACGACGGGATCCGGCTGGGGCAGCTGCTCAAGTACGCGGACGTCGTCGACTCGGGGGCCGAGGTCAAGTCCCTCCTGGCCGACGGCGAGGTCGCGGTCAACGGCGAGGAGGAGACCCGGCGCGGCCGGCAGCTCTTCGCCGGTGACGTCGTGCGCGTCGGCGACCGGCGGATCCTGCTGCGCGCCGGGGACGGCGACTGACCGGTTGATCGGCCGGCCCGCCGCCGCCCCCGAGGGCGCCGGGCTACTCGACCGTGACCGACTTCGCGAGGTTGCGCGGCCGGTCGATGTCCTGGCCGAGCACGAGCGCCGCGTGGTACGCGAGCAGCTGCAGCGGGATCGTCAGGAGCACCGGGTCGAGCTCCGGCTCGTTCTTCGGGACGTCGATGCGCGCGCAGGCGACGCCGAGGTCGACGCCCTCGTGGGTCACGACGAGGAGCGGGCCGCCGCGCGCCGCGACCTCGTGGAGCGCGCCGACGTTGCGCTCGAGCAGCTCGTCGTCCGGCACGATCGCGACCGTCGGCAGCTCGGGCGAGACGAGGGCGAGCGGCCCGTGCTTGAGCTCGCTCGCCGGGTAGGCCTCGGCGTGCCGGTAGGAGATCTCCTTGAACTTCTGGGCGCCCTCGCGGGCCACCGGGTAGCCGCGGACCCGCCCGAGGAAGAACAGGCTCGGCGCCGGCGCCACCGTGGCCGCGACCTCGGCGATCGCCTTCTCCTCGGCGAGGACCGCCGCGACCTGGTCGGGCAGCTTCTTGAGGCCCTCGACGATCCGCGTGCCGTCGGCGAACGACAGGTCGTGGAGTCGACCGAGGAGGAGGGCGAGGAGGGCGAAGCCGACGCCCATGTGGGTCAGGGCCTTCGTCGACGCGACGGCGACCTCGGGCCCCGCGTGCAGGTACACGCCGCCGTCGCAGGCACGTGCGATCGACGACCCGACGACGTTGACGAGCCCGACGACCCGGCCGCCCTTGCGCTGGATCTCGCGGACGGCGAAGAGCGTGTCCGCGGTCTCGCCGGACTGGCTCACGGCGACGTAGAGGGTGTCGGGCTCGATGATCGGGTTGCGGTAGCGGAACTCGGACGCCGGCTCAGCGTCGGCGGGGATCCGGGCGAGGTCCTCGATCATCGAGGCGCCCATCTGACCGACGTAGTAGGCCGACCCGCAGCCGAGGATCTTCACCCGGCGGAACTGGCGCAGCTCGCGCGGCTCGATCCGCAGCCCGTCGAGCCGGGCGGTGGCGAACCGGTCGTCGAGGCGGCCGCCGAGCATCCGGAGCAGGGTCTGCGGCTGCTCGTGCATCTCCTTGTGCATGAAGGTCCCGTGCCCGCCGAGCTCGAGCTCGTCGGCGGTCATCGTCACCGTCTCGGTGGTCTTCGGGACGTCGCGGGCCTGTGCCGTGAACGTCCGGAAGCCGTCCGCGGTGACGCTCGCGAGCTCGCCGTCCTCGAGGTGGACGACCTGGCTCGTGTGCCGCACGAGCGCGGAGACGTCGGAGGCGACGAACATCTCCTTCTCGCCGATGCCGAGCACGAGCGGGGACCCGTTGCGCGCCACCACGATCCGGTCCGGGTGGTCGGCGCTCACGACGGCGACGGCCCACGTGCCGACGGCCTGCGAGACAGCGTCGAGCACCTTGTCCTCGAGGGTGCCGGCGGTCGAGCGGGCGACGAGGTGGACGAGCACCTCGGTGTCGGTCTCGGAGGCGAACGTCACGCCCGCCGCCTCGAGGCGCTCGCGCAGCGCGGCCGCGTTGTCGATGATCCCGTTGTGCACGAGGACGATGCGGCCGTCCTCGCTGCGGTGCGGGTGCGCGTTCGCGGTCGTCGCGGGGCCGTGCGTGGCCCAGCGGGTGTGGCCGATGCCGACGGTGCCGGCGAGCCGCTTGGGCAGCGCCTCGACGAGGTCGCGGACCCGGCCGACGGTCCGGACGACCCGCGGGGCGCCGCTCGTGAGGACGCCGATGCCGGCGGAGTCGTAGCCCCGGTACTCCAGGCGGGACAGGCCTTCGACGAGGATCGGCGCGGCGTGCTGGCCGCCGACGTATCCCACGATGCCGCACACGGGCGGGCTCCTTCGGGTCGGTGGTTCGGGTGCTGGGGCCGGACGCGGTAAGGCGCCGGGTCAGCCGTAGACGATGCGGCGCAGCTGCCGCTCGCTGAGGTCGGGGGCCGCGACGAGCCGACCGCGCAGCTCGGCGGCGACCGTCGCGAAGATCTCGGGGTTCTTCGCGCCGTAGGTCTGCAGGTGGGCGTGCCGGCGGCGGACGTAGTCCTCGACGGTCTCCCGGTGGAACGCCAGGACGTCGTCGACGACCCGGGCGGCCTCGGCGCTGCTCAGCCCCGTCGACGCGGCGACGCGCTGGACGAGATCGGGGTCGGGCACACCTCGATACTCCCCCGACGGCCGGCCGACATCAAGTTCTTGCCCGAATTCGGGCAGGAACCGGCTATATCCGCTCCCCGACGCACCGCTGTGCGACGTAGGGGTCGCGTCCGGCGGCAGCGGCGAGGGCCAGGTCCGCCTCCCAGGGGTCCGCGGCCCCCGGCGCGGTGAGCTCGGCCCCGGTCGCGGGGTCGGTCGGCGGCGAGGACCCGCTCTGCCACGGCACGAGGACGCCGTCCTCCCGCGTCACGTAGGTCGCGGGGGCGCCGCTGCTGGTGTCGTCGGCGCCGAGGTAGGCGACCCGCCACTGCTGGGTCCGGACGACCCAGCCCCACGGCCGCTCCTCCACGGACGTGACGACCCGGCCTCCGCCGGCCTGGCAGGTCAGGGCGGCGAGCGCGACGTCGGGGTCCGCGCTGTTCCGGACCGACCACCACTGCAGGCCGGCGGGTGCGGCGACGACGGTGACGACCGCGGCGAGGAGGACGACGAGCAGCACGGGGGCGGCGAGCAGCCGGCGGGTCATGCCTGCGGGACGCCGCAGGCCCTCGTCACGTTGCGCGCCGTCGTCCATGCCTTGGCCCTACAGCCGCCGGAACCCGGTGACGAGCACGACCGCCTCGCCGGCCTCGTCGGACGCGTCGAGGTCGACGACGGCCTCGACGGCCCAGTCGTGGTCGCCCTCGGGGTCGTCGACGACCTGGCGGACCTCCCAGCGCCGGGCGGGCAGGACGCCGTCCGGGTCACGGTCCGGGGTCTCGTTCACGACGAACAGCGCCGGGCCGCGAGCGTTGCCGCCGGTGCCGATCTCGTCGTGCTCGGCGAAGTACGCGTCGAGCGCCTCGTGCCAGTCGTCCTCGCCGAAGCCGGCCGGGCCGTCGAGCTCGCCGAGCGGCGTCCAGTGCCGCAGCGCCGCGAGCTCGACCCGGCGGAACATCGCGTTGCGGACGAGCACCCGGAACGCGCGCCGGTTCGCCGTGACCGGCGGGGGCGTGTGGTGGTGCGCTGCCTGCTCGACGGCCGACTCGGTGGCCGACGGGTTGCGCAGCGCCTCCCACTCGTCGAGCAGGCTCGAGTCGGTCTGCCGGACGAGCTCGCCGAGCCACTCGGTGACGTCCTCCACGTCCTCGGTGCGCGCCGTCTCCGGCACGGTCTGCCGCAGCGCCTTGTACGCGTCGGCGAGGTAGCGCAGCACGAGGCCCTCGGTGCGGGCGAGCCCGTAGAACGCGACGTACTCGGTGAAGGACATCGCCCGCTCGTAGAGGTCGCGGGCCACCGTCTTCGGCCGGACCTCGTAGTCGGCGACCCACGGGTGCCCGCGCCGGTACATCTCGTAGGCGGCACCGAGGAGCTCGGCGAGCGGCTGCGGGTGGCCGATCTCCTCGAGCAGCTCCATCCGCTCGTCGTACTCGATGCCCTCGGCCTTCATCTCGGCGACGGCCTCGCCGCGGGCCTTGAACCGCTGCGCCGACAGCACGTGGCGCGGGTCCTCGAGGGTCGCCTCGATGACCGACAGGACGTCGAGCGCGTACGTCGGCGACTCGACGTCGAGCAGCTCGAGGGCCGCGAGCGCGAACGTCGAGAGCGGCTGGTTGAGCGCGAAGTCGGCCGGGACGTCGACGGTGAGGCGGAGCGTGACGTCCGCACCGCGTAGGGGGCGGCCGTCGGCGCCGCGGAGCACGCCGTCCGGGCCGGTCTCCTCCACGACCCCGGCGGCCGGCACCCGCTCGGCGATCCCGGCGGCGAGCAGGGCCCGGCCGATCTGGATCGCCCGGCGGATGTGCGCGCGCTGCTTCGGGCGCGGCTCGTGGTTGTCCTCGAGCAGGTGCCGCATCGCGGCGACCGGGTCCCCGGGCCGGGCGAGGACGTTGAGCGCCATCGCGTGCGAGACGGCGAAGCTCGACTGCAACGGCTCCGGCTCGAGGGTGACGAGCCGGTCGTACGTCGAGCGACTCCATGCGACGAAGCCCTCGGGCGGCTTGCGGCGCACGATCTTGCGGCGCTTCTTCGGGTCGTCGCCGGCCTTGGCGAGGAGCTTCTCGTTCTCGATCTCGTGGTCCGGGGCCTGGACGACGACGGTGCCCGCGGTGTCGTACCCGGCACGGCCCGCCCGGCCGGCGACCTGGTGGAACTCGCGGGCGTTGAGGTGCCGCACCCGGGTGCCGTCGTACTTGCTCAGGGCGCTGATGAGGACGGTGCGGATCGGCACGTTGATGCCGACGCCGAGGGTGTCCGTGCCGCAGATGACCTTGAGCAGCCCGGCCTGGGCGAGCTGCTCGACGAGGCGGCGGTACTTCGGCAGCATCCCCGCGTGGTGGACGCCGATCCCGTGCCGGACCAGCCGGGACAGGGTCTTGCCGAAGCCGGCGGCGAACCGGAAGCCGCCGAGGAACTCGGCGATCCGGTCCTTGTCGGCGCGGGTCGCGACGTTGACGCTCATGAGCGCCTGGGCCCGCTCGAGCGCCGCCGCCTGGGTGAAGTGGACGACGTAGACCGGCGCCTGGTTCGTCTGCAGGAGCTCCTCGAGCGTCTCGTGCATCGGCGTCATGGCGTAGAAGAAGGTCAGCGGCACGGGCCGCTCCCCCGACGCGACCGTCACCGTGCCGCGGCCGGTCCGCCGGGTCAGGTCGGTCTCGAACCGGCTCGTGTCGCCGAGGGTCGCCGACATGAGGAGGAACTGCGCGTCGGTGAGCTCGAGGAGCGGCACCTGCCAGGCCCAGCCGCGGTCCGGGTCGGCGTAGAAGTGGAACTCGTCCATGACGACCTGGCCGACGTACGCGGCCCCGCCCTCGCGCAGCGCGAGGTTCGCGAGCACCTCCGCGGTGCAGCAGATGACCGGGGCGTCGGCGTTGACGCTCGCGTCGCCGGTGAGCATGCCGACCCGGTCGGCGCCGAGGGCGTCGCACAGCGCGAAGAACTTCTCCGAGACGAGGGCCTTGATCGGGGCGGTGTAGAACGTGCGGCGGCCCTGCGCGAGCGCGGTGAGGTGGGCGCCGAGCGCGACGAGGCTCTTGCCGGAGCCGGTCGGGGTCGCGAGGACGACGTTGCTCCCGGTGACGATCTCGAGGAGGGCCTCCTCCTGCGCCGGGTACAGCGTGAGGCCCTGGGCCGCCGTCCACGCCGCGAACGCCTCGTAGGTGGCGTCGGGGTCGAAGGGGGCCGCGGGGTCGAGCACGCCGCCGGGGCCGACGAGGTCGCCGAGCGCCGACGGGGCGCGGGCCGGGGAGGTGGTCATCGCCGTCCATGCTCGCAGGCCCGGCGCCGGCGTGCGGAACAGCCCTCGCGGTCCACCGCCTGCGGGTGCATGCTGCGGGGATGACGGACGACGTGCACGCGGTGCTCGCGGCGAAGCGGGCCGAGCTCGAGGCGGAGATCGCCGTCCTCACCGCGCCGTCCGGCGACCTCGGCGGGATCGGCTTCGGCAAGCGGGTCGGCGAGGGCACGGCCCTGGCCGTCGAGCGGCTCTCCCAGGTCGCGGCGCACGACCGGCTGCGGGCGCTGCACGCCGACGTGCTGCGGGCCCAGGAGAAGGCGGACGACGGCACCTACGGCGTGTGCGACGGCTGCGGCGAGCCGATCGCGGCCGACCGGCTCGAGGCGCTCCCGTGGGCCACCCGCTGCATCACGTGCCAGGCGCGCCGGGCCTGACGTCCCGGCCTGACATCGGCCACGGCCCGGGACCGGGCTAGAGTCCCGGCCGTGGTGGTGACGGCACGCGGCGAGGACTCCTGGCAGGGCACCGAGGCCCGTGACCTGGACGCCTTCCTCGCCGACTACTGCTCCGAGCGGCAGACCCTGAGCCGGATCGTCCACGCGGTCTGCGCGCTGTGCGGCAACGGGGCCTTCCACGTGCTCGTCGACGACTCCGAGGGCGTCGCCGGCCGGGTCTGCCTGCGCTGCGGCGACCGGCGCTGGATGCTCGACTCCGACGCGCACGCCGCCGCGGCCCGGCCGGTCGAGGCGGCCTGCCCCTGCGGCGGCGAGGTCTTCGACGTCGCCGTGGGCTTCACGCTCGGCGCGGGCGGCCTCGTGTCGTACGTGCACCTCGCGCTGCGCTGCCTGAGCGACGGCACGATGGGCGTCTACGCCGACTGGCCGCAGGACACCGAGCCGCCGCCCGACCTGCTGTCGCGGGTCTGACGGCGGCCCGGCCGCGGCGGCCCGACGGCTCAGCGGCGGGTGGTGTCCTCCCCGCGGCCGGCGGCGAGGTGCTTCGCGGTGTCGACGTAGTGCCGCATCGAGACGACGTTCCCGTCGGGCCCGAACCTCCAGCGGTGCAGCTCCTCGTCGCGGAACCGGCCGCCGCCCGGGGCCTGCAGGTCGACCACGACCTCCGCGACGACCTGGGAACCGCTCTCGAGGAGGTCGAGGACCCGGAACTCGTGCACCGTGAACCCGCCGACGACGCCGAGGAACTCGGCGACCCCGGCGTGCCCGCGCCGCGGCGCGAAGTGGTCGAGGTGCTCGCGCTGGCCCCAGTTGTCCGCCCAGTCGCCGTCCCAGACGACGTCCTCGGCGAGCATCGACAGGATCGTCGGGACGTCGCCGCGCCCGAACGCCTCGTAGATCGCCGCGACCGTCGCGGTGCGGCCGAGGTCGCCGGCGGTGCTCGGACCGGTCGCGTCTGTGGAGGTCTCGCTCGTGGATGTCGTCATGGGTGCTCCCGATGGCTGGGCGGGCGGGCTGCGGACGACGACCACCGTCGCCGTCGGCGCTGCGGCCCCGCATCGGTCGGTCGACCTATCCGGGCCCGCCGAGCAGCCCGTGCTCGACCGCGAACACCGCTACGCCGGCCCGGGTGCGCCGGCCCGTCTTGTCGAAGACGTGCGCGAGATGGTGACCGACGGTCCGTTCCGAATGACCAGCCGGGCGGCGATCTCCTTGTTCGACAGGCCCTTCGCCGCGAGCCGGACCACCTCGACCTCCCGCTCGGACAGCCCGGCCGGGTGCGCGGGGCGCGGCCGCGGCAGCCCCGCCGCCTCGACGACGGCCGCCACGGCGTCCCGGTCGAGCCCGCCACGGAGGCTCTCTTCCTGGAGGGTCGCCGCCGCCGCGGCCGGTGTGACGGCGGGCCGGTGGGCCCGGTCCGCGGTGAGCGCGGCGAACGCGTCCGCGACGGCGAGCAGGCGGGCGTCCGGGTCGAGGTCCGCGGCCCGGACGCCGCGGTGGTAGCCGCTGCCGTCGCACCGCTCGTGGTGCCCGCTCGCCGCCGCGGCGAGCGGGGCGGTCGCCGGGCAGCGGGCGAGGACGCGCTGCGTCCAGTACGTGTGCAGGCGGACCCGTTCGACGTCCGCCGGGCCGAGCGGACCGGGCCGGTCCCACACGCTGCTCGGGACGACGACCCGGCCGAGGTCGTGGACCAGCGCGGTGCTGCGCAGCCGCGCGGTGCGGGCATCGTCCGCACCGGCGAGTCCTGCAGCGGCGGCCGCGAGGTCGGCGACCCGGTGCGAGTGGCCGACGAGGTGACGGCCCTTGAGGTCGGCGACGACGGCGAACGCCTGGGCGAGCGTGTCGAGGCGGCCGAACGGCAGCGTGGCCCGGGGCGGCGGCTCCGCCGCCACGACGTGCGCGAGGACGTCGGTGGCCTCCAACGGCGCGAGCACGACGTCCGCATGCGTGACGAGCGCCGCGGCGACGTCCGGGTCGAGGTGGCCCCCGGCCCGGCGGCGGACCTCGGCGACGGCCGCGGCCGCTCCGGCCGGTCCGCCGCCCGCGGCCCCGTGCGCGAGGACGGCCTGCTCCGCCGCGTGCAGGAGGCGGGCGGCCAGGGTGAGGCCGTCGCCCGACCGGCCCTCGGGGAACCCGAGGCCGTCCCACCGCTCGTACACCTCGTCGAGGGCATCGACGGCCGCGGGCTCGAGCCCCAGGCGCGGCCCGAGCGCGCGGCTCACCTCGCACCCGCTGCGGCCGGCCACCGGGCCGACCGTGGGGGCGATCTCGACGAAGCGCGCGGCCAGCGCCGGCGCGGCCGTCTCCCCCGCCCACCGGCCGAAGGACCGCAGCTGCGCGCCGAACACGGCCGGGTCGCCGGGGTCGAGGACCTTGAGGGCGGCCTGGAACGCGACGTCGTCACCGAAGTGGCCGGCGTTCTCGCTGGCGTGGCTGGTGCAGCCGACGGCCCGCAGGAGCGCCGCCTGGAAGACGACCCGGCGGTCGCCGTCGTCCAGCCCGACGGCAGCCGCGAGCGCCTCGGCGACCGCGCACGTGCGCAGCCCCTTCTCGAACGGGACGCCCGAGGCGAGGTCGGTCGTCAGCGACAGCGCCGCGAGCACCTCGACGACACGCACGTCCGCAGGTGCCACCCGCCGATGCTAGGACCCGCCGCCCCGGACCGTCAGTGCTGCGCCGCCGGCTGGAACTGAGCGAGCTCGCCCGCGAGCCCCGGGCGGACCCGGGCGTGCAGCCGGGTGCCCTCGCCCGTGTGCTCCTCGGTGAGGACCGCACCCTCGACGTGCACCCGGTTCACGAGGTCACCGCGGCTGTACGGGACGAGGACGTCGACCTCGACGTCCGGCCGCGGCACCGAGTCGGCGATCCGGGCGACGAGCTCGTCGACGCCGGCACCGGTCCACGCGGACACCGCGACGGCGTTCTTCTCGCGCCGCAGCAGCCGGTCGACGACCTCGGGGTCGGCGGCGTCCGCCTTGTTGACGACGACGAGCTCGGGGACGTCGACCGCCCCGACCTCGCCGAGCACCTCGCGGACGGCGGAGAGCTGCCCCTCCGGGTCCGGGTGGGCGCCGTCGACGACGTGGAGGACGAGGTCGGCGTCCGCGCACTCCTCGAGCGTCGACCGGAAAGCCTCGACGAGCTGGTGCGGCAGGTGCCGGACGAACCCGACCGTGTCCGCGAGGGTGAACTCGCGGCCGTCCGGGGTGACGGCGCGGCGCACCGTCGGGTCGAGGGTCGCGAAGAGCGCGTTCTCGACGAGCACGCCGGCACCGGTGAGCCGGTTGAGCAGGCTCGACTTGCCGGCGTTCGTGTAGCCGGCGATGACGACGCTCGGGACGGCGTTGCGCTTGCGGCTGTCCCGCTTCGTGACCCGGGCGGTCTTCATCTCCTTGATCTCGCGCCGGAGCTTGGCCATCCGGGTGCGGATCCGCCGCCGGTCGAGCTCGATCTTCGTCTCACCCGGACCGCGCGACCCGATCCCCGCACCGGCGGCCACCCGGCCACCGGCCTGCCGGGACATCGACTCGCCCCAGCCGCGCAGGCGCGGGAGCAGGTACTCGAGCTGGGCGAGCTCGACCTGCGCCTTGCCCTCCTTGGACTTCGCGTGCTGGGCGAAGATGTCGAGGATGATCGCCGTCCGGTCGATGACCTTGACCTTGACGACGTCCTCCAGGCTGCGCCGCTGGGACGGCGACAGGTCGCCGTCGCAGACGACGGTGTCCGCGCCCGTGCTCGCGACGAGGCCGCGCAGGTCCTCGGCCTTGCCCGAGCCGAGCCAGGTGCCCGGGTCCGGGGTGTCGCGGCGCTGCAGGACGCCGTCCAGCACCTCGGAGCCCGCGGTCTCGGCGAGGGCGGCGAGCTCACGGAGCGAGTTCTCGGCGTCCGCGGCGCTGCCGGACGTCCAGAGCCCGGCGAGGACGACCCGCTCGAGCCGGAGCTGCCGGTACTCGACCTCGGTGACGTCCTCGAGCTCGGTGGACAGGCCGGCGACGCGGCGCAGCGCCTGCCGGTCGGAGAGGTCCTGCTGGTCGCCGTCCTGGTCCCGGTGCACGGTCGTGCCGTCGCCGGAGGTGGCCGCGGCGTGGCGGGACAGGATGCGGGAGACGACTGCGGAGCCGGTCAGCGGAACCGCGACGCCGTCGCCCTCGTCGGTCGGCCCGCTCGTGGTGAGGGGCTGGTCCTGGGGCTGCGTCATGGGTTCCGTGATGTCCTCCTGGGTCGTGCGGGTGGCCCGGCCGGGTGCTGCGCCGTGCGCCGTCTCGTGCGTCCAGACTCCCATTCCAACGAGACGGGGTCGAGCGGGATTCCGCACGCTCCGGGTGCCCGGTGCACCCCGGTAGCCTGACGGCCATGACCGAGGGCCAGGCGCACTACTTCCGGACGCCGCAGGCCCCCGGCGGGTCGCGCACGATCCACGTCACGCTCGCCGGCCAGGACGTCGAGGTCGAGACGGCGGGCGGTGTCTTCAGCGGCGACCGCCTGGACCTCGGCACCCGGGTGCTCCTGCGCGAGGCCCCGGAGCCGCCGGCGACCGGCGACCTGCTCGGCTGCGGCTGGGGCCCGCTCGCGCTGACGCTGGGGCTGCTCTCGCCGGAGGCGACCGTGTGGGCCGTCGACGTCAACGACCACGCGCTCGGGCTCACCGCGGCCAACGCGGCGCGGCTCGGGCTCGGCCGGGTGCGGGCGGTGCGGCCGGACGACGTCCCGGACGACGTCCGGTTCGCTGCGATCTGGTCCAACCCGCCGATCCGGGTCGGCAAGGCCGAGCTGCACGCGATGCTGCTGCGCTGGCTCCCCCGGCTGACGGACGACGGCGCCGCCCACCTCGTGGTGCAGCGCAACCTCGGGGCGGACAGCCTGCACGCCTGGCTCCAGGAGAACCTCGACGGGACCGTCACGCGGGCCGGCAGTGCGAAGGGCTACCGGGTGCTGCGCGTCACCCGCTGACGCATCCGGCCGCTGCCGCTGCTGCGACGGCGCCTGTCGGCCTCGAGCCGCAGGATGAGCAGGTCGCGGCGCACGAGGCGGTCGCTGGCCGGTGCGGTGGCACCTGTTGCCGTGCGGACCATGTGCGGTCCCTCCCCTGCGCCGGTCCGGCTGCTCCTGGCGATACAGAGTCAACCGGTGGACGCCCTGATACCGCGTCCCTCGTGAGACCCATATCGCCCGCCGGGGGCTCCGACTTGAGTCGGGCGGGGGTCCCCCTTCCGGAGTACCGGGGAGTAACCCCGGCTCAGGCGGACGCGGCGCGGGCGGCGGCGAGCCAGGCCGGGTCGAGGCTGCCCTCGGCGACGATCCGGGCCGGGCCGGCGAGCTCGACCGCCGGGCCGGCGAGGACGTCGTCCGCCGGGACCGTGACGCGCAGGCGGCCGCCGGGGACGTCGACGGTCCACACCCGGGGCGCGGCCGGGCCGGCCCAGGCCCGGGTCGCGAGGACGGCGGCCGCAGCGCCGGTGCCGCAGGACCGGGTCTCGCCGACGCCGCGCTCGTGGACGCGCATCCGCAGGTGCCCGACGTCCGAGCCGGACTCGTGGAGCGGCACGGTGATCTCGACGTTCGTGCCCGCGGACGGGACCGGCGTGACGTGCGGGGCGCGGGTCAGGTCGGCCCCGCCGAGCAGGTCGAGGGAGCCGAGCGCGACGACGGTGTGCGGGTTGCCGACGTCGATCGACAGCCCGGGCAGCGGCACGGTCGCGAGGGTGCCGTCCGGTGCCGTCGCCTCGATGCCGCGGACCTCGACGGTCGCGTCGGAGCCCGCGCCGACGGCCTGCGCACCGCCGACGACCCGCCACGCACCGAGGTCGGCCGCGAGCAGGTCGCCGTCGCGGCGCACCGAGAGCAGCCCGGCGCGGGTGCCGACCGGCAGCGTCCCGCCGTCCGCGAGGTCGACGAGGCCGAGGTGCTGCAGGTAGCGGACGAAGACCCGGATCCCGTTGCCGCACATCTCGGCGACCGAGCCGTCGCCGTTGCGGTAGTCCATGAACCACTCGGCGTCGCCGGCGAGCGCGACCCCCTCGGGCAGCGCCGCGCAGCGGACGACGCGGATGAGCCCGTCGCCGCCGAGCCCGGCCCGGCGGTCGCACAGCGCCGCGACGAGGGCGGGCGGCAGGTCGACGCGGCCGTCCGGGTCCGGCACGAGCACGAAGTCGTTCTCCGTGCCGTGGCCCTTGGCGACGGGCAGGTGACCGGCGAGCGGGTCGCCGTCCGGGAGCAGGTCGACGACAGGACCGGTGACGGACGGGGTGCTCACCGGCCCAGCCTAGGTCGTGCCGCCGCTACGCGTCGGCGAGCAGCCCTCGGCGGCCGGCGATCGCGACCGCCTCGGCCCGGCCGGACGCCCCGAGCTTGGCCATGAGGTTCGAGACGTGGACGCTCGCCGTCTTCTCGCTGATGAAGAGCCGCTCGCCGATCGCGCGGTTCGTCAGGCCCTCGGCGACGAGCCGGAGCACCTCGGCCTCGCGCGGCGTGAGCGGACCGTCGGACGACGGCACGCCGGCGCCGAGGTCGAGCCGGGCGCGGCGGCCCAGCGACTCGAGCGCGGCGCGCAACGGCCGGGCGCCGAGGGCGACCGCGGTCGCGAAGGCGGGCAGCGCCTCGGCGGCGGCGCCGTCCCGGTCGCCGGCCGCGACGAGTGCCTCGGCGATGCGGTACCGGGCCAGTGCCTCCTCGTAGGGCTGGCCGGGGACGAGGGCGAGCACCTCGCGCCAGGGCCCGACGTCGGCCGCGTCGGGCCGGCCGGCGCGGGCGACCCGGGCCCGGTCGGCGCGGGCGCGGGTCAGCCAGGCGCGGGCCTCGGGACCGATCGTGCGCCCGCGCAGCGGCCGCCCGGAGGCCACGACGCGCTCGGCCCGGTCGAGGTAGGCGTCGGCCGTGGTCTGGTCCGCCGCGTGCCCCTGCTGCGCGAGCGCCGCGAGCCCGTGGGCGACGACCCGCACGCTCACGAGATGGAGCTCGTCGTCCTCGGCCGCCAGCCGGGCGAGCGCCGCGTCGACGTGGGCGACGGCGGCGTCCGGCCGGCCGCACCAGGTGCTCGCCACGGCGCCGTGCAGGTGCAGCGAGACGTCGGCCCACGCGCCCAGCGACCCGCCGTCGTCCCGGCCGCTCGCGCGGATCCGCTGGTCCGCCGCGGCAAAGGCCTCGGGCGTGCGCTCCACGACGACCCGCTGGGCGGCGACCTGGAGCGAGGCGGTGTCGCGCCGGCCGAGGCGCAGCCCCGGGGCCGCGGCGACGCGGAGCGCCTCGTCCCACTCCCCCAGCCGGAAGAGCACCTCGACGAGGGCGAGCCGCACCTCCATCGCGTACAAGCTGGCCCCGAGCCCCGTCTGGGCGGCCCGCTCCTGCACCTCCCGGTAGACCGCAACGGCCCCGGCGAGGTCGTCGACCTCGTGCCGGGTCAGGCCGAGGTTCCAGAGCGCGCGCAGCTCGATCGAGTGCTCGCCGGCCGCGCGGGCGCTGTCCCGGGCCCGGAGCAGCCGGGCCTCGTCGGCGGCCGGCACCGCATCGCCGGACGACGGGCCGGGCCGCACGAGCGACAGGGTCACGAGCAGGTCGGCCTCGGCGGCGGCGAGCCCGAGCTCGCGGGCCCAGCCGAGGCCCTCGGTCGCGAGCTCGGCCGTCTCGGTGCCGTCGGCGAAGTTCGCCTTGGCGTTGGCGAGCACCGCCGTCGCCCAGACGAGGTCCTCCGACGGCGGGTGCGCGAGCAGGGTCGCCCGGGCCAGGGACGCCTCCTCCATGCACGCGTCGATGAGGTCGCTGCCGTAGAGCTGGCGGGCGAGGTGCCGTCGCGCGTGCGCGACCCGCAGCGGGTCCCCGCCGGCGAGCGCCTCGTCGCGGGCCGCGGTCGCGAGCGCCACGGCCCGGGGCCGGTCGCCGCTCTGCCCGGTGACGGTGGCGGCGAACAGGAGCAGGTCGATGTGGTCGAGGCCGGCCGGGCGGCGGTCGGCGGGGACGGCGTCCCACAGGCCCAGCGCCGCGTCGGCGTGCTCGTGGGCGGCGAGCGGGGCGAGCCGGGCGACGGCGTCGAGCGCCGCCTGCCAGGACGCCGTGAGCGCCGCGGCGGTGTCGTGGCTGCGCAGGGCGTGCTCGGCGAGGTCGGCCCAGCGGCCCTCCGCGTCGTCGCCGGGGTCGGCCGCGAGCGCCCGGGCGTAGGCGGCGTGCAACCGGACCCGCTCGCCGGGCAGCAGGTCGGAGTAGACGGCCTCCTGGAGGAGGGCGTGCCGGAAGGAGAAGGTGCCGTCGCCGTCCGCGACGAGGACGTGCCAGTCGAGGGCCTCGCGCAGCGCCGGCTCCGGCGGGGTGCCCGGCGCGGCGTCCGCGACGACGGCGCGCAGCAGCCGGTCGGTGACGCACCGGCCCGCGACGGACGCCGCCCGGACGATCTCCACGGCGGGTGCCGAGAGACCCTCGACGCGGGTCATGAGGACGTCCGAGAGCGCCCACGGCAGGTCCGCCGGGGCGGCCGCCGACCCGGCGCCCGCCGCGGCGAGCAGCTCGAGGGCGAAGAAGGCGTTGCCGCCGCAGCGGCGGGCGATGTCCTCGACGAGGGAGGCCGGGACCGCACCGCCGGCGACCGACGTGAGCAGCCGGCCCAGCTCGGCCTCGTCGAAGGGCTGCAGGTCGATCCGCTCGACGCCCGGCAGCCGGACGAGCTCGGCGAGCAGCGGGCGCACCGGGTGCCTGCGGTGCAGGTCGTCGGTGCGCACCGTCAGCGTCACGAGCAGCCGCTCGGACCCGAGCCGGGACAGCAGGAACCGCAGCAGGTCGCGGGTCGACGGGTCGGCCCAGTGCACGTCCTCGAGGACGAGCAGGAGCGGGGCGACCTCCTCGGCGAGCCGGGCGACCAGGGACGCCGCCGCGTCGAAGAGCGGCAGCCGGTCGGAGTCGTCGAGCCGGGGCGAGTCGCCCGCCCGCCCGACGAGGTGGAGCAGCACGGGCCACTCCTGGGTGCTGCGGCGGACGACGTCCGCCGCCGGGCCGTCGGTGCGGGCCAGCGAGCGGACGGCGTCCACGAACGGCAGGTACGGCAGCCCGCCGGCGCCGAGGTCGACGCTGCGCCCGGTGGCGACGACGAAGCCGCGGGCCCGGGCGAGCGCGTCGAGCTCGGCGACGAGCCGGGTCTTGCCGACACCGGCGTCACCGCCGACGACGACCGCCGCCGGGCGGCCGGCGGCGGCGCCGTCGAGCAGCTCGGCGAGCCGGCGCAGCGGCTCGGCACGGCCGACGAACGGGGCATCGGCGACGAGCGGGGGCATGTCCCCCATCGTGGCACCGACCGCCGACAGCGTCTGCGGGCTCACGGGTCCGGTCCTCAGGGCTCAGGGCTCGGGGCTCGGGCTCAGGCGGCGAGGTCGTAGCCCCGCGCCCGGGCGGCGGCCCGGCGGGCGCTGCGCCGCTGCAGCGCCGCACGGAGCGTGCCGGTGACGCTCGGGCCCCACGAGCGCTGCAGGCGCTCGACGCGCTCCTCGTGGAGCTCGCGGGCGGTGGTCCAGTTCAGGTGGCTGTTCCAGTTCACGGTGTCCTCCTCAGGTGATGACCTCACGGTCGTCCTGAGGCGGGGGCGCGCGCATGGGGCGGTCGCGCCGTCCTCGTCGCGGTCCGCGCGGCGCGGCCTAAGGGGTCCGCGGACCGGGCTCTGAGGGGTCGGCCGCCGGCTGAGGGGTCGGCCCCGCCGGGGTGCCCGCGGCACCCGCGCGGACGACGGCGAGCGCCCGGTCGAGCAGGTCCGGGGCGTCGTACGGGAGCCAGACGATCCGCGGGTCGCGCCGGAACCAGCTCTCCTGCCGGCGGGCGAAGCGGCGCGTCGCGCGGACGGTCTCCTCCTGCGCCTCGGCGTCGGTGCAGCGCCCGGCGAGCAGGTCGAGGACCTGCGCGTACCCGAGGGCGCGGGGCGCCGTCCGGCCCTCGCGCAGCCCCTGTGCGACGAGCCGCTCGGTCTCCTCGACGAGGCCGTCGCGCCACATGAGGTCGACGCGCAGCGCGATGCGGGCGTCGAGGGCGTCCCGCGGCACCGTGAGCCCGACCTGCACGGCGGGGCGGACGTACTCCTCGCGCGGCATCGTCGCGCTGAACGGGCGGCCGGTGAGCTCGACGACCTCGAGCGCGCGGACGACGCGCCGTCCGTTCGTCGGCAGGATCCGCTCCGCGGCGACCGGGTCCCGGGCGACGAGGACGGCGTGCAGCGCGGGTGCCCCCTCGGCGGCGAGCCGCTCCTCCCAGCGGGCCCGGACCGCGGGGTCGGTCGGCGGGATGTCGAGGACGTCGAGCGCCGCCCGGACGTACAGGCCCGACCCGCCGGCGAGCACCGGGGTCGTCCCCTGCGAGAGCAGCCGGTCCACGACGGCGGACGCGTCCCGCTGGTACGCGGCGACGCTCGCCTCCTGCGTGACGTCGAGGACGTCGAGGAGGTGGTGCGGCACCCCGCGCCGCTGCGCCGGCGGGAGCTTGGCGGTGCCGACGTCCATGCCGCGGTAGAGCTGCATCGCGTCGGTGTTGACCACCTCGCCGGCCAGCGCCAGGGCCAGGTCGACCGCGAGGTCGGACTTACCGGACGCCGTCGGGCCGACGACGGCGACGACGGGGAGCGGCGGCGGGACGGTCACGGACGGAAGTCTCGCAGGGCGGTCCCGGCGGCGGCCCGGACGGTGACCTGAACGGTGACCCGGGACCGGGCCCGCGGGCCCGCCGGGGCGGTTTACGATCACAGCGTCGGCGGGCACCCGCCGGCGCACCATCTCGCGGGCGGACACGGCCGCGGACCCCCTTTGGAGACCACCATGAGCATGTTCGACGAGCTGAAGGACAAGGCCGCGGACTTCATCAAGGACAACCCCGACAAGCTCGAGGGTGTCAGCGACAGCATCCTCGAGAAGGCCGCGGACCTCGCCGACGAGAAGACCGGCGGCAAGTTCACGAGCCAGATCGAGGGCTTCGAGCAGAAGGCCGACGACGCGATCGGCGGCTGACCGCCGCCGTCAGGACCGGTCGGCGTCGCCGACCGTCCCCCGGGCCGCCCGTGACCACGCGTCGCGGGCGGCCTCCCGGTTTTGCTGGTTCGCTGTCCGGGTGCGCACCCTCGCCCCCGGCCCCGGCCCGACGCCCCCGCCTCAGGACGACCGTGAGGTCATCAC
>NZ_MWLL01000158.1 GCF_002198675.1 Kineosporia sp. R_H_3 | reverse complement strand
CCGATGCCGCCGCCGACGGCGCCGCCCGCGTCGTCGCCGTCGCGACCGCCCCCCTCGAGGAGGTCTCCCGGTGAGCGCGCACCCCGCCCTCCGGCTGCTGCCCGCCCGGCTGCGCCGCGACCCGCTCGTGCGTGCGCTCGTCGCCCTCGACCCGGACCCGCGCCGGGTCCTGCTCGCCGTCGCCGCCGGCACCGCGGCCCTCGGCTGCGCGGTCGGCCTCATGGCCACGTCGGCCTGGCTCATCGCGCGCGCCGCCGAGCACCCGCCCGTCCTTTACCTGCAGGTCGCCGTCGTCGCGACCCGGGCCTTCGGCATCGGCCGCGGCGTCCTGCGGTACTCCGAGCGGCTCGTCGGCCACGACGTCGCCCTGCGCGGCGTGGCGGCGCTGCGCGAGCGGCTCTACGTCCGGCTGGCCGCCGCCGACCCGGCGACCGCGGCCGGGCTGCGCCGCGGCGACCTGCTCGCCCGCGTCGGCGCCGACGTCGACACCCTCGCCGACCTCGTCGTCCGCTCGCTCCTGCCTTTCGCGGTCTCGGTCGTCACCGCGCTCGCGTCCGCCGCCCTCGTCGCATGGCTGCTGCCGCCGGCCGGTCTCGTCGTCGGCGCCGGGCTCGCCGTGGCCGCGCTCGTCGCGCCCTGGCTGGCGGCCGTCGGCGCCCGGCGCGCCGAGCGCGGCGCCGCCCGGGCCCGCAGCGACTCCAGCGCCGAGGTCCTCACGCTCCTCGACGGCGTCGCCGAGCTCACCGTCGCCGGCGCCGTCCCGGCCCGCGTCGAGCGGCTGCGCGGGCTGGACGCCGTCCTCGCCCGCCGGCTCGACGAGGCCGCCGGCCCGGCCGCCGCGGCCGTCGGCCTCAGTACCCTGGCGACCGGTCTCGCGATGGTCGCCGCGCTCGTCCTGGGCATCCAGGCGATCACCGGCGGCACGCTGCGCCACGTGCTGCTCGCGGTCGTCACCCTGACCCCGCTCGCGGCCGCCGAGGCCGTCACCGGGCTGCCCGCGGCCGCCACCGGTGTCGTCCGGGCCCGCGCCGCCGCCGAGCGGGTCCTCGCCCTCCTCGACGCCCCGGCCGCGGTCGCCCCCGCGAACGGCCCCGCAGAGGGAGACCACCCTGCGGTGGCAGGCGGGTCCACCGCGGAGGACACGGCGACCCCCGCGGCGGGGACCACGCTCCCCCGCCCGCACCTCGTCGCCGACGGCCTCGCCTGCGGCTGGCCCGGGGCGGACCCGGTGCTCACCGGCTTCGACCTCGACCTCCCGCCCGGCCGCCGGGTCGCCGTCACCGGCGGCTCCGGGTGCGGCAAGACGACCCTGCTCCTCACGCTCGCAGGGCTGCTGCCGCCGCGGGCGGGCCGGCTCCGGGTCGCCGCCGGGGCGGGCGGGCCGCAGGTCGACCTCGCCGACGTCGCGCCCGCGACCGTCCGGCGGACCGTGAGCTTCACCGCCGAGGACGCCCATGTCTTCACGACCACCGTCCGGGAGAACCTGCGCGTCGCCCGGCCCGACGCGGACGACGCCGAGCTCGACGCGGCGCTCGACCGGGCCGGGCTGGCCGCCTGGCGCGCGGGTCTGCCCGACGGCCTGGACACCGTCCTCGGCTCCGGCGGCGCCGGTGTCTCCGGCGGCGAGCACCGCCGGCTGCTGCTCGCCCGGGCCTTCCTCGTCGGGGCCGGCGTCCTGCTCCTCGACGAGCCCGGTGAGCACCTCGACCCGGCGACGGCCGACGACCTGCTCCGGGACGTCCTCGGCGCGGGCCGGGCCGCGGCGTCCGGACCGGCGGTCGTCGTCGTGACCCACCGGCTGGCCCCGCTCGCCGCGGCCGACGAGGTCGTCGTCCTCGACGCGGGCCGGGTCGCCGCCCGCGGGACGCACGCCTGGCTGCTCGAGCACCACGAGCCCTACCGGGACGCGCTGGAGGCCGAGTCCGGCCTCGTCGGGACGACGCCGTGACGTCGTCCGGTCGGGGCGCGGCGGCACCGCCGGCCGGGTTTGGAATGATGCCTGCGTGACAGAGCCCGCGAGCCCGCCGGTCCCCGCCTCCACGGCCGTCGACCGGCGGCTGCTCGACGCCGTCGTCGCCGTCGCGGACGGGCTCGAGCTCGACCCGACGCTGCGCCGGATCGTCCGGGCGGCGTCCGACCTGACGAACGCGCCCTTCGCGGCGCTGGGCGTCCTCGGCGACGACGGCCTGCACCGCGCGTTCGTCTACACCGGGATCGACTCCGAGCTCGCGCACGCGATCGGCCACCTGCCGCGCGGGCACGGCGTCCTCGGGCACATCACCCGCGTCGGCCGCGCCGTCCGGGTGTCCGACATCGGCGAGCACCCGGCCTCCATGGGCTTCCCGGCCGGGCACCCGCCGATGAAGAGCTTCCTCGGGGTGCCGGTCGGCATCGGCGAGCGCGTCGTCGGCAACCTCTACCTCGCCGACAAGACCGGTGGCTTCACCGCGGAGGACGAGGACGTCGTCGTGGCGCTGGCCGCCGCGGCCGCCGTCGCCGTCGAGAACTCCCGGCTGTTCGAGGACGCCCGGCGCCGCGAGGCCTGGCTCGCCGCGGCCCAGGAGGTCTCGACGGTCATGCTCGAGGGCGCCGAGGAGGACGAGGCGCTCCCGCTCATCGCCCGCCGTGCCCGGGAGGTCGCGGGCGCCGACGTCTGCGGTCTCGTGCTGCCCGGCTGGGAGGGCCAGTGGGTGCTCGAGGTCGCGGACGGCGAGCACGCCGACGAGCTCGTCGGCATCGTCATGCCCGAGGACGGCCGCGCGGTCTCCGTCGTCCGGTCCGGGCGGGGCGTCCGGGTCGCGGACCTGTCCCAGCAGCGGACCCTGCGCGTGCCGGCGATGCGGCACTGGGGCCCCGCGCTCTACGCGCCGCTCGTCGCGGGCGACGAACGGGCCGGCGTCCTCGTGCTGCTGCGCCGGATCGGCGCCCGCGAGTTCACCGACGACGACCTCACGACCGCGCAGACCTTCGCCGGCCAGGCCGCGCTCGCCCTCCAGCTCGCCGACGGCCGGCGCCGCTCCGAGGAGGCCGAGATCCTCGAGGAGCGCGCCCGGATCGCGCGCGACCTGCACGACCTCGTCGTCCAGGAGCTGTTCGCCATGGGCATGCGGCTGACCCGGCTGCGCGGCACCCTCGACGCCCGCAGCCTCGGGGACGTCGACCTGTCGCTCGAGAGCCTCGACCGCGTCGTCCGGCAGATCCGGTCGACGATCCGCGCGCTGCGCGACCCGGACGAGGTGACCGGTCTCGTCGAGCGGCTCCACAGCGAGGCGAACCGGGCGCACAACGCACTGGGCTTCCAGCCCGTCCTCACCGTCGTCGACGACGCCCTCGTCGACGCCCAGGTGCCGCCGGACGTCGCGGACGACGTCATCGCCGTCGTCCGCGAGGGCCTGTCGAACGCGGCCCGGCACGCCCGCGCGAGCCGGGTCGAGGTGACCGTCGCCGTCGACGCGGGCGTCCTCGTCGTCGAGGTCGGGGACGACGGCCGCGGCGTCGACCCGGGGACCTCGCGACGCTCGGGCCTGGAGAACCTCGGCGAGCGCGCCCGCCGGCACGGCGGCGGCTGCGAGGCGCGCCCGAACGGCACCGGCGGCACCGTCCTGCGCTGGACCGTCCCGCTCGGCGGCTGAGACCGCCCGGGGTCGGCAGGGCCCTGGCCCGGCCGAACCTTCCGAGGCTCAGGCCTCGGAGGTGTTCCAGCCCGTTCCCTGGCGGTGCGCGGCGACCCACGCGGCGGCCTGCGTGCGGCGGCGGAAGCCCATCTTCGCGAGGAGCCCCGTGACGTGGTTCTTCACGGTCTTCTCGGCCAGGCCCAGGCTGTCGCCGATCTCGCGGTTCGACAGGCCGTCGCCGATGAGCTCGAGCACCTTCTTCTCGGTCGGCGTCAGCGCGTCCGTCGGGTCGGTGTGCTGGGCCCGGCGGCGCGCCAGCGCCCGCTCGTCGAGCAGGTTGCGGCCCGCGGCGACGGCCCGGACGGTGTCGGCGATCTCGGTGCCGCGCACGGTCTTGAGCACGAAGGCGGAGGCCCCGGCGTCGAGCGCGGCGGCGACGGCGTCGTCGTCGTTGAACGAGGTGAGGACCACGCACCGGATGCCCGGGTGGTCCTCCTTGAGCTTGCGGACGAGGTCGATCCCCGTGCCGTCGGGCAGCTTGAGGTCGACGACGGCGACGTCGGGCCGGACGGCGGCCGCGCGGCGGACGGCGTCGAGCACGGTCCCGGCCTCGGCGACGACGGTCAGCGTCGGGTCGGCGTCGACGACGTCGACGACACCGCGGCGGACGACCTCGTGGTCGTCGACCACGAGAACCTTGATGGTGCCCTCGGTTTCCACGAGGCCAGGCTATCCATACCGCCGCGGGTTGGGGCGGTATGCCGGGCCACGATCCGCAGGCCCACGTGTGACCGTCACCAGAAGTGCGACGGACGGCGGCCGTGTCAGGGACCCAGGTCCCGGGTCGCCGGCCCCCGGGTCACCAGTGCGCGTTGCGCGGGACGCGCTGGCAGACCGGGCAGGAGAACGACGAGCGGTTCATGAACGCGTCGCGGCGCACGAGCGCCCCGCACCGCGGGCACGGGCGGCCCTCCTGCCCGTAGACGGCGAGCGAGCGGTCGAAGTACCCGCTCTCCCCGTTGACGTCGACGTAGAGGCTGTCGAAGCTCGTGCCGCCCTCGGCGAGCGCGGCGGTCATGACGTCGCGGACGTGCCCGAGCAGCTCGAGCGCCGCCGGCCGCGGCAGCGTCCGCGTCGGCCGCGCGTAGTGCAGCCGCGAGCGCCACAGCGCCTCGTCGGCGTAGATGTTGCCGACGCCGGACACCAGGGTCTGGTCGAGCAGCGCCCGCTTGAGGCCCGTGCGGCGTCCGCGCAGCCGGGTCGCGAACCCGGCCGGGTCGAACGAGGGGTCGAGCGGGTCGCGGGCGATGTGGACGACGGGCGGCGGCACGAGCGGCTCGGACGGCGTCCACGTGGCGTGCGCGGCGACGTCCCCGAGGCCGCCGGCCCCGGCGGGCAGCCCGTCGGGCGTCGGCACGAGCGGGACGACGGACAGCCCGCCGAACATCCGCTGGTCGACGAACCGCAGCTCGCGGCCCGCGGCGTCCCCGGCGGTGTCGAGCCCGAGCCGGACCCGCAGGTGCCGCTCGTCGGGCGCGCCGACCGGCTGCAGGACGAGCTGCCCGCTCATCCCGAGGTGCGCCATGAGGGCCTCGCCGGAGTCGAGGGCGAGCCAGAGGAACTTGCCGCGGCGGACGACGTCGAGCACGGTGCGCCCGGCGAGCCGGTCGGCGAAGTCGGCCGGCCCCGGCAGGTGGTTGCGCACGGGCCGCGGGTGCAGCACCTCGACGCGGCCGATCCCGGCACCGGTGACCCAGCGGGCCAGACCGCGCCGGACGACCTCGACCTCGGGGAGCTCGGGCACGTGTGCGGGACCGTCAGCCGGCGTTCGCGCCGTCCGGCTGCGGCCGGTACAGCGGCTCGAGCAGCTGGAACGCCGCGGAGGCGGCCTTCTGCTCGGCCTCCTTCTTGCTCTTGCCGCTGCCGGTGCCGCGCGCCTGACCGGCGACGATGGCCGTCGCCTCGAACTGCTTGGCGTGGTCCGGGCCCTCCTCGGAGACGGCGTACTCGGGCACGCCGAGACCGGCGGTCGCCGTGAGCTCCTGCAGGCTCGTCTTCCAGTCGAGGCCGGCCCCCATCGCCGCGGACGACGCGAGGAGCGGGTCGACGAGCCGGTGCACGAAGGCGCGGGCGACGTCGATGCCGTGGTCGAGGTAGACCGCGCCGATGAGTGCCTCGAGGGTGTCGGCGAGGATCGAGGACTTGTCCCGGCCGCCGCTCGTCTCCTCGCCGCGGCCCAGCAGGAGGAAGGCGCCGATGCCGAGGCGGCGGCCGATGTCGGCCAGCGCGCGCATGTTGACGACGGCCGCCCGCAGCTTGGCGAGCTGCCCCTCGGGCAGGTCGGGGTGCCGGGTGTAGAGCGCGTCGGTCACGACGAGGCCGAGCACCGAGTCCCCGAGGAACTCCAGGCGCTCGTTCGTCGGCAGGTTGCCGTTCTCGTACGCGAAGGACCGGTGGGTCAGGGCACGCACGAGCAGGCCCCGCTCCAGCGTCACCCCGAGGGTGGTCTGGAGCGGGACCAGGTCGGCCGGGTGCGCGTCGCCCGTGGGCGTGCCGGCGGGCGCGCTCACCGGAGGCCGTCCTTCATGCCTGAGGAGATCCTCAGAGGTCCTTGACCTTGCGACCCTTGTACTCGAGGTACAGCGGGGTGCCGGCCGAGTCGGTGACGACGCGGGCCCGGTGGGGCTGCGCGTAGGTGGTCTGGCCGCCCTCGACGGTCGCGGTGAGCGTCGTCGGGGTCGCCTTCCACTGCGAGCGGCGGGACCGCGTGTTGCTGCGGGACATCTTCCGCTTCGGGACGGCCACGGTCAGCTCTCTTTCTGGTCGTCGTGCACGTCGTCGGAGCCCGTTCCCGGGGTGGGAACGATCCCCTGCAGCGCCGCCCACCTCGGGTCGACGCTCTCGTGGTGGTGGTCCGGGTCGTCCGCGAGCCGCGCCCCGCACTCGGAGCACAGGCCCGGGCAGTCTTCCCGGCACACCGGCTGGAACGGCAGTGCGAGCACCACCGCGTCCCGCAACGCGGGCTCCAGGTCGATCAGGTCGTCCTGCAGCTCGCGCAGCTCGTCCTCGTCGTCACTGCCCTCGGGCGAACGGCCGGGGTACACGTACAGCTCCTGGAGGTCGACCTCGATCTCTTGGTCGACGTCCCCCAGGCACCGGACGCACTCCCCGGTCGCGCGCCCCCGGGCCGTACCGGAGACGAGCACCCCTTCCATCACCGCTTCGAGCCGCAGGTCCAGCTCGAGGTCGGTGCCTTCCGGGACCCCGATCACGTCGGTGCCCAGGTCCACCGGGGCAGCGATGGTCCGCTGCACCCGCCGCATCGTTCCGGGGCGCCTGCCGATCTCGCGGGTGTCGAGAACCGTGGGCGACCGGGGGTCGAGGCGGATGATGTGCTCCTGGGACTGTGATGATCGAGGCATTCCGGCCGCGCGCGTGCAGCGACGGGCCAAGGAAAGACAATAGTGCACCTGTCGCGCTGCCCCAAACCGGGCGTCGATGCGGCCCGGGTCAGCCCCGGCCGGCGAGCCGGTCGAGCAGCCGGGGCAGGACGACGTCCGGCACGAGCCCGCTCACGTCGCCGCCGTGCGAGGCGACCTCCTTGACGAGGCTGCTCGAGACGTGCTCGAAGCGCGGGTCGCCGGGCAGGAAGACCGTCTCGAGCCCCGTGAGGTGCCGGTTCATGAGCGCCATCGGCAGCTCGTAGGCGAAGTCCGTGCCCGAGCGCAGCCCCTTGACGACGGCGACCGCGCCGACCCGCCGGCAGTAGTCGACGAGCAGGCCGCCGTCGACGAGCTCGACGGTGAGCCCGTCCGGCAGCGACCCGTCGGCCCGGCCGAGGTCGGCGGCCAGGCTCGCGACAATGAGCTCGACCCGCTCGGGCGGGGCGAAGGTGCCCTGCTTCGCGGGGTTGGACAGGACCGCGACGACGACCTCGTCGAACAGGGCGGCCGCCCGGCGGACGACGTCGACGTGCCCGTTCGTCACGGGGTCGAAGCTGCCCGGGCACACGGCCCGGCGCGGTCCGGCGTGGGGCGACCCGTCCTGCGGCCCGTCCTGCGTCATGCCGCGAACGTAGCAGCGCGACCGGGCGCGACGGCAGACCCGGTCGGCGCCGGCGCCCCCGTGCGGCACCTCGCGGTGCGCCGTCCGGGTGAACGGTCCCGCCCTCGTCGGCCCGGCACCTCCAGAGGCCGCCGCAGGAGCCCGACGAAGAGGACGTTCCACTCCTCGAGCGAGTCAGAGGTCCACGATGCACCCCCGCCTGTGGTCGATCTCCCGCAAGCTTCTCGCGCTGTCCCTCCTCGGCGTCGTCGTCGCGGTCGTGATCGGCGGCACGAGCTGGGTGAGTGCACGCCAGCTGCGCAACGACACCGTCGCGGTCCAGCAGCTCACCGCGGCGGACCAGTCGCTGCGCGACCTCGACATGTTCGTGAGCGACGTCCAGGTCGCCGTCCGGGACTCGCTGCTCGCCGTCACGCCCAAGGACCGCGAGACCGCGGCCGCGGACTTCGCGGCGACGTCGGAGGAGATCGACGGCGCGCTCCGCGCGCTCGACGCGGTCCCCCTGACCGGTCCGGCGCAGGCGGCGACGCAGGCCGAGATGACGTCCTACGCGCAGTGGCTCGAGTCCGTGCGGACCGCGCTGCCCGGCCTGGCCAAGCTGACCCCCGGGACCCCCGAGGCGGTCCAGGCGCTCGCCGACCAGCTGGAGTCGGGCACCGCGATCGAGACGGCGGCCGTGCAGGCCGGCGAGATCGTCGGCAAGCAGCTCGACGCCGCCGTCGCGTCCCAGCAGGCCACCCAGACCCGCCTGCAGTGGACGATCGGGATCGTCCTCGCCGTCGGCGTCGTCGTCCTCATGGCCCTGTCGCGCTGGATCACGGTGCTCATCACGCGCCCGATCGGCCAGCTCGCCGAGGCGGCCGACCGGCTCGCCGCGGGCGACACCGACTTCACCGTCGACACGACGGGTGTCGACGAGGGCGGCCGCGCGCTCGCGGCCGTGGACCGGACCCGGACGAACATCGCAGCCCTCATCACCGACGCCGGCTCGCTCGTCGAGGCGGCCGGCGAGGGCCGGCTCTCCGCGCGGGCGGACGCCACCCGGCACCAGGGCGGCTACCGCGCCGTCGTCGACGGCATCAACCGCACCCTGGACGCCGTCACCGGCCCGCTCGGGGACGTCACCGGCGTCCTGCGCTCGCTCGAGAAGGGCGACCTGACGGTCACCCTGGACACCCCGTACCGCGGTGACCTCGAGCAGCTGCGCGGCACCGTCAACGCGACCGTCGCCCAGCTCGCCGCCACGGTCGGCGAGGTCGTCTCCGCCGCCGACCAGCTCGTCGGCGCGGCGCGGCAGATCTCCGGTGCCTCCCAGTCGCTGTCGCAGTCGACGACCGAGCAGGCCGCGAGCGTCGAGGAGA
This sequence comes from Kineosporia sp. R_H_3, assembly GCF_002198675.1. Classification (GTDB taxonomy): domain Bacteria; phylum Actinomycetota; class Actinomycetes; order Actinomycetales; family Kineosporiaceae; genus R-H-3. The sequence goes on along the minus strand of NZ_MWLL01000158.1, from coordinate 25,281 downwards.
CGAGCTCGAGCGTCGAGCAGATGTCGGCCTCGATCGGCAACAACAGCGACAACGCCAAGGTCACCGACGGGATCGCGACCACCGCGGCGACGGGGGCCCGCGAGGGCGGCGAGGCCGTGCAGGAGACGGTCGAGGCGATGAAGGCGATCGCGGCGAAGATCTCGATCATCGACGACATCGCGTTCCAGACGAACATGCTCGCGCTCAACGCGACGATCGAGGCCGCCCGCGCCGGCGAGCACGGCAAGGGCTTCGCGGTCGTCGCGACCGAGGTCGGCAAGCTCGCCGAGCGCTCCCAGGTGGCCGCGCAGGAGATCGGCCAGCTCGCCACCGACTCGGTGCACACCGCCGAGCGGGCGGGCGGCCTGCTCGCGGAGATCGTCCCGAGCATCAAGCGGACGTCCGACCTCGTCCAGGAGATCGCCGCGGCGTCCGCCGAGCAGACCTCCGGCGTGTCCCAGGTCACCAGCGCGATGTCGCAGATGAACAAGGTCACCCAGCAGAACGCGTCCTCCAGCGAGGAGCTCGCGGCGACGAGCGAGGAGATGACCGGCCAGAGCGCGCTGCTCCAGGACCTCATGGACTTCTTCACGGTCCCGGGGGCCCAGAAGCGGGTGAGCACCGGACGGCCCGCCGCGACCCGCCGTCCGCCGGCCCAGCGCGTCCAGCACGCGCCGGCCGCCGCCGGCCCCGTCTTCGACGAGGTCAAGTTCGACAGGTTCTGACCGGCCCACGGCCTCGGCGGAACCACCGCCGCCCCTGCGACGTCGATCGACGTGCCGCCCCGGACCCGACTCGGGTCCGGGGCGGTCCGCACTAGAGTCGGCGCGAGGACCCGGAGCACCGGGTCCCGTACGGGGCAACCTCACACACGGAGGCATGCGATGGGCCTGATGGACAAGCTCCGCGGCGAGTTCATCGACATCATCGAGTGGACCGACGACAGCCGGGACACGATCGTCTGGCGCTTCCCGCGCTACGACAACGAGATCAAGATGGGCGCCCAGCTCGTCGTCCGCGAGTCGCAGACCGCGGTGTTCGTCAACGAGGGCCAGATCGCCGACTCGTTCACCCCCGGCACCTACACGCTCGAGACCCAGAACCTGCCGATCCTGTCCAAGCTCAAGGGCTGGAAGTACGGCTTCGAGTCGCCGTGGAAGGCCGAGGTCTACTTCGTCAACACCCGGCTCTTCACGGACATGAAGTGGGGCACGCAGAACCCCGTCATCGTCCGCGACGCCGAGTTCGGCATGGTCCGGCTGCGTGCGTTCGGCGCCTACGCGATGCGGGTCACCGACGCCGCGAAGATGCTCCGCGAGCTCGTCGGCACCGACCCGCAGTTCCGGACCGAGGAGGTCCAGGAGTACCTGCGGCAGATGATCGTCGGCCGCCTCGGGTCGGCCCTCGCGACCGCCGGCGTCCCGATGCTCGACCTCGCGTCGCAGCAGCAGCAGATCGGTCAGCGGATCGCGGGCGTGCTCTCCGAGGACCTCTCGAACGTCGGCATCACGATCCCGACGTTCATCATCGAGAACATCTCGGTGCCGCCGGAGGTCGAGGCCGCGCTCGACAAGCGGACCCAGATCGGCGTCGTCGGCGACCTCGATGCGTACACGAAGTTCCAGACCGCCAACGCCATCGAGGACGCCGCCCAGAACCCGGGCGGCGGCGGCGAGGGCATCGGCATCGGTCTCGGGATGGCGGTGGGCAACCGGATGGCGCAGCAGCTGAACCCGCAGCAGCCGGCTGCCCCTGCTCCCGCCGGGGCACCCGCTCCCCCGCCGCTGCCCGCCGCGGCGCAGTGGTTCGTCGGCGTCGACGGCCAGCAGCAGGGCCCGTTCGACACGGCCACGCTGGCCGGCCGGGTGGCGTCCGGCGGACTCACCGCGGACACCCTCGTGTGGAAGACCGGGATGCCGCAGTGGGCGGCCGCGAGGGACGTCCCCGAGGTCGCCGCGCTCCTCGCGAGCGCCCCGCCGCCGCTGCCGCCGCAGGGCTGACCCGCGCGGGCCGTCGCCGACCTCCAGCGAACGTCAGGGGGAGCTCACCCATGGACGGGTCCACCACAGGCGGGACCGCCGCAGGCGGGCCCGCCGGCGCACCACGCGCCGGCGGCCTGCCGCGCCGGCACGTCCTCGGCGCGCTGCTCGCGCTCCCGCTCGCCGGGTGCGGGGGCGTGCCGATCGGCGCCGGCGGGGCGGGCACGACGACGGACCCGGGCGGGACGGCGTCCGCCCCGGCGGCTCGCCGGGCATCTCGTCGTCAAGGACTCCGAGCTCACGGTCCTCGATGCGGCCACCGGCAGGGCACGGTCGTTCCCGGCCGCCGAGACGTCGAGCGCTCCCGGCGTCGGCGTCTCCCGCAGCGGGGTCATCGGGGACGTGTGGGACTACTTCGGCCCCGCGAGCGACTCGTGGCACGTCACGGTCCGCAGCCTGGCCGGTGAGCAGCTCGCGGACTACACGGTGGGCGGCCCGCTGTCCTTCCCGACGAGCGCCGCGACGCTCGACCCGACGGCGTCCCGGCTCGCGTACAGCGTCGACGAGCCGCAGTCCCAGGACGGCGACGCCGAGCGGATCGACCGCGTCTACGTCTACGACCTGCGCACCGGTGCGGTCCTGTCGACCGTCGACGGCCGCGCCGAGCCGGTGCTCACCGGCACCGGTGAGCTCCTCGTGCGCGCCGAGGACGCGATCCACGTGTACGACGCGCAGTACACGGACCAGGGACCGGCCGGCCTCAAGGTCTCGCCGCGGGCCGGCGCCTTCGACGTCTCCCCGGACGGGCGCTACGTCGTCGCCGAGTCCGACTTCCGGCTGCTGGGGCTCGACCGGACGACGGGACGCACCTGGCAGGTGGCCGACGAGCTCCACCGCGCGCACACCTCGCCGGCCTTCTCCCCCGACGGCCGGTGGCTGGCCTTCCTGCGCGCCGGCGCGGTGGCCTCCCAGTACCTGGCCGTCATCCCGTTCGTCCCCGGCAGGACCCGGGAGGTCGTCGACGGCGACGACCTGAGGTCACCGGCCGGCGACTTCTACGGCGGCACCGGCCGCATCGGCTGGGCCGCGTGAGCACGACCGCCGACCGTCGGGGTAGCACTCCTGGAGGATGTCCGTGACGCAAGGACCGGGTGGCAGCAGCAGCCCGACCACCCTGACGTACCCGTGCGGTCAGTGCGGCGCGCGGCTCGAGTACGCCCCGGGGACGGCGGTCCTCAAGTGCCCGTACTGCGGGCACGAGCAGGCCGTCGGCCCGTCGGACGAGGTCATCGAGGAGCACGACTACGTCGCCTGGCAGTCCTCGCCGGTCAAGGCCACCGCCCACCTCGCGCAGCACGTGCTGCGCTGCGGCAAGTGCGGCGCGACGACCGAGACCGACGACCTCGCGACGTCCTGCCCGTTCTGCGGCGCGCCGATCGTCGCCGAGATCGACGCCGCCGAGCAGATCGCCCCGGAGGGCGTCGTCCCGTTCGGGATCGACCGGTCCGGCGCGCAGGAGGCGATCCGGCAGTGGGTGCGGTCCCGCTGGTTCGCGCCGAACCGGCTCAGGAAGGTGAGCACCGCCGAGCGGCTCAAGGGCACCTACCTGCCGCACTGGACGTACGACGCCGCGACCTCGACCCGCTACACCGGCATGCGCGGCGAGCACTACTGGGAGACCGAGACCTACACCGAGATGGTCGACGGCCGCCCGCAGACCCGGACCCGGCAGGTCATGAAGACCCGGTGGTACCCGGCGTCCGGGCAGGTCGCGCGCAACTTCGACGACGTCGTCGTCGTCGCCACCCGCCAGCTGCCGGCCGAGCGGCTCGCCGACCTGCAGCCGTGGCTCCTCGAGAACGCGACCGCCTACCGGCCCGAGTACCTGTCCGGATACCAGGCGCTGCGCTACGACGTCCAGCCCGACGAGGGCCTCGAAGAGGCCAAGCAGATCATGCGCGGGGTCATCCGCGAGGACTGCTGCGCGGACATCGGCGGCGACGAGCAGCAGGTGCACTCGATGGACACCCGCTACGGCGGGCTCATGTTCAAGCTCATGCTCCTGCCGGTCTGGCTCGCCGCCTACCTCTACGGCGGGAAGACGTTCCAGGTGTACGTCAACGCCCACACCGGGACGGTCGTCGGCGAGCGCCCGTACTCGCCGGTGAAGATCGCCTTCGCGGTGCTCGCCGCGCTCGTGGTCATCGGGGTCGTCGTCGCGGTGTACCTCGCGAACCGGTCGTCCGGCGGCTCGGCCTCCCCGCTCGTCGTCTCCGGTCTGCTCGCGCACACCTGGGCGGCGGCCGCCGTGCACCTCGGGTCGGGCTGACCGGGCCCACCGGGCCGGCCGGCTCGACCGGCCCGGCGGGTCAGGAGTCGGCGATCGCCTCGAGCGCGTGCGCGAGGTCCTCGGGGTAGGGGCTCTCGAACTCGACGGGCTCGTCGGTGCCCGGGTGCACGAAGCCGAGCCGGACGGCGTGCAGCCACTGCCGGGTCAGGCCGAGCCGGGCCGCGAGGGTCGGGTCGGCGCCGTACGTGAGGTCGCCCACGCACGGGTGCCGCAGGGCCGAGAAGTGCACCCGGATCTGGTGCGTGCGGCCGGTCTCGAGGTGGATCTCGGCCAGGGACGCGGCCCGGAACGCCTCGAGCACCTCGTAGTGCGTGATGCTCGGCTTGCCGCCGGCGACGACGGCCCACTTCCAGTCGGCGCTCGGGTGCCGGCCGATCGGGGCGTCGATCGTGCCGCGCAGCGGGTCGGGGTGGCCCTGGACGAGCGCGTGGTAGGTCTTGTCGACGGTGCGGTCCCGGAAGGCCTGCTTGAGCCGGCTGTACGCGTACTCGCTCTTCGCGACGACCATGAGGCCGCTCGTGCCGACGTCCAGGCGGTGGACGACGCCCTGACGCTCCGCCGCACCGGAGGTCGCGATCCGGTAGCCCGCCCCGGCCAGCCCGCCCACGACCGTGGGACCGGTCCAGCCCGGGCTCGGGTGCGCGGCGACCCCGACCGGCTTGTCGACGACGACGAGGTCGTCGTCGTCGTGGACGATGTGCAGCCCAGGCACCGGCTCGGCGACGACCTCGACCGCGGACGGCGGGTCGGGCAGGGAGACCTCGAGCCACGACCCGGCGCGGAGCCGGTCGGACTTGCCCGCCTCCCGGCCGTCGACGACGACCGCACCGGCCTCGGCGAGGTCCGCGGCGGCGGACCTGCTCAGCCCGAGCAGGCGGGCGAGACCGGCGTCGAGCCGCTCACCGGCCAGCCCGTCGGGCACCGGGAGCGAGCGCAGCTCAGGCATCGGCGGGGTCCGTCCCCGGCCGCGGCTCGCGGGTGCCGTCGAGGGCGATCCCGCGGAAGCCGAGGAGGGCGATGAGGAAGGCCGCCGTGACGATGCACGAGTCGGCGACGTTGAAGACCGGGAAGTCCATGAAGGGGAACTTCGTGTACTCGATGAAGTCGACGACGTGCCCGCGGGCGAACCCGGGCGCGCGGGTGAGCCGGTCGACGAGGTTGCCGACCGCACCTCCGAGGAGCAGGCCGAGCGCCAGCGCCCAGCCCCGGCTGCCGAGCCGGCGCGACACCCGCAGGATGAGGATCGCGACGAACGTCGCGATGACGGTGAAGATCCACGTCGTCCCGGTCGCCATGTTGAAGGCGGCCCCCGGGTTGAAGACGAGGCGCAGCTGGAGCCACCCGTCGATGACGGGCGTCGGCGCGGCCCCCGGGGCGAGGGTGCGCAGCGCCCACTCCTTCGACGACTGGTCGGCGGCCACGACGACGAGCGCCGTGACGACGAGCGTCGCGACGAGGGCCCGGCGGACGGGGCGCGGGGCGTCGTCGCNCGCTGAGCCGCCGCGGCCGCCCCCGGCGGGGAGGCCGCGGCGGCTCAGCGCGGGGTCAGCGACGCTCCTGCTTCTGCTTGCACGGGACGCAGAGCGTCGCCCGCGGGAACGCCTGGAGGCGCGCCTTGCCGATGGCGTTGCCGCAGGACTCGCACCGGCCGTAGGTGCCGTCCTCGATCGCGTCGAGGGCCCGCTGGGTCTGGAACCGGGACTCGCGGGCGTTCGCGAGGAGCGTCATCTCCTGCTCCCGCTCGAACGCCTTGCTCCCGGTGTCCGCCTGGTCGTCACCGGCGCCGTCCCCGCTGTCGCGCAGGACGTCGGCGATGCTCGTCTCGAGCGCCGCCATGTCGCGGGCCAGCCGGTCGAGCTCACCGCTGAGCTCCTCGCGGACCTCGGCGAGCTCGGCCGGCGTCCACGGGTCCTCCTCGGCACGGACGACGAGCGCGTCCGGGACCGTGGGCTCCGGCGCCGGTGCGGGCGGCGCGACGGCCGCCTCCTGCTTCACGGGTGCCTTCTTCGCCGGCGCCGCAGCCACCTTCTTCGCCGGCGCCGCAGCCACCTTCTTCGCCGGCGCCGCAGCAGCCTTCTTGGCCGGAGTCGCAGCCACCTTCTTGGCCGGAGCCGTGCTCTTGGTCGCCGACGTGGTCGCCACCTTCTTGACTGCAACCTTCGTGGCCGGAGCCTTCTTGGCCGGGGCCTTGGCCGCCGCAGTCTTCTTGGCCGGGGCCTTGGCCGCCGGCGCCTTCGCCGCGGCCTTCTTCGCCGGGGCCGGTTCCGTCGCCGGCGCTCCCGAGCGGGACCCGGTCACCGTCGCTCCCACTGCCCTGGCGGCGCCGACCGCGCGTCGCGCGACCGCTGCCAGGGACCTGCGCTGTGCCATGTGGGGGCCTCCCCCGCCCGACATGTCGGGCCTCGACGGTCCGCGAAGAATACGGAACGTGTGCTGGCGTGCTCAATCGCCCACGCCGCGTAGCGACAAACATGATCTACCTGCGGTGATCACTTTCCGTATCTCTTTCGACACCCTCCTGTGCCGGGTTGACCGCCGGCGCCTACCCGCTGCCTCCCCCGCCGGGCGGTGAGCGGTCCCCTCCGAGCAGCCCCTCGAGCCTCGCCCGCAGCGCCACCGGGTCACCGACGACCCGCACGGTCTTGGTCCGGCTCGTCGCTCCGGTGACCAGGTCGGCGTCCCTGCGCCGCACCCCGAACGCCTCGGCGACGGCGGCCACGACGGCCTCGGTGGCCCGGCCGTCGACCGCGGGGGCGTTCACCGCCACGACGAGCACGTCCCCGTCGCCGTACCGGCCGCCGACGGCCGTCCGGGACGCCCCGGGCTTGGCCCGCACCGTGACGTCGAGGTGGCCCTCGGCGCCTGCCTGCGCCCCGGCACGCGCAAAACCGGAAGGGCCCTCACTCCCGCGCGAGGGCCCTGCCGGTCGTGCCGTGCTTCGTGCTGCCAAGCTCGTGGGCCGAGCTCAGCTGCGGTCGCCGAACGGGTACTGCTGGCCACCGGCCTCGGCGGGCTCGGCCGCGTAGGCGCCGCGGCTCGGCAGCGGCCCGGAGTACTGCTGGCCGTTGCCGTTGCCGGCGAGGCTCGCAGCAGGCTGCGGGCCCCGGTTCGGGACGACGGCGGCCTTCGCCTCGAGCTCGCGGAGCTGGCCCTCGAGGTAGGACTTGAGGCGGCTGCGGTACTCGCGCTCGAAGGCGCGCAGCTCGTCGATCTTGCGCTCGAGGAGCGAACGCTCCTGCTCGAGGGAACCGAGCGTCTGGCGCTGCTTCTCCTCGGCCTCGCGGACGAGCCGCGCCGCGTGCTCGCGGGCCTCGCCGACGATGCGGTCGCGCTGCTGCTCACCGTTGCGGACGTACTCGTCGTGGAGCTTCTGCGCCAGCGCGAGCATGCCTGCCGCGGCCTCGGGGCCCTGGCCGACGGCCTGGAGCTCCGCCGCCGGGTTGCGCACCGGCTCGGGCACCGCGACGGGCATCGGCGCGGGCGCCGGGACGGCCGCAGCGACCGGCTCGGGCTCGGGGGCGGCCTCGCGGGCCACCGTCGCGCGGGAGAGCTCGCCGACGCGGCGCTCGCAGACGGAGAGCTTCGAGCGGAGCTCGTCGTTCTCCTCCGTCAGGCGGCGGAGCTCGTTGACGACCTCGTCCAGGAAGTCGTCGACCTCGTCCTGGTCGTAGCCCTCGCGGAACTTGGTCGCTTGGAAGCGCTTGTTGACAACGTCCTCGGGCGTCAGGGCCATCAGGGTCACCTCGCGGGAGAGAGTGGTGCGTCGGGTCCGGTCGGGTCCGTGCCGAGACGTCACCGTAGCGGATCGGAAGCCGCAGATCGAACGAGGATGACCCCCGTGATGCCGGTCGCGGTCCCCCGCCAGGATGCCATGGTCAACCCTCGGTCACCAGGGCGATTCGCTGCGTGACGATCAGAGCAGCTGGTAGAGGATGATCGTCACGAGGAAGAGCAGCGTGAACGCCAGGTCGAGCTGCACGGAGCCCAGTCGCAGCGGGGGGATCACTCGCCGCAACGCCCGCAGCGGCGGGTCTGTGACGGAGTAGACGGCCTCGGCGAGGACGAGCACGATCCCCTTCGGCTTCCAGTCCCGCGAGAAGACCTGGATCCAGTCGAAGACGAGCCGGATGATCAGGGCGAGCAGGAAGAGGAAGACGACGAGGCTGAGCAGCGAGCGAACGGCGTTCACGAGGGTGGCTCCGGGGATCTGCGCGGCGGTGTGACGGTCGGCCGGCGGCCGCCCGTACCGGGCTCAACGACTGACGACGCGACAACGTGCGCCATTGTCCAGCACCGGCGGGGCTCCCCGCACCGACGGGGCCGCGCCGGCACGGGACGGTCAGGCGTGGTTGAAGAGGTCCCGGTCCGTGCCGTTGCGGATCTTGTCCGCCGGGGTGACCTCGACGCTCGCCGGTGAGAGCAGGAACACCTTGGAGGTGACCCGCTCGATCGTGCCGTGGAGCCCGAAGACGAGGCCGGCGGCGAAGTCGACGAGGCGCTTGGCGTCCGCGTCGTCCATCTCACCGAGGTTCATGATGACGGGGGTGCCGCCACGGAACGCCTCGCCGATGGTCTTGGCCTCGTTGTACGTGCGCGGGTGGATCGTCGAGATCCGGTGCAGCTCGTTCGACCGTGCCGGCGCCTGCACCACTCGTGCCACCTGCCCGCGGGCGATCGGCGTCACCGCGGCCCTCCGCTCCTCGTACACGTCGTCCAGCCGGTCGACGGAACGCTCGGACGTCGCCCCGGCGCGGTCGTGCCGCGTGCTCCGGTCGTCGTCCTCGTACGCCTCGTCGAACTCCTCGTCGGCGTCGTACGCCTCGTAGCGCTCGTCGTCCTCGGCCAGGCCGAGGTAGATCATGGTCTTCCGCAGCGCGCCGCCCATGGCTCCTCCGCCTTCCGTCCGTCACCCTCCGTCGCGACGCTACCCGAGTGCGGGACGAGCACCGAGCACCGCGCTCCCGACACGCAGGTGTGTCGCACCGCAGGCGATCGCGGCCTCGAGGTCCCCGCTCATCCCCGCGGAGACGAGACCGGCCCGCGGGTCCACGGCGAGGAGCCGGTCGCGCAGGGCCGGGAGCACGGCGAAGGCGCGCCGCGGGTCCTCGCCGAGCGGGGCCACGGCCATCACGCCGCGCAGGGCGAGCCCGTCCGTCGCGACGACGGCCCCGGCGACCTCCTCGAGGTCGGTGAGCAGGCACCCGCCGCGGGCCGTGTCGCCGTCGAGGCTCACCTGGACGAGGCACTCGACCTCCCGCCCGACCTGGTGCGCCGCCTTCCCGAGGGCGCTGACGAGGTGCACCCGGTCGACCGAGTGGACGACGTCGGCGTACCGCGCGACCGAGCGCGCCTTGTTCGTCTGCAGCTGACCGATGAAGTGCCACCGCAGCCCGGTCACGCCTGCGGCGAGGACCTCGGCGTGCTTCGCCGACGCCTCCTGGTCGCGGTTCTCGCCGACGTCGGTGACCCCGAGGTCCGCCAGGGTCGTCACGTCGGTCGCCGGGTGGGTCTTCGTCACGACGACGAGGCAGATCTCCGAGGGTGACCGGCCGGCCGCGGCGCAGCCGGCGGCCACACGCTCACGGACCCGGGCGAGCCCCGCCTCGAGCTCGGCCCGGCGCTCACCGCCCGTGGTCACGGCGCGATCCCGACGATGCCGCCGGAACGTCCGGTGACCTTGGCCCGCCGGTAGGAGTAGAAGGACTCGTCGTCGATCGTGCACCCGCCGACGGTGCGGACGCTCTCGACGCCGGCCCGGTGCAGGACGGCGGCGCAGCCGGCCCGCAGGTCGATGGCCGGCGTCCCGGCGCGGGTCGTCGCGGCCGTCTCCGGCACGCGCGCGGCCGCGTCGTCCCGCATCTGCTCGGGCACCTCGTAGCAGCACGGGCCGGCGGACGGCCCGAGCGCGACGAGGATCGAGGCCGGCACCGCCCCTCGGGCGACCATCGCCGCCACCGTCGCCTCGAGGACGCCGGCGAGCAGCCCGGGCCGCCCGGCGTGCGCCGCGGCGACGACGCCGGCGCCCGGGTCCGCGAGCAGCACCGGGACGCAGTCGGCCACGACGACGGCCACCGCGTGGCCCGGCCCGACGGCGACGGCGGCGTCGCACTCCGCACCGTCGGCACCCGAGCCCAGCGCCAGCCCCGGGTCCGGCGGTACGTCGAGGACGGCGACCTCGCGGCCGTGGACCTGCCGCGGGTACCACACGGGCATCCCCGCCCAGCGCTCGACGAGCCGCCGGTTCTCGAGGACGTCGGCCGGGTCGTCGCCGACGTGGAGACCGAGGTCGAGACCCGCCCACGGGCCGCGCGAGACGCCACCGGGACGACGGGTGAACCCGGCCCGGACGCCCGGGCCCAGGTCGACGGCGACGACGTCGGCGACCGGTCCTGCGGATGCTCCGGACGCCGTACCCACACCCGAGTCCATGGGCGCGAACCTATCCGGCCCGGACGCACGACGGCCCACCGGCACGCTGCCGGTGGGCCGTCGTCGCCCCGGTCACGCCGGGCGGGCCGCTCAGGTGCTACTTGAGGAAGTCCGGCACGTCGAGGTCGTCGTCGAGCGGGACCGGCCGCTGCACCCGCGGCGGGCGGGCCTCGGTCGGGAGCTCGACGTAGCGGCGCTCCGGCTCGGCCTGCGGCTGCGCCGGCTGCTGGACCGGTGCCGGCTGCTGCACCGGCGGGGCCGCGGGAACGGTCTGGTGGACCGGCTGCTGCACGGGCTGCTGGACGGGCTGCTGGACGGGCTGCTGGACCGGCGCCTGGGCCACCGGGACCGGCTGCTGCACCGGCGGGGCGGTCTGGGCGGGCTGGGCCGTCGTGTACCCGGTCGGGAACCCGTTGGACGCCGAACCGGAGTACCCGTTGGAGCCGCCGGAGCCCGACGACGTCGGCGGCGTCACCGAGCGCCCGGACACCTGGCCGAGGGCGCGGTCGTCCTTGCGCTTGGTCGGCGTGCCGCCGTCGAAGCCGGCCGCGATGACCGTGACCCGCACCTCGTCCCCGAGCGCGTCGTCGATGACGGCGCCGAAGATGATGTTCGCCTCCGGGTGCGCCGCCTCCTGGACGAGCCGGGCCGCCTCGTTGATCTCGAAGAGGCCGAGGTCCGAACCGCCCTGGATCGACAGCAGGACGCCGTGGGCGCCGTCCACGCTCGCCTCGAGCAGCGGCGAGGAGATCGCCGTCTCGGCGGCCTGGATCGCGCGGTCCTCGCCGCGCGCCGAGCCGATGCCCATGAGGGCGCTGCCCGCGCCCTGCATGACGGACTTCACGTCGGCGAAGTCGAGGTTGATCAGACCCGGCGTCGTGATGAGGTCGGTGATGCCCTGGACACCGGACAGGAGCACCTGGTCCGCCGACCGGAAGGCGTCCAGCACGCTGACGTGCCGGTCGCTGATGGACAGCAGCCGGTCGTTGGGGATCGTGATGAGGGTGTCGACCTCCTCGCGCAGCGAGGCGATCCCCGAGTCGGCCTGGGTCGAGCGGCGGCGACCCTCGAACGTGAACGGGCGGGTGACGACACCGATGGTCAGGGCGCCGAGGCCGCGGGCGATGCGCGCGACGACGGGGGCGCCCCCGGTGCCGGTGCCACCGCCCTCGCCGGCGGTGACGAAGACCATGTCGGCCCCGCGGAGGACCTCCTCGATCTCCTCGGCGTGGTCCTCCGCGGCGCGGCGGCCCACCTCTGGGTCGGCGCCCGCGCCGAGCCCCCTGGTCAGCTCACGGCCGACGTCGAGCTTGACGTCGGCGTCGCTCATGAGAAGGGCCTGCGCGTCGGTGTTGATCGCGATGAACTCGACGCCCTTGAGGCCGACCTCGATCATGCGGTTGACGGCGTTGACGCCGCCGCCGCCGATACCGACGACCTTGATGACTGCGAGGTAGTTCTGCGGTGCTGCCACGACGGGTGCCTCTCGCTCGCGGATCGACGTGCCGGTCAGTGAGCCGTGCCGGGGCGGTCTGGTCGGTCCCGGTGGATCGTTCTTACGACTCTCACCCTCAGGTAGAGGGTTATAGTTATGTCAACTACTCGATGCTCTGCGACCGTACGGACGCCCATAGGGCGATTCAACGACCGGCCGGGCGTGTCGCGGCACCGATGGAGTTTTCCGTGTCCCCGCAGGGGAAATCGGGCGAACAGGACGGGTCGCTACCCCGCCCGGCGCACCGCGACCGCCTCGATCTCGACCCGGGCGCCGAGCGGCAGGCCCGCGACGGCGACCGTCGTCCTGGCCGGGAAGGGCTCCTCGAAGACGCTCCCGTAGGCCGCGTTCATCGCGGCGAAGTCGGCCATGTCGGTGAGGTAGACGTTGCACTTGACGACGTCCCCGAGCGTCAGCCCCGCCGCCGCGAGCACCGCCGCGAGGTTGGCGAGGACCCGCGCCGTCTGGGTGCCGACGTCGCCGTCGACGAGCCGGCCCGTCGCCGGGTCGATCGGCGTCTGGCCCGACAGCAGGAGCAGGTCACCGGCGACGACGGCGTGCGCGTAGGGACCGACGGCCGCGGGCGCGTCGGCGGCGTGGACGGTCTCGCGCACGGTCTCGTGAACCTGGGTCTCCTCCCGCCGGGACGGCCGGCGCCGGGGGTCAGCGCTGGACGGACGGCGCGCGCGGGGCGCTGACGTCGAACGTCACCGGGCGCTTCGAGAGCTGGATGTTGCCCTTCTTGCGCATCGCGGCCCGCTCCCGCACCGCCTGCCGGCGCAGGGCGTCGAGCGCCGCGACCTTGAGGTCGACCTGGCTCGCGTCGCCCCAGACGACGGTGTCGCCGTCGTCGAGGCGGAACCACACGCCGTCGCCGCTCGCGGCGCCGACCTCGCGCAGCTGGGCGCGCAGGGCCGGTGGCAGGACGCCGAGGCTGTCGAGGGCCGACCGGACGGCGGCCGCCCCGGCGGTGACGAGGTCGACCTGGACGACGGGCACGGACGACGGCGCGGAGCCGACGGTCACGACCTCGACGCCGTCCCGGTCGACGAGCCGGAAGCCGCTGCCGGAGGGCAGCGCGGCGACCGGCTGCCGCTCGCGGACGACGATCCGCAGCGTGCCCGGCCAGACCTGCTCGACGGAGACGTCCGCGACGAGGCGCAGCGTGCGGACCCGGGTCTCGACGGCGCCCGTGCGCACGAGGAGCAGCGGCCGGCCGAGCTCCTCGGTCGCGAGCGCCTGCACCTGTGCGGGGTCGATCCGGTCGACGCCGGTCACCTGCACCCGCCGGACGGTCCCCCACGGCGAGGCGGTGAGGATCCACCCCGCGGCGAGCAGGCAGAGCACGGCGACGGCGAGCCCGCCGAGCAGGCGGCGGCGCCGGGCCCGGGCCAGCGCGCCGAACCGGTCCGCCGCGGCGACGACGGAGCCGTCGCCGAGGAGCTGCGGGAACGACCGCTCGGCCGTGGAGCGGCTCACGCCGGGCCCGCCGGACCCTCGGTGCCGGTGGGGCCGGGACCGGCCCCGCCGGACCGGTCCGCGAGCCGGGCGAGGATCTCGGGCCCGAGCATCGTCACGTCGCCGGCACCGATCGTCAGGACGATGTCGCCGGGTGCCGTCCGGGCGGCGACGACGTCGGCGACGTCGGACCACGACGGCACGAAGGTGACGTGCTCGCGCGGCAGCGGGACGGCGTCCGCGACGAGGGCGCCGGTGACGCCGGGCTCCGGGTCCTCCCGGGCCGCGTAGACGTCCATGACGACGACCTCGTCGGCCAGGCCCAGGGCGCGGCCGAAGTCACCGGCGAAGATCCGGGTGCGGCTGAACAGGTGCGGCTGGAAGACCGCGACGACGCGGCCGCCGCCGGCGACCGAGCGGGCGGCCTGCAGCGCCGCGGCCACCTTCGTCGGGTGGTGCGCGTAGTCGTCGACGACCCGCACTCCCCCGGCCTCGCCGCGTGCCTCGAAGCGCCGGCGCGTGCCGCCGAAGGCGGCGAGCCCGGCGGCGGCCCGGTCGCGGTCGTAGCCGAGCGCCGTCACCGCGGCGAACGCGGCCGCGGCGTTGAGCGCGTTGTGCTCGCCGGGGACCCGCAGCGTCATGGGGAGCGCGCCCGTGGCGTCGACGACGGTGAAGGACAGGCCGGCAGGGGTGGCGTGCAGGCCCTCGACCCGGACGGCGGCGTCGGCCGAGCGGCCGTACCCGACGAGCGTCACGCCGCGCTCCGCGGCCGACGGTGCGGCCGCCTCGAGCATCCGGCGGGCCCCGGGGTCGTCGACGCACGCGACGACGACCCCGCCCGGCTGCACCGTCGTGCAGAACGTCGCGAACGCCTGCTCGACGGCCTCGGGCGTGCCGTAGAAGTCGAGGTGGTCGGGCTCGACGTTCGTCACGACCGCGACGAGCGGTTCGTAGATGAGGAACGTGCCGTCGGACTCGTCGGCCTCGGCGACGAAGACGTCCCCGGACCCGTTGTGCGCGTTGGCCCCGGTGTCGGCGAGCTCGCCGCCGATGGCGAACGACGGGTCGGCGCCGCAGTGCTGGAGGGCCACCGACACCATCGACGTCGTCGTCGTCTTGCCGGCGGTCCCCGCGACGGCGACGGTCCGCCGTCCGGCCATGACGGCCTTGAGCGCCTGCGACCGGTGCAGCACGAGCAGACCGCGCTCGCGGGCCGCGGCGAGCTCGGGGTTGTTCTCCCGGACGGCGGAGGAGACGACGAGGGTCTGCGCGTCGCCCAGGTGCGCGGCGTCGTGGCCGACCTCGACCCGGGCGCCGAGCGCGCGCAGCGCGGCGAGACCGCGGGAGTCCTTCGCGTCGCTGCCGGAGACGGGCAGCCCGCGGGCGAGGAGGATGCGCGCGATGCCGGACATCCCGGCACCGCCGATCCCGATGAGGTGCACCGCGCCGAGGCTCTCGGCGGGCGGCACGACGAGGTCGAGGTCGGGCTTCACCGGGCGTCCTCCCCCGTGCTCGTGGCCGGGCCGCCGGCGACCCCTGCGGCCTGCCGGGCCGCGGTCTCGACGAGGTCGGCGAGCCGCTCGTCGCCGTCCCGGATCCCGAAGGCGGCGGCGGCCCGGCCCATGTCGTCGAGCCGGCGCGGGTCGAGCAGCAGCGGCAGCAGCGTCGAGCGCACCCACTCCGGCGTGCACGCCGCGTCGTCGACGACGAGCCCCCCACCGGCGTCGGCGACGGGCTGCGCGTTGAGCCGCTGCTCGCCGTTGCCGATCGGCAGCGGGACGTACGCCGCGGGCAGCCCGATCGCGGTCACCTCGCTCACGGTGCTCGCCCCGGCCCGGCAGACGACGAGGTCGGCCACCGCGTAGGCGAGGTCCATCCGGTCGAGGTACTCGGCGACGACGTACGCTCCGCCGCCGACGATCTGCGCGACGTCCACCGTCTTGCCGCGGCCGCTGAGGTGCACGACCTGGACGCCGGCCGAGCGCAGGTCCGCCGAGGCCGCCCCGAACGTCGTGTTGAGCCGCTGCGCCCCGAGCGAGCCACCGGTGACGAAGAGCGTCGGGCGGCCGGGCACGAGCCCGAAGTGCGCGGTCCCCTGGGCGCGCAGCGCCGCCCGGTCGAGCGTGGTGATCCGGCGGCGCAGCGGCATGCCCATGACGGTGGCGCCGCGCAGCGGGGTGCCGGGGAACGTCGTCGCGACGTACGGGGTGAGCCGGGCGCCGAGCCGGTTCGCGAGGCCGGGGCGCGAGTTCGCCTCGTGGACGACGATCGGCACGCCGAGCCGGCGGGCCGCGAGGTACGCGGGGGTCGAGACGTAGCCGCCGAACCCGACGACGACGTCCGCGCCCGAGTCGACGATCGCGGCCCGCGCCGCCGCCACGGCGGCGCGCAGCCGGCCGGGGAGCCGGCCGAGGTCGGGCCCCGGCCGACGCGGGAACGGCACCCGCGGGACGACGGCGAGCGGCAGGCCGGCCTCCGGCACGAGCCGGGCCTCGAGCCCCTCCGCGGTGCCGAGCGCCGTGACCCGGGTGTCCGGGTCGCGGCGCAGCAGGCACTCGGCGAGGGCGAGGAGCGGGGCCACGTGGCCTGCCGTGCCCCCGCCCGCGAGCAGGACGGACAGGGTCACGGCTGGCTCCTCCCGGTGCGGCGCACCCGTAGGGGCACGACCGCGAGCGACCTCTTGACGACGCTGCCGCGCGCCGCGAGCGCCTCTGGCGCACCGGGCACCCGGCGGGCGAACCCGAGGACGATCCCGAGCGCGAAGAGCGTCGTCACGAGCGCGGAGCCGCCGCTCGAGACGAGCGGCAGCGGCAGGCCGATGACGGGCAGCAGCCCGACGACGACGGACATGTTGATGACGGCCTGGAGCAGGATCCACGTGAAGACGCCGGCCGAGGCGATCTTGACCATGAGGTCGTCGCTCGTGACGACGAGCCGGTAGAGGCCCAGCGCGAGCAGCCCGAAGAGGGCGAGGATCGCGAACGTCCCGGGCAGCCCGAGCTCCTCGCCGATGATCGAGAAGATGTAGTCGTTGTGCGCGGCGGGCAGGTAGTTCCACTTCTCCCGGCTGCCGCCCAGCCCCACGCCCCACCAGCCGCCCGTCGCGAGCGCGTACCGGCCGTGCGCCGGCTGCCAGCAGCCGAGCATGTCCGGGTTCGCGCAGCCGGACAGCCACACGGCGAGCCGGTTGCTGCGGTTCTGGCTACCTGTCACGAGGAGCAGGACGGCCGAGACCGCGAGGCCGCCGCCGATCGTGAACCAGCGCATCGGCGCCCCGGCGACGAACAGCAGCGTCGCGACGACCGCGATGAGGATCATCGCGGTGCCGAGGTCACGGCCGAGCAGCACGAGGCCGAGCACCGCGAGCGCCCCGGGGACGACGGGGACCAGCAGGTGCGACGTCCGGTTGAGCAGCGGCCGCTTGCGGGCCAGGACCGTGGCGCCCCACACGATGAGGGCGATCTTGCAGACCTCGGCGGGCTGCAGGACGATGCCGCCGCCCAGGTAGATCCACGCCCGGTTGCCGCCCTGCTCGCGCCCCATGCCGGTGAAGACGAGCACCTGCAGGGCGAGGCCGACGCCGAGCATCGGCCAGGCGAACCGGGTCCAGAACCGCTTGGGCATCCGGGACGCCACCCACGCGAGCGGCAGTCCGAGCGCCGCGAACCGGGCCTGGTTGAGGAACTCGGTGTACGAGGAGCCGGTGCCGCCCTTGAGCGAGGTGACGCTCGAGCTCGACAGCACCATGACGAGACCGATGACGGTGAGCGCGAGCGTCGAGCCGAGGACGAGGTAGTACGGCGCGAGCGGCGACTCGATCCGCGACAGCCACACGCTGCGGCGGGTCCAGGTGCTGGGGGCGGCCGCTTCCCCGACGGCCGCCACTCAGCGCTCCCCGGTCGGCGGCGGGCTCGCGCCCAGCCTGCGCCGGACGGCGGCGGCGAACTCGTCGCCGCGGTGGCCGTACGAGACGAACATGTCCATGGACGCGCACGCCGGCGCGAGCAGCACGACGTCACCGGCCTGCGCCAGGCCGGCCGCACGCTCCACGACGGCGTCCATGACGGTCACCGACCCAGTCTCGGGGACGTCCACGTCGACGACGGGGACGTGCGGCGCGTGTCGCGCGAGCGCCTCCCGGACGAGGTCGCGGTCGCGCCCGATGAGGACGGCGGCCCGCAGCCGGCCCGCGTGCGCGGCGACGAGGTCGTCGAAGCTCGCGCCCTTGGCCAGCCCGCCGGCCACCCAGACGACGTGCTCGAAGGCGTGCAGCGAGGCGTCGGCGGCGTGCGGGTTCGTCGCCTTGGAGTCGTCGACCCAGACGACGCCGCCGGCCTCGGCGACCCGGGTGATCCGGTGCGGCTCCGGGGTGTAGCCGCGCAGCCCGTCGCGGACGGCGGCCGGCGGGACGCCGTGCGCCCGGGCCAGCGCGGCGGCCGCGAGGGCGTTGGCGACGGTGTGCGGCGCGAGGGTGCCGCCGCCGGCGATCCGGACGTCGTCGAGCGACCCGAGCTCGGCCGCCGAGGTCTGCCGTTCGGCGACGAACGCGCGGTCGCACAGGACGTCCTCGACGACGCCGAGCATCGACACCGCCGGGACGCCGAGGGTGAACCCGACCGCGCGGCAGCCCTCGACGACGTCGGCGTCCCGGACGAGCTGCTCGGTCGTCGCGTCGGCCGCGTTGTAGACGCAGGCGATCTCGGTGTTCTCGTAGACCCGGCCCTTGGCCCGGGAGTACTCCTCGAGCGAGCCGTGCCAGTCGGTGTGGTCCGGGGCGACGTTGAGGCAGGCGCTCGCCCGCGGCCGCAGCGAGTGGCTCCAGTGCAGCTGGAAGCTCGACAGCTCGACCGCGACGACGTCGTACGGCTGCGGGTGCAGCACGGCCTCGAGGATCGGCGTGCCGACGTTGCCCGCAGCCGTCGTCCGCAGCCCGGCGGCGGCGAGCATCGACGCGAGCATCGTCACCGTCGTCGTCTTGCCGTTCGTGCCCGTGAGGGTGAGCCACGGCGCGGCGCCGGTCTGCGGGCGCATCCGCCAGGCGAGCTCGACCTCGCCCCAGACCGGCACGCCCGCCGCGCCGGCCTGCGCGAGGAGCGGCTGGTCGGGGCGCCAGCCGGGCGACGTCACGACGAGGTCCCAGCCGCCGTCCGGCAGCCGGGACGTCGAGCCCTCGCCGAGGGCGAGCCGGGCGCCGAGCGTCTCGAGGATCACCGCGCGCTCGCGGGTCGTCTCCCCCGCCCGCTCGTCGACGACGGTGACCTCGGCGCCGCGCTCGAGGAGCGCGTCCGCCGCGGCGAAGCCGGAGACGCCGATGCCGGCGACGACGACGCGCAGCCCGGCCCAGTCGGCCCGGCCGTGCGTGAGCGGCGTCGTCCGGTCGGTGTCGGTGACGTGCGGCGGAGGGTACGGACCGGTCGGGGGGACGTCCGCGGTCATAGGCCGACGACCCACTCCGCGTAGAACACCCCGAGCCCCAGGCCCACGAACAGGCCCGCGATGATCCAGAAGCGGATGACGATCGTCACCTCGCCCCAGCCCGCGAGCTCGAAGTGGTGCTGGAGCGGGGCCATCCGGAAGACCCGTTTGCCGGTCATCTTGAAGAAGCCGACCTGGATGATGACCGACAGCGAGATGAGGACGAACAGGCCGCCGAGGAGCACGAGGAGCAGCTCGGTCCGGGAGAGGATCGCGAGGCCCGCGAGCGCACCGCCGAGGGCGAGCGAGCCGGTGTCACCCATGAAGATCTTCGCCGGCGAGGCGTTCCACCAGAGGAACCCGAAGCAGGCGCCCATGACGCACGCCGCGACGACCGCGAGGTCGAGCGGGTCGCGGACGTCGTAGCACTTCCCGCCCGCGACGACGTCGTCGACGATCTGGCACGACTGGTTGGACTGCCAGATCCCGATGAGGACGTACGACGCGAAGGTCATGACGCTCGCACCGGTGGCGAGCCCGTCGAGCCCGTCGGTGAGGTTCACGCCGTTGCTCGTCGCCGCGATCATGACGTACGCCCAGATGACGAAGAGGACGACGCCGATCGTGGCCCCCGCGAAGGCGAGGTTGAGGCCGGTGTCCCGGATGAACGAGATCCGGTACGAGGCGGGCGTGAGGTTGTTGTCGCTGCGGAACCGGGTCGCGAGGATCGCGAACGCGACCGCGACGACGGACTGCCCGGCGAGCTTGGCACCGGCGCGCAGGCCGAGGCTGCGCTGCTTGGTGATCTTGATGAAGTCGTCGAGGAAGCCGACGAGACCGAGGCCCGTCATGAGGAAGAGCACGAGCAGGGCGGACGCCGTCGGCGGCCGGAGCGTCGCGATGTGCGCCGCGGCGTAGGCCAGCAGCGCGGACCCGATGATGACGACGCCGCCCATCGTGGGCGTCCCGCGCTTGGTGTGGTGCGAGGTCGGGCCGTCGTCACGGATGAACTGGCCGTAGCCGCGCTTGACGAGGAAGCGGATGTACAGCGGGGTCCCGAAGAGGCCGCAGAAGAGCGAGATCCCCGCCGCGATGAGTACTGCCCTCACGGCGCGCTCCCCTCCTTCCGACCGGCACGATCTTCGACATCTTCCCCTGCCGCGACCGCGACAGGCGGGACCGGCACGCCGGGAGCCGACGACCCGCCGTCCGCCACGCCGCCACCGACGGTCACGGGCGTCTCGAGCAGCCGGGTCGCGAGCCGGTCCAGGCCCACCGAGCGTGACGCCTTGACGAGGACGACGTCCCCCGGCTGCAGGGCGTCACGGAGCAGGTCGAGCGCCGCGCCGGCGTCCGGCACCGTGGCGACCGCCCCGTCGGGCGCGCCCCCGGCGGTCGCCCCCTGCGCGTACGGGCGGGCGGGGTCGCCGACGGCCACGAGCCGGGAGACCCCGAGCCGGGCGGCGAGCCGCCCCACGGCGTCGTGCTCGGCGGCCGAGTCGTCGCCGAGCTCCTTCATCTCGCCGAGGACGGCCCAGGTGCGCCGGGCCCCGGCGGCACCGCCCGACGTGCCGCCCGACGTGGCGCCCCGGCCCATCGCGACGAGGGCCTCCAGGGCCGCCCGCACGGAGTCCGGGTTGGCGTTGTAGGCGTCGTTGACGACGGTCACGCCGTCCGCCCGCTCGTGGACCTCCATCCGCCAGCGGCTCGCCGCTGTCG
This sequence comes from Kineosporia sp. R_H_3, assembly GCF_002198675.1. Taxonomy (GTDB): domain Bacteria; phylum Actinomycetota; class Actinomycetes; order Actinomycetales; family Kineosporiaceae; genus R-H-3. The sequence continues at coordinate 4,436 of NZ_MWLL01000158.1, read as the reverse complement.
CGCCGGACAGCGCCTGCGCGACGTCGGCGACGGGCAGCCCGAGCTCGAGCGCGACGGCCGCGGCCGCGAGGGCGTTCGAGACGTGGTGCTCGCCGTGCAGGGCGAGCGCGACGTCGGCCGCGCCGCCGGCTGCGGCGAGCCGGAACCGCGGGCGGGCCGCGGCGTCGAGCCGCACGTCCTCGGCACGGACGTCGGCGCCCCCGGCGCGGCCGAACGTCACGACGCGGGCCGTCGTCCGGGCCGCCATCGCCGCGACGAGCGGGTCGTCGGCGTTGAGCACCGCGACGCCGTCCGGCGCGAGCGCCTCGACGATCTCGCCCTTCGTGCGGGCGATGACCTCACGGCTGCCGAAGATGCCGAGGTGCGAGGTGCCGACGTTGAGCGCGAGCGCGATCCGCGGCGGCGTGATGCCGCACAGGTACGCGATGTTGCCGGGCATCCGGGCGCCCATCTCCGCGACGAGGTACCGGGTGCCGCTGTCGCAGCGCAGCGCGGTGAGCGGGTGCCCGATCTCGTTGTTGAAGGAGCCGACCGGGGCGACCGTCGGTCCGAGGCGGGCGAGCAGGACGCCGAGGAGGTCCTTCGTGCTCGTCTTGCCCGAGGAGCCGGTGAGGGCGACGACCGTGAGGTCCGGCAGCCGGTCGACGACGGCGCGGGCCAGCAGGCCGAGCGCGGTCTGCGCGTCGTCGACGAGGACGGCGGGCACCCCGGTCGGCCGGGTCGCGAGGACGGCGACCGCCCCCGCGGCGACGGCGCCGGGTGCGTAGTCGTGCCCGTCGACGTGCTCGCCGGGGAACGCGACGAACAGGTCACCGGCCGCGACCGCGCGGGAGTCGATGACGACCCCGCCGGTCACCACGACGTCCGGTGCGGCGCCGTCGACGAGCCGCCCGCCGGTGGCGGCGGCGACCTCGGCGAGGGTCAGGGGGATCACGCGCGGGTCCCTTCCGGAGCGCGCAGCGCCGCGGCCTGGACGAGGACCTCGCGGGCCACGGCCCGGTCGTCGAACGGGTGGACGACGCCCGCGACGTCCTGGCCCTGCTCGTGGCCCTTGCCCGCGACGAGGAGGACACCGCCGCCCCAGGCCCGGGCCACCCCCTCGGCGATCGCGGCCCGGCGGCGGTCGACCTCGACGACCTCGGCGTGGTGCGCGGACGGCCCCGTCGGGGTCGCCCCGTCGGCGACCGACCGGGCACCGGCGAGCAGCGCGGCGCGGATCGCGGCCGGCTCCTCGGAGCGCGGGTTGTCGTCGGTGACGACGACGACGTCCGCGGCCCGGGCCGCGGCGGCGCCCATGAGCGGGCGCTTGTCCCGGTCCCGGTCGCCGCCGGCACCGAGGACGACGACGAGCGGGTGGCCGGCGTCGCGCAGCGCGTCGAGCGCGGCGGCGACGGCGTCGGGGGTGTGCGCGTAGTCGACGACGACGACGGGCTCCCCGGGGGCGCCGACGCCGGGGACCTTCTCCATCCGCCCCGGGACCGGGCCGGCCGCGCCGAGGGCGGCGGCCGCCGCGGCGGGGGCGTGCCCGGCCTCGACGAGCATGGCGAGGGCCAGCACGGTGTTCGCGACGTTGAAGTCGCCGGGCAGCGGGCAGCGCACGGAGAGCGCGACGCCGTCCGGGCCGGTGAGGTGCGCGGTCGTCAGGCCGCCCTCGAGGTCACGGCCGACGACCCGCCAGTCCGCGTCCGTGCCGTCCTTGGTCGTCACCGTGACGACGGGGACGCGCGACTCGCGCGCCATCCGCGCGCCCCAGGCGTCGTCGACGACGACGACGCCGCGGCGGGCGTGCTCGGGCGTGAAGAGCAGCGCCTTCGCGGCGAAGTACTCCTCCATCGTCCGGTGGTAGTCGAGGTGGTCCTGGGAGAGGTTCGTGAACCCGGCGACGTCGACGACGAGGCCGTCGACCCGGTGCTGCGCGAGTGCGTGGCTGGAGACCTCCATCGAGCACGTCCGGACGCCGTCCTCGCGCATGACGGCGAGCAGGGCGTGCAGCGCCGGCGCCTCGGGCGTCGTCCCCGTGCTGCGGATCCGGCGGTCGCCGGAGCGGATCTCGACGGTGCCGACGAGACCGGTCCGCTCCCCCGTCGAGCGCAGCGCGGCGTCCACGAGGAAGGTCGTCGTCGTCTTGCCGTTGGTGCCGGTGACGCCGAGCACCGTGAGCGCCTCGCCGGGGTGGCCGTAGAGCCAGGCGGCGAGGTCGCCGAGCACGGCCCGCGGGGTCTCGACGACGACGACCGGCAGGCCGGTCGCGGCGGCGCGGTCCCGGCCGGCCGGGTCGGTGAGCACGGCGCGCGCACCGGACGACGCGGCGTCCGTGGCGTAGTCGGCGCCGTGCGCGCGCGAGCCCGGCAGCGCGGCGTAGAGGTCGCCGGGCACGACGTCCTTCGAGGCGAGGGTCACGCCGGTGACGGTGACCTCGGCGGACGGGCCCTGCGGCAGGACGACCTCGACGGGCGAGGCGCCACGGGCACGCAGGTGCTCGACGACCGCCGCCAGGTCTGCGGCAGGGGCGGAGCGGGGGCGGGGACCGCCGGGAGTCGGCACGTCGCCCGAGGTTACCCGTCCCGGTGGCCCGGCGGTCCCGCACCCGTCACCTCGCGGTGACCGGTCGGGGCGGGCCGCCGGGGCGCCGGGCACCGTCACTTCCACGTCAGCGGCAGGTCCGGCTTCTTCGTGAGGGTCGGCGGCACCTGCCGCTTGGTGAGCGCGTACGACATGACCTGCTGGAAGACCGGCGCCGCCACCGTGCCGCCGAAGTAGCCGTTCTTCGGCTTCTGGAGCACGACCGCGACGACGATCTCCGGCTTGTCGGCCGGCGCCATCCCGATGAAGCTCGAGGTGTAGAGCCCCGCGCGGTAGCAGCCGCACGTCGGGTCGGCGTACTGCGAGGTACCCGTCTTGCCGGCGACCCGGTAGCCCGGGATCTCGGCCCGCCGGGCGGTGCCCTCCTCGCCGACGACGTTCTCGAGCATGAGCCGCACGTCGCGCGCGGTCTGCGCGCTGACGACCCGGGTCTGCGGCGCGGCCGGTGCGGCGGTGTAGACGCCGTCCGGGCTCGTCGTGCCGGCCACGACCCGCGGCGCGACCCGGACGCCGTCGTTCGCGATCGTCGCGAAGACGTCGGCCGACTGCAGCGCGGTCACGGCCAGACCCTGGCCGAACATCATCGTGTAGCGCTGCGAGCCGCTCCACTTCGAGGGCGGCGCGAGGATGCCCGACGACTCCGCGAGCGTGGCCGAGCTGCGCGTCGTGCCGAAGATGCCCGTCTTCGCGCCGAGCCCGAACTTGCGCATGTAGTCGTACATCGTCCCGGCCGGCACCTGCTCGCCGATCTTGATGGTGCCGATGTTGCTCGACTTCGCCAGGACACCGGCGACCGTGAGCTTCTCGGTGCCGTGCGCCTCCGCGTCGTGGAACGTGCGGTCGGAGCGGCGCAGCGTGCCCTCGACGGTGATCTCGTCGGTCGGCGTGGCCACGCCCTCCTCGAGGGCCGCGGCGAGCGTGACGACCTTCGACGTCGAGCCCGGCTCGAAGACGTCGGTGAGCGCCCGGTTCTGCCGGTCGGCCGCGTCGCTCGCGCCCGGGTCGGACGCGTCGAAGCCGGGCGCCGAGGCGAGCGCGAGGATCTGGCCGGTCTTCGTCATGACGACGACGTAGCCGGTCTCGGCCTCGGTCGCCTTCACCTGGGCCTCGAGGATCTGCTGAGCCTGCCACTGGATGTCCTGGTCGATCGTCAGCCGGACGCCGTTGCCGTCGACCGGCTCGACCTCCTCGTTGACGCCGGTCGGGATCTGCGCGCCGTACTTGTCCCCGCTGCGCTCGAACGTCCAGCGCCCGTTGGTGCCCTTGAGCTCGGGGTCGAAGATCCGCTCGACACCGGCGAGGGCGCGGCCGTCCTTGCTCACGAAGCCGACGATCTGCGCGCCGACGGTCTGCGCCGGGTAGACCCGGCGGCTCGCCTGCTCGGCGCCGATGCCGGGGATCCGCAGCTCGCGGACCTTGCGGTAGACCTCCGGCGTGACATCCTTCTTCACGTAGGCGCCCTTGGCCTTGCCCGAGAGCTTCTTCGTGAGCGTCGGGACGTCCATGTCGAGGACGGGTGCCAGCGCCCGGGCCGCGCCCGGCAGGCCGGGCGGCAGCTCGGTGGTGCCCTCGTAGTTCGTCACGAGGTTCTGGTCGACGAGGATGTGCCGCCGCTCGACCGTCCACGCGAGGAGCCGGCCGTTGACGTCGGTGATGTCGCCGCGGTGCGCGGGCAGGTCGACGGTGCGCATCCGGTTCTCGAGCGCCTGGGCGGCGACGGACTCCGAGTCCAGGCCCTGGAGCTGGACGAGCCGCCCGCCGAGGACGGACATGACGAGGAAGACCACCACGAGGACGAGGCGCAGGCGCAGGTCGGGGTTGCCCAGGCGCTCGAGAACCGGATGCGCACCGTC
>NZ_MWLL01000157.1 GCF_002198675.1 Kineosporia sp. R_H_3 | reverse complement strand
GCTCGCCGGGTTCGCGTTGATCTTCTCGGCGAAGTCCGTGAGCGAGGACCCGCGGCGGAGCTTGACGATCGTCGAGCCGTCGCCACGGGGGACCTGCACGCCACCCGTCATGGGCGCCTGCATGTTGTCGAACTCTTGACGCCGCTGCTTCTTCGACTTGCGGCCACGGACCGGACGACCACCGGCGCGACCGAACGCGCCCTGCGTGCCGCCACGACCGCCGGCACCCTTGCCGAAGCCACGACCGCCCGCGGGTCCTCGCTCACGGACTTCGCCGAGAAGATCAACGCGAACCCGGCGAGCCTGGTGACGGTGCTCATCCACCTCGGTGAGATGGCCACCGCGACCCAGTCGCTCGACGAGGACACGTTCCGTCTCATCGGTGACGAGCTGGGCTACGACATCCAGATCGTGTCCCCGGAGGACGAGGACCGCGAGCTGCTCGGCACGTTCTCGATCGACATCGAGGGCGAGGCCGAGGGCGATGCGGACTTCCTCGAGCCGCGGCCGCCGGTCGTCACGGTCATGGGTCACGTCGACCACGGCAAGACCAAGACCCTCGACGCGATCCGGCACGCGAACGTCGTGGCGGGCGAGGCCGGTGGCATCACCCAGCACATCGGTGCCTACCAGGTGCACTGCCAGCACGAGGGCGTCGAGCGCGCCATCACCTTCATCGACACCCCGGGTCACGAGGCCTTCACGGCCATGCGTGCCCGTGGCGCGAAGGTCACGGACATCGCGGTCCTCGTGGTCGCGGCGGACGACGGCGTGATGCCCCAGACGATCGAGGCGCTCAACCACGCCCAGGCGGCCGGCGTGCCGATCGTCGTGGCGGTCAACAAGGTCGACAAGGAGGGCGCGAACCCGGCGAAGATCCGGCAGCAGCTCACCGAGTACAACCTCGTGGCCGAGGAGTACGGCGGCGACACGATGTTCGTCGACATCTCCGCGAAGCAGCGCCTCAACATCGACGGGCTGCTCGAGGCGATCCTCCTCACGGCGGACGCCGCGCTCGACCTGCGGGCGAACCCCGACAAGGACGCCCGCGGTGTCGCGGTCGAGGCCAACCTCGACCGTGGTCGCGGTCCCGTCGCGACGGTGCTCGTCCAGTCCGGCACGCTCGCGGTCGGCGACTCGATCGTCGCCGGCACGGCGTACGGCCGGGTCCGGGCCATGCTCGACGAGAACGGCGACACGCTCGACGTGGCGCTGCCCTCGCGGGCCGTCCAGGTGCTCGGTCTGACCTCGGTGCCGCGCGCCGGTGACACGTTCATCGTGGCTCCGGACGACCGCACGGCCCGCCAGATCGCCGAGAAGCGCGAGGCGGTGGAGCGCGCCGCGGTCCTCGCCAAGCGCCGCAAGCGGATCAGCCTCGAGGACTTCACCAAGGCCCTCGAGCAGGGCAAGGTCGAGACCCTCAACCTCATCCTCAAGGGCGACGTCTCCGGTTCCGTCGAAGCCCTCGAGGACGCCCTCATGCAGATCGACGTGGGCGAGGAGGTCGAGCTGCAGGTCATCGACCGCGGCGTCGGTGCGATCACGATGAACAACGTCAACCTCGCGGTGGCGTCCGACGCGATCATCGTCGGGTTCAACGTGCGGCCGGCCGAGAAGGTCGGCGAGATGGCCGACCGCGAGGGCGTCGACATCCGCCAGTACTCGGTGATCTACCAGGCGATCGACGAGATCGAGGCGGCCCTCAAGGGCATGCTCAAGCCGGAGTTCGAGGAGATCCAGCTCGGCTCGGCAGAGGTCCGGGAGGTGTACCGGTCGAGCAAGTTCGGCAACATCGCCGGCTGCCTCGTCCGGACCGGCGAGATCCGCCGCAACGCCAAGGCCCGGCTGGTCCGCGACGGCGTCATCGTCGCGGAGAGCCTGGCGATCGAGTCGCTGCGCCGGTTCAAGGACGACGTCACGGAGGTCCGCGACGGCTACGAGTGCGGTATCGGGCTCGGGTCGTTCAACGACATCAAGACCGGCGACATGATCGAGACCTTCGAGATGCGGGAGAAGCAGCGCGCCTGACGCGCCCGCACGCCCGCCGTCCCGTCCCGTGTCGCCCCGTCACCCTCGTGGTGGCGGGGCGGCGCGGGTCGCACGGCGCAGCGGCTGCACGGTGATCACATGATCGTGGGAAGCCTGAGCGTGGACCTGCTCCTCGGGGACGTCCGCTCGCTCAAGGAGAAGCGCTCCGTCGTCCGCCCGATCGTCGCCGAGCTCCGGCGCCGGTTCGAGGTCAGTGCGGCGGAGACGGGTCACCTCGACCTGCACCGCCGGGCCGAGGTGGGCGTCGCGCTCACGTCGTCCGACCCCGCGCACTGCCGGGAGGTGCTCGCCGCGTGCGAGCGCCTCGTCGCAGGGCGTCCCGAGGTCGAGGTGCTCTCCGCCCGGCAGCGGGTGTGGGACGACGAGGACGAGTGAGCGGCACCAGCACGTGATGAGGGCACCAGCCCCGTACAGGTACGAGGACCAGCGCCGACGAGCACGACCGGTGGGACCGACGCCCTCCGGACAGGACGAGTGAGGAAAGACCGATGGCCGACACGGCACGCGCACGCAAGCTGGCCGACCGCATCAAGGTGGTCGTCGCCGAGACGCTCGAGAAGCGGATCAAGGACCCGCGGCTCGGCTTCGTCACGGTGACCGACGCCCGGGTGACCGGTGACCTCCAGCACGCGAGCGTCTTCTACACCGTCTACGGGGACGCCGCGGAGCAGACCGCCTCGGCCGCCGCGCTGGAGAGCGCGAAGGGCGTCGTGCGCTCCGAGGTGGGGCGCCGCACCGGGATCCGGCTCACCCCGACGCTGGAGTTCATCGCGGACGCCGTCCCGGAGAACGCCCAGCACATCGACGAGCTGCTCGCCCTCGCCGCGGCGCGGGACGCCGAGGTCGCGGCGCTGGCCGCGAAGGCCGAGTACGCGGGCGACCCCGACCCGTACAAGCACGACGACCTCGAGGAGGTCGACGACGCGCTCGACGCCGAGGACTCCGCGGAGGACGCGGACGACGAGGACGACGAGGACTGGGACACGGACGAGGACGACGCGGACGAGCCGTCCGACGGCCCGGCCGGCGCCGTCGCGTCGGCGGACGGGACCGTCACAGGCCCGTGAGCCGCGCACCGCGCTCCGTCGGCCCGGACGGGATCGTCGTCGTCGACAAGCCCGCCGGGATGACGTCGCACGACGTCGTCTCGCGGGTGCGCCGGCTCGCGGGCACCCGCAAGGTCGGCCACGCCGGCACCCTCGACCCGATGGCGACGGGCGTGCTCGTCGTCGGGGTCGAGCGGGCGACCCGGCTGCTCACGTACCTCGTCGGCGCCGAGAAGTCCTACGACGCGACGATCAGGCTCGGGGCCTCGACGGTGACCGACGACGCCGAGGGCGCGCTCCTCGAGCAGGCCCCGGCCGGCGCGGTCGAGGCGGTCACCGAGGAGCGCGTCCTCGCCGGGATCAGGGACCTCACCGGCACGCTCGACCAGGTGCCGAGCGCGGTGAGCGCGGTCAAGGTCGACGGCCGGCGGGCGTACGCCCGGGTGCGCGCGGGGGAGGAGGTCGTCCTCGCCTCCCGCAGCGTCACCGTGAGCCGGTTCGACCTGCTCGCCGTGCGCCGCTCGGTCCTCGCCCCCGCACCGCTCGCGCCGGCCCCGGCCGAGCCCGAGCCGGCCGCCGTCCCGCGCGTCGGGGACGTGCAGAGCGGTCCCGTCGTCGACCTCGACGTGAGCGTCGACTGCTCGTCGGGCACGTACGTCCGGGCCCTGGCCCGCGACCTCGGTGCCGCCCTGGGTGTCGGTGGCCACCTCACGGCCCTGCGCCGCACCCGGGTCGGCCCCTACGCCCTCGACGGCGCCCGCACCCTCGAGGACCTCGGCGAGGCCTTCGCCGTCCTGCCCATCGCGGACGCCGCCCGGATCGCCTTCCCCGCCCGCGAGCTCGACGCCGACGAGGCCCGCAAGCTCGTCCACGGCCAGCGGCTGTCGGCCGTCGGTCTCGGCGAGGAGCCGACCGCGGCCTTCGCCCCGGACGGCAGCCTCGTCGCCATCATCAGCGAGACCGGTCCGACGGCCCGCCCGCTGCTCGTGCTGCAGGGCTGAGAGCAGCTCGTCACGGTGCACGAGGAGCCGCTGGCCGGGGGGAACGTGGCGGCCGCGGTCGTCCGTGTCGGTGACACCGTCCGCAAGCCGGTGACCGTGGCGACGCCCGCCGTCGAGGCGCTGCTGCGGCATCTGGGAGTCGCCGGTTTCGACGGCGCGCCGCGATCCCTCGGCCGTGACGAGGCGGGACGCTACGTGCTCGAGTTCGTGCCCGGGGTGGTGGCGCACGGCCGGCCACCGATGACCGTCGACGACCTCCGCCGGGTGGGTGCGCTCATCCGTCGCCTGCACGACACCGTCGCGTCGTTCGTGCCGCCGGCGGACAGCGTCTGGGACTGCCCGCTTCCCCGCGAAGGGGAAGAGCTCGTCTGCCACAACGACCTCGCTCCGTGGAACCTGGTCCTCGACGGCGACCGCTGGGTCTTCGTCGACTGGGACGGTGCCGCACCGGGGACACGACTGTCCGACCTCGCCTACGCGGTCCACGGTTTCTGCGGGATCGCGGCCGGTAACGACCCTGAGCGGGACGCGCGCCGGGTCGTCGCCCTCGCCGACGGGTACGACCTCTCGGGGCTCGACCGTCTCCTGCTCCCGGACGCGGTCGAGCGGCGCATCCGCGCGATGGCGGACCTGCTCGCCGCAGGTGCGACGTCCGGCGAGCAGCCGTGGGCGAGGCTCTTCGACGAGGGGCACTGGGAGCACTGGGGACCGGCCGCCGAGCACGTCGCCGCCCACCGCGAGCGCTGGCGCCGAGCCCTCGCACGGTGACGGTGGCCCCGGGCACCCAGATCCCGAGCGTTCAGACCCCCGCACCCCGAGGACTCACCGGGCGCCGCCCGGCGCGCGGGTCGCCCTCGACGGCCTCGGCCGCGCCCACCTCGGCGGCCAGCCACGCGTTGAGCGGGGCCAGCGCCCGCCACGCGGTGCGGACCCGGTCGAGCGCCTTCGGCGTCGACAGCCAGGCGGGGGAGCCGAACTCGCGCATCCCCGCGATGCCCTTGTGCCGCAGCAGCTCGATCCGCGGGTGGGCCGGGTCGACACCGCGCGGGGCGCGGCTCAGGGTCTCGCCGACCAGTGTGAAGTCCTCGGCGCGCAGCGCGTCGACGACGGCGACGAGGCGGTCGCCCGCGGCGTCGTCGAGGACCGCGGCCCGGTAGCGGACGAGCTGGTCCTTCGACATCTGGTAGAAGCCGCCGCCGGCGGCGAGGCCGTCGGCGGAGATCGCCACGTAGAGCGACCCGTCGCCGTCGCCCATGCCGATGACCGCGCCCTGGTGGTTCTTGTACGGCGACTTGTCCGGGCTGAACCGCACGTCGCGGTTCGGCCGGAAGAGCTTGGCGGTGCCGAACTCCTCCTCGAGCGCGCCGACGAGCGCGAGCATCGGGCCGCGCACGGCACGGTCGTACACGGCACGGTGGTCGGTGAAGTACGCCTTGCTGTTGTCGGCCTCGAGGCCGTCGTAGAACGAGAGGGCCTCGTCCGGGAACCCCTCGAAGCGGGTCGTCGTGGTCATGGCGGCACGCTACGCCGACCGTGCGACCCGTGACCTCCGTCGTCCACAGGGGCTCCCGGTGGACGGGACGAGCCCGACCGGATGTCGGTCAGCGCGGAGCGCAGGATCAGCCGAGCCGCTCGGCGTCCGGCCAGACCAGCGCCCACGGCCGCACCGGGCCCGAGCACACCCGCACCGGCGCGCCCTGCTCGTCGTTGTCCAGCCCGACCCCGTTGTCGACCCGTGCGACGGTCCGGCAGCCGGTCAGCAGACGGGTGAGGGCCGCGTCGTCCGTGAAGCCCACCGCCACGACCGGCGCCGCGCCCTCGTCGGGCGGGCCCCAGCGCCAGTAGCCGTTGTGGCCCGAGTGCACCGGCGGCAGCGCGGCCCCTGCCCGGCGTGCCCGGGAGAGGGCACCGGCCTCGCCGTAGTTCTCGGTGAGGACGACGGCCCGGGCCCGGTCGGCGGCCGGCAGCGCCGCCACGGCGTCCGCCACGGTCGTGACGAGGCGGGGCCAGCCGACGGTCTCGCCGGCGTCGTAGTTCACCGCGGTGACGTGGGCGGCGCCGAGCGCGCGCACGGGCAGCACCGGCAGCGTGAGCACAGCAGAGACGACGACGTGGACGGCGAGCGCCGTCGTCACCGTCCGCCACCGGCCCGGGGCCGCGTCGGCCCACCGGAGCACCGCGGGCGTCCCCGCCGCGACGAGCACCGGCAGCATCCCGACCGTGTAGTACGGCTTGCCGCCGGCCGCGACGACGAGGGCGAGGAGCACGAGGTAGCCGACGCCGAGCCAGCGGTAGGGCCGCAGGGCGGGCGCCCGGAGCAGGGCCACCACCCCCGCCACGAGCGGCACCGCGAGGACCGGCCCGGTGAGCTCGGCCTGCAGCGGCACGACGAGCCAGCGCTCGACGCTCGTGCCCGAGGAGCCGGCGGCGATCGCGGCCGACAGGTCGGCCTGCGGCCACCCGTTCGCGTTCTGCCACAGCAGGTTCGGGGCCGCGAGCAGCGCCGCGACGAGCGCGGCGAGCCACGGCCCGGGGCGGCGCAGCACGGCCCGCGGGCCGGCGACGAGCAGACCGGCGGCGCACGCGAGGAGCACGAGCGCCGGCAACGTCTTGACCTGGAGGGCGACACCGGCGACCAGGCCCACGAGCAGCCACCGGCCCAGGTCGGCCCGCGGCCCGGCGGCGCCACCGGGCGCGTCCTGCGGGTCGCCGCCGTCCGGGTGCACCGCGCGCACGAGCACGAGGAGCAGCGTCGACGTCGCGAGCAGGTCGAACACCGTGGTGGAGAACAGGTGCCCGATCGCCGTCACCGCCGAGCACAGCGCGACGACGACCGCGGTCGCCCCGGCCTCGCGCGCCGTCGCGCCGAGCGTCCGGGCGGTGGCCGCCGCGACGAGCACGACGAGGCCCGCGGCGACCGCCGGAAGCAGCCGGAAGCCGACGAGCGACCCGCCGACGACGGCGTGCCAGCCGGCGGCGAGCAGCGGCACGAGCGGCGGCTGGTCGGGGTAGCCGAACGCCGGGTGCCGCCCCGCCTCGACGAAGTACAGCTCGTCCCGGTGGAAGCCGTAGCGGCCGCCGAGGGCCGCGAGCACGGCGGTGAGCGCCAGGGCGGGGCGGGTACCGGACGGGACCATCCCGACATCCTGGCGCAGTCCTGTGACGCCGCGGTGACGACCGCGGGCCCGTCCGCGCGACACGTCGACCCACGCCGGTGACGCCCGGGACACATGGCCGTCCGCGGGGCTGGCACAGTTGGACCGTGCAGCGGTGGAGCGACCTCAACGACGTGCCGGCCGGGTTCGGCCCCTCGGCCGTGACCATCGGCAACTTCGACGGCGTCCACCGGGGCCACCAGGCGGTGCTCGGGCGGCTCGCCGCGACCGCGCACGCGCAGGGCCTGTCCGCCGTCGCGATCACCTTCGACCCGCACCCGCTCGCCGTCCTCCAGCCGGACCGGGCGCCCGCCGTCCTCACGACCCTCGAGCACCGGCTCGACCTGCTCGCCGAGTGCGGGCTGGACGCCGTCCTCGTCATGGAGTTCACCCGGGCGCTCGCGACGTGGAGCCCGCAGCGGTTCGTCGACGAGGTGCTCGTCGCCGCGCTCGACGCCCGGCTCGTCGTCGTCGGGCACGACATGCGCTTCGGGCACCGCAACTCCGGGGACGTCGGCACGCTGCGCGAGCTCGGCGAGCACCGCGACTTCGCCGTCGACGTCGTCGACGACCTCGGCGCCCCGGACGACGGTCACCCCTCGGGCCGGCGCTGGTCGTCCACCTGGGTCCGCACCCTCATCACCGAAGGCGACGTCGAGACGGCGGGGGAGGTGCTGGGCCGTCCGCACCGGGTGACCGGGGTCGTCGTCCACGGCGACCACCGCGGCCGCGAGCTCGGCTACCCGACCGCGAACCTCAGCCAGGACAGCGTCGGGCTGGTCCCGGCGGACGGCGTGTACGCCGGCTGGCTCGTGCGGCTCGACGAGCCGCAGGACGCCGTCGACCGCAGGCTCCCGGCCGCCGTGTCGATCGGGACGAACCCGACGTTCGACGGCCACGAGCGGCGCGTCGAGGCGTACGTGCTCGACCGCACGGACCTCGAGCTCTACGGCGAGCGGGTCGCCGTCGAGCTCGTCCGCCGACTGCGTCCGACGCTGCGCTTCGACGGCATCGGGCCGCTCGTGGAGCAGATGCGGGCGGACGTCGACGAGTGCCGCGCGGTGCTCCGGACGGCCGCCGCCGCGTCGTGAGCGAGCAGCCCGGCCCGTCGGCCCCGGACGACGACCACGACCCTGCCGTCACGGTGCGGGCGGCCGAGCACTGGTTCGCCACGCACGGCCTGCCGTGGTTCGTCGAGGCGGTCGACGCCCGCGTCGTCGAGCTGCTCAAGCCGTCGCGGCTCGTGCCGCTGCTCGCCGTCGCCGGGGTGCTCGGCGCGCTCGCCGGCGGCCTGCTCGGCGGCACGGTGGACCCGGCGTCCGGCGTGCTCCTCGGCGCCTCTGTCGTCGTCCTCGTGCTGCTCGTCTACGCCGGCGGCCCGCTGCGGGTCGCGACGATGGCCCGGTGGGCGGCCCGCCGGGTCGTCTCGGAGCTCAACCTGCTCCTGCCGCTCGTCACCCGGGCACTGCCGCTGCTGCTGCTCTTCATGACGTTCCTCTTCGTGAACACCGAGGTGTGGCAGGTCGCCTCGACGATGAGCCGGACGACGGTCTGGGGCACGGTCTGGCTGTTCACCGCGATCGGCGCGGCCTTCCTGCTGACCCGGCTGCCCGAGGAGGTGCGGCGGGTCGAGGCGATGGTCGTCCGGGACGGCGTCGCCGGCGCCTGCCGCGGGACGCCCGTCGAGGCCGCCGCGGCGCACGTCCGCCCGGACGCCGCCCACGTGCCGCTGACGCGCACCCAGCGGGCCAACCTCGTGCTCGTCCTGCTCGTCGCGCAGTCGCTCCAGGTCGTGCTGCTCGCCGTCCTCGTGCTCGCCTTCTTCGTCGTCTTCGGGATGCTCGCGATCTCCGACGACGTCGTCGTCTCGTGGGTCGCGCCGATCCTCGAGCCGCACGGCCGGCAGGTGCCCTCGCCGATCACGCTGTTCGGTTTCGAGGCGCCCGCGGGGTTCCCGGTGAGCAACGAGCTGTTCCAGGTGTCGCTGTTCCTGTCCGCCTTCGCGGGGCTCTACTTCACCGTCTACGCGGTGAGCGACGCGAACTACCGCGAGCAGTTCTTCGCCGAGCTCGACAGCGAGCTCGAGCGCGCCGTGGGCGTCCGGACCGTGTACCGGGCGGCGTCCGCCCGGCTCGACGCCGCGGACCCCTCCGCCGCGCCGTGACCTGCGCCGATTCGGTGACCACGGGTACCGGCTGGTAGCGTGGACGTTGCCGTCAGAACGGCCGCGGACCCATAGAGCCCGGGTGAACGTGCCCCGGTGCGCCGCGCAACGAGATCAAGAGGGAGCACTGTGGCACTCGACGCCGCCACCAAGCAGAAGATCATGGCCGAGTACGCGACCGCCGAGGGCGACACGGGCTCCCCCGAGGTCCAGGTCGCGATGCTCACGCACCGCATCAAGGACCTCACCGAGCACCTGAAGACGCACAAGCACGACCACCACAGCCGCCGTGGCCTGCTGATCCTCGTGGGTCAGCGCCGCCGGCTCATGCAGTACCTGCAGCGCACCGACATCACGCGCTACCGCTCGCTGCGGGAGCGTCTCGGCCTGCGCCGGTGACCATCGGGCCGCGGTCCCCCTCGGGGGGCCGCGGCCCTGCTGCACCACCAGCACGACGCACCACCCGAACCACCGCAGATCCACCGCACCGCAGCACCACCGCACGACATCTGAACACCACACCAGGAGCGTCGGGTTCCTCCGAAGCGCCGGTCCTCGGTAGTGGCCCCCGGAACCGCGGAGCGCGGCGACCGAGGGCCTCGATCGAAGACCGGACCCCACGCCCGGACGAGCACCAGGCGCTCCGTGACGACGGACGACGGGCACACGGCCCGCGTCGCAGAACGGAGTGTGACTCTCACGTGGAGGGTCCCGAGATCACCTTTGCCGAAGCCGTCATCGACAACGGCTCCTTCGGCAAGCGCACCATCCGGTTCGAGACGGGGCGGCTGGCCAAGCAGGCCGCCGGTTCCGTCGCCGTCTACCTCGACGGCGAGACCATGCTGCTGTCGGCCACGACGGTCGGCAAGCAGCCGAAGGACCACTTCGACTTCTTCCCGCTGACGATCGACGTCGAGGAGCGGATGTACGCCGCGGGCCGGATCCCCGGCTCGTTCTTCCGCCGCGAGGGCCGCCCCTCGACCGACGCCATCCTCACCTGCCGGCTCATCGACCGGCCGCTGCGCCCGACGTTCGTCAAGGGCCTGCGCAACGAGGTCCAGGTCGTCATCACGGTCATGTCGCTCAACCCCGACGACCTCTACGACGTCGTGGCGATCAACGCTGCGTCGCTGTCGACGCAGATCTCCGGCCTGCCCTTCAGCGGCCCGATCGGCGGCGTCCGCGTCGCCCTCGTCGAGGGCCAGTGGGTCGCGTTCCCGCGCCACTCGGAGATCGAGAAGGCCGTCTTCGACATGGTCGTCGCCGGCCGCGTCGTGACCGCCCAGGACGGCAGCCAGGACGTCGCGATCATGATGGTCGAGGCCGAGGCCACCGACACGTCGTGGGAGCTCATCAAGAACCAGGGCCAGACCGCGCCGACCGAGGAGGTCGTCGCCGCCGGGCTCGAGGCCGCCAAGCCGTTCATCGCGGCCCTGTGCGCGGCCCAGCAGGAGGTCGCGACCGCGGCCGCCAAGCCGACCGCGGAGTTCCCGCTGTTCCTGGACTACCAGGACGACGTGTACGCGGCCGTCTCCGAGGCGGTGACCGGTGACCTCACCGGCGCCCTGCAGATCGCGGGCAAGACCGAGCGCGAGACGAAGCTCGACGAGATCAAGGACGCCGTCAAGGCCAAGCTGGCCGAGGCGTTCGAGGGTCGCGAGAAGGAGATCTCGGCGGCCTACCGCGCGGTGCAGAAGAAGCTCATCCGCCAGCGCATCCTCAAGGACAAGGTCCGCATCGACGGCCGTGGCCTCGCGGACATCCGCCAGCTCTCGGCCGAGGTCGAGGTCATCCCGCGCGTCCACGGCTCGGCGCTGTTCGAGCGCGGCGAGACCCAGATCCTCGGGGTGACGACGCTGAACATGCTCCGCATGGAGCAGCAGATCGACTCGCTCTCCCCGGAGACGCGCAAGCGGTACATGCACAACTACAACTTCCCGCCGTACTCGACTGGTGAGACGGGCCGGGTCGGCTCGCCGAAGCGGCGCGAGATCGGTCACGGCGCGCTCGCCGAGCGGGCGCTCATGCCCGTGCTGCCGAGCCGGGACGAGTTCCCCTACGCGATCCGCCAGGTGTCCGAGGCCCTCGGCTCCAACGGCTCGACGTCGATGGGCTCGGTCTGCGCCTCGACCCTGTCGCTGCTCAACGCCGGTGTGCCGCTGCGCGCCCCGGTCGCCGGCATCGCCATGGGCCTCGTCTCCGACACGGTGGACGGCGAGACGTCGTACGCGGCGCTCACCGACATCCTCGGCGCCGAGGACGCGTTCGGCGACATGGACTTCAAGGTCGCCGGCACCAAGGAGTTCGTGACGGCGATCCAGCTCGACACGAAGCTCGACGGCATCCCCGCGTCGGTCCTCGCGTCGGCGCTCACCCAGGCCCGCGACGCCCGGCTGCACATCCTCGACGTCATGGCCGAGGCCATCGACGGCCCGGACGAGATGTCGCCGTACGCACCGCGCGTCATCACCGTCCAGGTCCCCGTGGACAAGATCGGCGAGGTCATCGGCCCGAAGGGCAAGATGATCAACCAGATCCAGGCGGACACGGGCGCGGACATCTCGATCGAGGACGACGGCACCGTCTTCATCGGCGCGACCGACGGCCCGTCGGCCGAGGCGGCCCGGGCGGCGATCAACGCGATCGCCAACCCGATGATGCCGGAGGTCGGCGAGCGCTACATGGGCACCGTCGTCAAGACGACGACGTTCGGCGCCTTCATCTCGCTCGTGCCGGGCAAGGACGGCCTGCTCCACATCTCGCAGATCCGCAAGATGGTGGGCGGCAAGCGCGTCGAGAACGTCGAGGACGTCCTCGGGGTCGGCTCCAAGGTGCAGGTCGAGATCTCCGAGATCGACCCGCGGGGCAAGCTCTCCCTCATCCCCGTGCTCGCCGAGGGCGAGGGTGAGTCCGAGGCCGCAGCAGAGCCCGAGCACGCCGGCGCCAGCAGCTGACGTGGGGTTTCCTCTCCCGCTCGTCCCGGCCGGTACGGCCGACCAGGTCGTCACCGGGGAGGACAGCGGCGCCACCGTGCGCCGCTCCGTCCTCCCCGGTGGCGTCCGGGTGCTCTCCGAGGTGATGCCGGGCCTGCGCTCGGCCACCCTGGGGTGCTGGGTCGGTGTCGGCTCCCGGGACGAGGAGCCCGCACGTCTGGGCTCGACGCACTTCCTGGAGCACCTGCTCTTCAAGGGCACGGGGCGCCGCTCGGCGATGGAGATCGCCTCGGCGTTCGACGCCGTCGGCGGTGAGGCCAACGCCGTCACCGGCAAGGAGCACACGTGCTACTACGCACGGGTGCTCGACGACGACGTCCCGCTGGCGCTCGACCTGCTCGCCGACATGGTGACCGGGGCGCGCCTCGACGCGGACGACGTCGAGAGCGAGCGCGGGGTCATCCTCGAAGAGCTCGCCATGAACGACGACGACCCGAGCGACGTCGTCCACGAACGGTTCGTCGAGCTCGTCCTCGGCGACCACCCGCTCGGCCGCCCGATCGGCGGCACCGCGGACACCATCGAGGCCGTCGGCCGCGACGACATCGCCCAGCACTACGGGACGCACTACACCCCGCCCGGCCTCGTCGTCACCGCCGCCGGGGGCATCGACCACGACACGCTCTGCGCCCTCGTCGCGGCCCAGGTCGCGGCGTCCGGCTGGGGCCCGGCGACGACGGGTGCGGCCGACCCGCTGCCCCGCCGTCCCGCGGGCGAGGCTGACCTGTCCGGCCTGACCGGCCGCACGCTCGTCCTGCACCGCCCGACGGAGCAGGCGAACGTCGTCCTCGGGACGACCGGGCTCACCGCCACCGACCCCCGGCGCTACGTCATGAGCGTGCTCAACGCCGTCCTCGGCGGGGGCATGAGCAGCCGGCTGTTCCAGGAGGTCCGCGAGAAGCGGGGCCTGGCGTACTCGGTGTACTCGTTCGCGTCCGGCTACTCCGACGCGGGCTACTTCGGCCTCTACGCGGGCTGCGCCCCCGGCAAGACCGACCAGGTGCTCGCCCTGCTCGCGGCCGAGCTCGAGCGGCTCGCCGCCGACGGGCTCGACGGCGACGAGCTGGTCCGGGCGCACGGCCAGATCTGCGGCGGGCTCGTGCTCGGCATGGAGGACTCCGGGTCGCGGATGTCGCGCCTGGGCAAGGCCGAGCTCGTCCACGGCGAGTTCACCGACCTCGACGAGTCGCTCGCGCGGATCCGCGCGGTGACCTCGGACGAGGTCCAGGCCCTCGCGGTCGACCTCGCCGGCAGGCCGCGCTCGCTCGCCGTCGTCGGACCGTTCGACCCCGACCGCGAGTTCGCGGCCACGGGAGCAGGAGGAGCACGGGCATGACCACGCGGGTAGCGGTCGTCGGGGCGAGGGGCCGGATGGGCCGTCAGGTCTGCGCGGCCGTCGAGGCCGCCGACGGGCTCGAGCTCGGGCCGCAGATCGACGTCGGCGACGACCTCGCCGCCGTCGCGGACGCCGACGTCGCCGTCGTCTTCTCGGTGCCCGACGTCGCCGTCGAGCACACGCTCGCGTGCGTCGCGCACGGCGTGCACGCCGTCGTCGGGACGACGGGGTGGTCCGCGGACCGGCTCGGCACCGTGCGGGCGGCGCTCGCCGACAAGCCCGGGGTCGGCGTCCTCGTCGCCCCGAACTTCGCGCTCGGCGCCGTGCTGCTCCTGCGGTTCGCCGCGATGGCGGCACCGCACTTCGAGTCCGTCGAGGTCGTCGAGCTGCACCACCCGGACAAGGTCGACGCCCCGAGCGGGACGGCCCGGCACACCGCCGAGCTCATCGCCGCCGCCCGCAGGGACGCCGGCTGCGCGCCGGTCCCGGACGCGACGACGACCGCCCTCGACGGCGCCCGCGGTGCGGACGTCGACGGGATCCGGGTGCACTCGGTGCGCCTGCGCGGCCTCGTCGCGCACGAGGAGGTGCTCCTCGGCGGGCCGGGCGAGCAGCTGACGATCCGGCACGACTCCTTCGACCGGGTCTCCTTCATGCCCGGCGTCCTCCTCGGCGTCCGGACCGTCGGGTCCCGCCCGGGGCTCACCGTGGGGCTCGAGCACTACCTCGACGGCTGACGCCGTAACCCGTTCGCCAACCGCCGCGACCGGGTCGAGAATGCCGGGATGGGTGGGACAGCAGCGGTCGAGGCCGTCGACCTGGTGAAGCACTTCGGGACCAACCGGGCCGTCGACGGCGTGAGCTTCGTCGTCCCCGAGGGCACGGTGCTCGGCCTGCTCGGCCCCAACGGGGCCGGCAAGACGACCCTCGTGCGCATGCTGACGACGCTCAGCGTGCCGACCAGCGGGACGGGCCGGGTCGCCGGCTTCGACGTCGTCACGCAGCCGAACGAGGTCCGCCGCAGCATGGGCCTCACGGGGCAGGCGGCCACGGTCGACGAGATCCTCACCGGCGCGGAGAACCTGCGGCTCGTCGGAGCGCTCTACGGCCTGCCGAGGGCGTACGTCCGTGACGCGACCGAGCGACTCCTCGACCGGTTCGACCTCACCGATGCCGCCGACCGGATGGCGAAGACCTACTCCGGCGGGATGCGCCGGCGCCTCGACCTCGCCGTGAGCCTGCTCGCGGCACCGCCGATCCTCTTCCTCGACGAACCGACGACCGGGCTCGACCCGAAGAGCCGGTCCGGCCTGTGGGCGGTGCTCCGCGAGCTCGTCGACGAGGGGACGACCCTCCTGCTCACCACGCAGTACCTCGAGGAGGCCGACCAGCTCGCCGACGAGATCGTCGTCGTCGACAAGGGGAAGGTCATCGCCGCCGGCACCCCCACGCAGCTGAAGGACGAGGCGGGCCGGGCCAGCGTCGTCATCACCCTGACGCACGCCCGCGACCTGGCGGCGGCGGCCGACCTGGTGCGTGCGCACTCGCCGGAGGTGCACGTCGACCGGACCGGCCGCCGGGTCACCGCGCGGGCCGGGGGTCTGGGCGACATGACCCGGATCGCGGCGGCGTTCGAGGCGAGCGGCATCGAGCTCGACGACCTCGGCCTGGCCCGCCCCAGCCTCGACGACGTGTTCCTGCACCTGACCGGGCACCGGGCCGAGGACGCCGAGGACACCGAGGAGGCCGAACCCGGGCCCATCACCGAAGGAGCGGCACCGTGACGACCCTCCCGACCACCCGTGCGACGCGGGCGCCGCTGGTGCGCCCGCCGCTCTCGCCGCCCTCGCTCGCGCGCGCGGCGTCGACGATCGTGTGGCGCAACCTCCTGCACATCCGGCGGATGCCGGAGATGCTGCTCGACGTCACGGTGCAGTCGGTGATGTTCGTGCTGCTGTTCGCCTACGTGTTCGGCGGGGCGATCGCCGTCGCCGGCTCGGACTACCGGGAGTTCCTGCTCCCCGGGATCATGGTGCAGACGATGGTGTTCTCGTCCGCCGTGGTCGCGACCGGGCTGACGAACGACCTGCAGAAGGGCATCGTCGACCGGTTCCGCTCGCTGCCGATCCCGCGCTCCGCGGTGCTCGTCGGCCGGAGCATCTCGAGCCTGATCCACTCGAGCATCGGCGTCGCCGTCATGGGGCTGACCGGCCTGCTCATCGGGTGGCGGATCCGCAACGGCGTCGTCGACGGCGTCCTCGCGTTCCTCCTGCTGCTGCTCTTCGGGTTCGCCGTGATCTGGCTCGGGATCTGGGTCGGCTCGATCATGCGGACCGTCGAGGCGGTGCAGGGCTTCATGTTCACGGTGATGTTCCCGCTGACGTTCGTCGCCAACACGTTCGCACCGACGGAGAGCATGCCGACGTGGCTGCGGTTCGTCGCCGAGTGGAACCCGATCTCCGCGGTCACCCAGGCCTGCCGGGAGCTGTGGGGCAACGGGTTGCCGGCACCCGCGGACGCCGCGTGGCCGCTGCAGCACGCCGTCCCCGTGTCGGTCGGCTGGTCGCTCCTGCTGACCGCGGTCTTCGCGCCGCTCGCCGTCTCGGCGTTCCGCCGCCGTTCCCGGGACTGACCCGCCCGAGCGTCAGCCCAGCCCGGCGAGCCGCAGCCCGGCGGCGACGACCGCGGCAGCGACGACGACCACGACGAACGGCGCCCGCCGCCACAGCAGCACCGCCGCGACGGCCACCGCGGGCACCCGGGCGTCGAGCACGAGCGCACCGGCGTCGACGACCGTCTGGACGGCGAACAGGGCCGACAGCAGCGCGACCGTGACGAGCGCCGCGACCCGGACGACGCGGGGCCGTTCGAGGACGGCGTGCGGCACGAGCCAGCCGGTGAGCTTGGCGAGGTAGCAGACCGCACAGCCGGCGAGCACGACCGGCCAGGTCGTCACGGCGCACCGCCCTCGGCACCCGCGCGCGCACCGGCCCGGGCCGGCAGCAGCCCGGCGACGGCGCCCACGACGGCCGCCGCGAGCACGGGCACCCCGGCGGGGGTGACGGGCACGAGCACCAGCGCGACCCCGACCGCGACCGCCGCGACCCCGCGGGAGAGCGCGGCGACGAGCCGTGGCCAGAGCAGCGCGAGGAAGGCGGCCGCCGCCGCGGCGTCCAGGCCGTAGCGGCGCGGGTCGCCGAGCGCGTCGCCGAGGTATGCGCCGAGCAGCGTCGCGGCGTTCCAGAAGACGAAGACCGACAGGCCCGTCGCCCAGAAGCCGAGGCGCACGAGGTCCCGCCGTCCGGGGTGCAGCGCCAGCTGCGCCGTCCCGACGGCCGTCGACTCGTCGAGCGTCATGTGCGCGGCGAACGGCCGCCGCCAGCCGCGGCCCTGCGGGCCGAGCAGGGGGGACATCGTCAGGCCGTAGAACCCGTTGCGGACGCCGAGGAAGCCCGCCGTCGCCACGGCCGCCGCGCCGCCGCCGCCCGCGCCGAGGACGCCGACGAGCGCGAACTGGGAGCCGCCGGTGAACATGAGCGTCGAGAGCACGACGGTCTGCGCGACCGACAGCCCCGCGGCGACCGAGAGCGCGCCGAACGAGACGGCGTACGACCCGGACGCGACCCCCACCGAGAGCGCCTGGCGCAGGACGGTGGTGCGGGCCGCGTCGCTCACGGCGCCGAGTCTGCCCGACCCGGTGCGTCGACGGGCTCCGGGGGGCTGCCGGGCGTGGCGGTCGGCGCTCCCGCGGCCGCCCTGCCGGCGGCCGCCGCGAGGGCCTCGAGCGGGCCGCGCCGGCGGGGCGCCCCGACGAGGGCGGCGACCGCGAGCGCGACGGCGACGTGCGCGGCGAGGACGGCGCCCGGCGGGATCTCGCGCAGGCCGTCCCAGTCGTAGGTGGCCCCGAGGAGCAGCACGTGCAGCGTGTAGAGCGTGAGCGTCGCCGAGCCGACGGCGACGAGCGGTGCGAGCAGCCGCCGGGCGACCGGTGCCCGGCCCCGGTCGAGGGCGGCGAAGACGAGGAGGAACAGCCCGAGGACGACGAGCGCGGACCCGCCGGTGTGGAGCAGGTCCGGTCCGGTGCCGCTGTGCCGGCCCGCCGTGCCGAGCCACCACCAGGACGCCGTCGGCGAGGTCCCGTAGGACGACGTCGAGAGCCGGTGCAGCACCTGCGCGGCGTTCTCGCCGGTCGTCGCACCGAGCGCGGCCGGGCCGCCGACCGCGGCGAGGGTGAGGGCCTGGGCGCCGAGCCCGGCGGCGGCGAGCACGGCGCCGGTCACCGCGACCCGGACGGCGACGGCCGCGGACGCCAGGGGCAGCCGGCCGACGGCCATCCCGAGGAAGAGGTACGTCGTCCACGTGAGGACGGGGTAGTACCCGTAGAGCGTGAGGGTCGCCCCGAGGTCGCCGGGGGCGGTGAAGAAGTCCTCCCACGCGACGTTCGGGCCCGGGCCGCGCGGGGCGGCGCGGCGCAGGAGGTGGCTCGCGACCGGCGTGGCGACGGCCGCGGTGATCCTCGCCTACTACGGCGTGCTGTTCCTCGTGGCGGTGCCGGTGCTCGGCTGGGGACCGCGCCGGCTCGCGGTGCTCGCCGCCGTCGCGGCCGTCGCCACGCCGGTCGCGAGCCACCTCCTGCGCC
>NZ_MWLL01000156.1 GCF_002198675.1 Kineosporia sp. R_H_3 | reverse complement strand
CCGATGCCTGCGCGGTGGCCCGCCGGGCCGGCCGGGCCACCGCGCAGGCATCGGCCCGGGCCGCCCGCGGCGGGATCCGCGCCGTCCGCTCGGCGACCCACGCGGGCGGCGCCGGGGAGTCCGGGCTCGCCAGGGTGCTCGAGCTGCACATCGTCCAGACCGCGGGGGACGCCCTCGTCGCGACCGCGCTCGCGAGCACCGTGTTCTTCGCCGTCCCCACCGAGGAGGCCCGCAGCAGGGTCGCGACCTCGCTGCTCGTGACGATGGTGCCGTTCGTCCTCCTCGCGCCGGTCATCGGCCCGCTGCTCGACCGGGTCCGGCACGGCCGGCGGTACGCGCTCGCGACGACGATGCTCGTGCGCTCGTTCCTCGCCTGGGTCATGGCCGGGGCGGTCGGTGCGACGGCGGCGGCCGCGACGCCGCTGTCGTTCTACCTCGCGGCGTTCGGCTTCCTCGTGGGGCAGAAGGCGTACCACGTGACCCGTGCGGCCGCGGTCCCCCGCGTCCTGCCGGGCGGCATCGGGCTCGTCGCGGCGAACTCGCGGATCTCGCTCGCCGGCGTCGCGGCGATGGTCGTCGCCGCGCCGATCGGGGTCGGCGTCACCGCGTGGGCCGGGCCGCAGTGGTCGCTGAGGCTGGCGTTCGTCGTGCTCGCCGCGGGCGTCGTCCTCGCCCTGGCCCTGCCGCCCGTCGTCGACGTCGGCGAGGGCGAGGTGGGGGCGCTGCTGTCGTCGGGCACGGACGCCGACAGCACGGCCGTGGACGACGGCGCGCCGGACGGCGACCCCGGAGCGGACCGGGCGGCGTCCGCCCCCGACGCCGCGAGCGGGCGGGGCCGCCGCAGCATCGGCCCGCGGGTCGTGCTCGCGCTGCGCGGGAACGCGACGGTGCGGGCCTTCACCGGCTTCCTCACGCTGTTCCTCGCGTTCCGGCTGCGCACCGACCCGCTCCCGGGCTTCGGCCAGACGACGGCCGTCGCGGTCGTCGTCGCGCTCGCCGCGGTCGGCGGCGGCCTCGGCACGGTGCTCGGCAACCGGTTGCGGCGCGTCGACACCGAGCGGCTCGTCGTCGTCACCCTCGCCGGGACGGCGCTGGCCGCCGCCTGGGCGGCGCTGGCCTACGGGCCGTGGCCCGTCTTCGCCGTGGCGCTCGTCGCGGGCACCGCGCAGTCGCTCGCCAAGCTCTGCCTGGACGCGCTCGTCCAGGTCGACGTCCCGGAGGAGGTCCGCACGTCGGCGTTCGCGCGTTCCGAGACGGTGCTCCAGCTCGCCTGGGTCGCCGGCGGCTTCGTCGGGCTCGTGCTGCCGCTGTCCGGGCCGTGGGGCCTGGGCATCGCCGCGGTCGGGACGGCGGCGTCCGGGTTCGCCTCGGCGCTCACCCTCGCGGGCCGCACCCGGCGGGACGGCGGCAGCCGCCGGGCCCGCCCGGCCTGACCCGCCCGGCGCGGCGCGTCAGGCCTCGAGGTCCCCCGCGACCGCGCGGAGCACCGCCGAGACCTTCGACGCGTGCGACTTGTCCGGGTACCGCCCGCGGCGCAGCCCGTTGCCGAGGTCGTCGAGGAGCTTGATGAGGTCCTCGACGATGACGACCATGTCCTCCGGCGGCTTGCGGGTGGCCTTGACGACCGACGGCACCGGCTCGAGCACGCGCACGGACAGCGCCTGCAGCCCGCGCTTGCCCTCCGCGACACCGAACTCGACCTTGGCACCGGGCTTGAGGGACACACCCGCAGGCAGCGCCGACGCATGGACGAAGACGTCGCCGCCGTCGTCGTTCGCAAGGAAGCCGAAGCCCTTGTCGTCGTCGTACCACTTCACCTTGCCTGTAGGCACGTCACACCCTCGATCGCGCAGATCCCTCGCCGGCAGCACGCACCGGCAACCGGTTGTGCCCGAGAAGGCTATCGGCAGGCGCAAGAGGTTTCGCAGGGCGGTTGGCCCCGGTTCGTCCCCTGCCGGTCCCGGCGGGACGCTGCGGCCCGCCGTCGTACGCTGGGGCGGTGACGTCGACGCCGCCGCAGCGCACCCTCGCCGACCGCCTCGTCATGGGCGGCGGCATCGTGTTCCTCGTCGGGATCCTCGTGCTCGCGCTCGTCATGGTGTTCTTCGCCCGCACGGGTGACGCGCCGCTGTGGCTCGTCGGGCTCGCCCTGCTGAGCCCGATCGGCTTCGCGATCTCGTTCTCCGGCCTCGTCGTCCAGGCCCGCGCGCACCGCCGGGACTGACCCGCCCCGCAGCGTCCGCGCCGGGCTCAGCCCGCGCGCTCGGTCCGCTGCGCCGCGTCGTCCGCCCAGGCCCGCAGCCACGCCGGGAACCCGGTGAGGTCCGGCAGGACGACGTCCGCCCCGGCGGCCGCGAGGTCGGCCGCGGGGTGCGGGCCGGTCGCGACGGCCACCGAGACCGCCCCGGCCACCTGCGCCGCCTCGACGTCGCCGGGGTGGTCGCCGACGTAGACGTCGGCGTGCTCGGCCGCCAGCCGGACGCCCTTGGCGGCGGCGAAGAGCCCGCCGACGACGAGGTCGGGCGCGTGCACCCCGGCGTTCAGCCCGACGTGCTCGAGGACCCGCCGCACCGCCGGCTCGACCTTCGCCGAGACGACGAGCACCCGCCCGCCGAGTGCGTGGACCGTCTCGAACGCCTCGGCCGCACCCGGCAGCAGGGTGATCGGCGGGATCCCGGTCTGCGGGTACAGCGCCCGGTACCGGTCCGCCGTGGCGACCGGGTCGACGTCCGGCGCGATCACCCGCAGCGTGTCCTCGAGCGGCACCCCGATGAACCGCCGGGCGGCCTCCGGGTCGACGCTCACCCCGACCTCCGCGCAGGCGGCCGTGATCGTCGCGACGATCCCGCTCGCGGAGTCGACGAGCGTCATGTCGAGGTCGAAGCCGACGACCGGACCGGTGGGAGGGGGCTGCACGTGTCGAGCGTACGGGCCGTTCAGCCCGCCGTTCAGCCCGCCGCGAGCAGCCGCTCGATCTCCGGGACGAGCGGGCCCGCGTCGTCCGCCGCGCGGTCACCGGACATCACCGCGGGCCTGCACGAGGGGTCCACCCGGACGACGACGGGAGGCCCCGCCGGGTAGTCGAACCGCAGCTCGTAGGTCGTCCGTGTCGGCGCGTCCGGGTCGAGCATGCTGCACGACGAGTCCCACTCCGAGGTGCGCAGGTCGTCGAGCAGCCCGAGCAGCCGGTCGTACTCCGCGGGCTCGACGCTCGTCCAGGTCGGCGAGGTCCCTGCGACGTCCTCCCTGCAGACCCGCAGCGACGTCGCACCGGCGGGCACCAGGTCCCGGCCCTGCCCGAGCCGCCCCGAGCGGGGCGCCCAGCACGGCCCGGCCTCGGCGGAGTAGTCGACCGCCCAGGCCTCCCCGCCGACCCACGTCTTCGCATCGAACGTCGCGGCGAGCTGGCGGCCGAGGTTCGTGCCCGTCGCGAACCGGCCGTTCCAGCTCCGGTCGCAGCCGTTCGGGTCCGCCGACCCCGCGACCCAGACGACGCCGTCCGGGTAGGTCAGGCCGAGGAGGAACCGGGTGGTCGGCCCGCCCATGGCGGTGCAGGCGCGCGGTGCGCCGAGCCGTTCCTCGGGCAGCCAGGTGAGGTCGCCCGCGAGGGTGTCGAGCGGTCCCACGAGCACGACGGAGCCGGCCAGCGCGGGCCCGGCCCACGCCGTCGCCCCGGCCCTGAACTCCGCGCCGTCCGCCGGCGCGTACCGGCAGAGCAGCGCCCGCTGCGGCACCGCCTGCGGCACGAGCCGGTCGCCACCGTCCGGCACGGACGGCGACCCGGGCACCCACGGGTGGCCGGCCCTGTCGACGCTGTCGACCCCGCCGGCCCCGTAGACCTGCGGGCAGGTCGACGCGTCGGTCGCGGCGGCAGGGCCGGGGTCGAGGAACGACGGCGCCCCGGCGCCCCGGGCGAGCACCCCTGCCGTACCGACGACGGCGACGACCGCGGCAGCCGCGAGCAGGACCGCCCGCCGGCGGCGCCCGGCCCGGGCGGCGCGCACCCGCTCGAACCGGTCGGGCACGTCGGGCAGGTCCGGTGGCAGCTCCCGGAGCAGGGCGACCAGCGGGTCGGCGCCGGGCCGCTCCCCGCGCGTCCGGGGCAGGTCGTCGGTCATGTCGGGCGGCCCTCCTCGAGGACGTCGGCGAGCACCGGGGAGGTCGGCCCGGCGAGGCCGGCGCGCAGCCGGGCGAGCCCCTTGGACGCCTGGCTCTTCACCGTGCCGACCGAGCAGCCGACGAGGCCGGCGACCTCCCGCTCGGACAGGTCCGCGTAGTAGCGCAGGACGACGACCTGCCGCTGCCCCGGCGGCAGGGCCGCGAGCGCCTGCGCGAGGACGACGCGGTCGTCGTGACCGCCTGTCGGGTCGCCGCCCGCGACCTCCGGCAGCCGCCCCGCGGGGACCTCGCCGCGCCAGCGCAGGTGCCGCCACGAGCCGGCGGTCCGCACCATGACCTGCCGGACGTACGCCTCCGGCCGGCCCGCCGCGACCCGGTCCCAGTGCGGCCAGGTGCGGGCCAGCGCTGTCTGCAGGAGGTCCTCCGCGGCGCCCGCGTCGAGCGTGAGCATCCACGCGAGGCGCAGCAGCGCGGGCGAGCGCGTCGCGACGAACTCGCGGAACCCCGGCGGACCCTCGTCCACGGCCACCTCCTGCCCTCTAGAAGTGCCTGGACCCCGTCCGAGGTTGCCCGGTCGCGGGCGTCAGCCGGCCGACCGCCCCCGGTAGTAGGCGATCTTCCCCTCGACGTGCGCGAGGTTCGCCTCGAGCTCGCGGATCCGGCGCAGGACGTCCTCACGGTGCTCGGCGAGCAGGTCGATGCGGGCGCCGATCGTCGCGTCGTCGTCCTCCCCGACGAGCGTCGCGAACTCGCGCATCCGCCGGATCGGCATCCCGGTCTCGCGCAGGCACGTGAGGACGGCGATCCACTCCAGGTCGCCCGGGGAGTAGCGGCGGTGCCCGCTCGGCGTCCGCTCGGTGCGCAGCAGGTGCTCGCGCTCGTAGTAACGCAGGGTGTCGATGCTCACGCCGGCCTCGCGGGCCGCCTCGCCGACGCTCAGGCCGTCCCGGGCCGCGGTTGGCTGGCTCATGCCTCGACCGTAGGACCTGGAGCGCGGTCCAGGTCAACGTTCCGGGTCAGGGCCGGGTCAGGGCTTGAGGTGGAGCGCGCTCCAGGTCCTAGCGTCGCCGTCATGACGCAGAACGAGACGCAGAACGAGACGCAGAACGAGGCCCGGAGCTGGACGGCAACCCGCACCCTCGGCCGCAGCGGCATCGAGGTGAGCGCGCTCGGCATCGGCTGCTGGGCGATCGGCGGCCCGTGGACGATGGGCGGCTCCCAGGCCGGCTGGGGCGCGGTGGACGACGACGAGTCGGTCCGCGCGCTGCACGCCGCGATGGCCGCCGGGGTGACGTTCTTCGACACCGCCGCGAACTACGGCGCCGGGCACAGCGAGCGGGTCCTCGGCCGCGCGGTCGCGGGCCGGCGGGACGACGTCGTCCTCGCGACGAAGTTCGGGTACGGCGTCCGGGACGGCGAGCGGCGCGTCGAGGGCCTCGCGGTGACGCCGGACGACGTCCGCGCCTCGCTCGCGGCGAGCCTGCGCCGCCTCGGCACCGACCGGGTCGACCTCTTCCAGCTCCATGTCGGCGACCTCGACCCGGCGGTCTCCGACGACGTCCGCGCCGTCCTCGAGGACCTCGTCGCGGCCGGCAGCGTCCGGGCGTACGGCTGGAGCACGGACGACCTCGCGCGGGCCCGCCGGTTCGCCGCCGGGCCGGCGTGCACCGCCGTCCAGCACCAGCTCAACGTGCTCGAGGACAACCCGGAGATGCTCGCGTTCTGCGAGCAGGCAGGCCTGGCGAGCATCGACCGCGGCCCCCTCGGGATGGGTCTGCTCACCGGCAAGTACGACGACGGTGCGGCCTTCGCGGCGGACGACGTCCGGGCCGGCGGCGCCGCGTGGATGCGGTACTTCGTCGACGGCCGGCCGAACCCCGAGTGGCTCCGCCGGATCGCGGCGGTCCGGGAGGTGCTCACGTCCGGCGGACGGACCCTCGCCCAGGGCGCGCTGGCCTGGATCTGGGCCCGCAGCCCGGTCACGGTGCCGATCCCCGGCGTCCGGACCGTCGCCCAGGCGGAGGCGGACGCCGGGGCGCTCGCGCACGGCCCGCTGACGCCGGCGCAGCTCGCCGAGGTCTCGCGTCTGCTCGGCGGCTGACGGCCGGACCTGTTGCGGCGCATGACCTCTCACGTCATCGACGGCGCGCGGCCGGTCGCGCGAAGGTCGTCCCACGACGGCCGGACGGACCGGCCGCACGACCGCAGCAGGGAGACCGGGATGACCACGCAGACACCGACGCCGCAGACGGACCGGGCGCAAGCCCTTGTGGCGCAGTACATCGCGACCTGGAACGAGACGGACGCCGCTGCCCGCCGCAGCCTCGTGCGCGAGGTGTTCGCCGACGACGCCGCCTACGCCGACCCGATGTTCGCCGCCCGGGGCCACGACGAGGTCGACGCGATGATCGCCGGGGTGCACGGCGCCTACCCGGGCTGCCGCTTCGTCGCGACCGGCTCCGTCGAGGAGCACCACGACCGGCTGCTGTGGCACTGGGACCTCGTGCGCCCCGACGGGGTCGCACCCGTGGCGCACGGGTTGGACGTCGCCGTGCTCGCGGCCGACGGCCGGCTCGCCGACGTGACGGGCTTCTTCCGCGCGGCATGACCTCGGACGTCATGGACGGCGTGCGCCCCGGCCGGAGAGGCTGGGGCGCACGCCGGACGACGACCGACGAGGAGCCCCGATGAGCCAGGCGACCGACCGCGCGGACGCGGGGACACCGCCGCTCGGCCACCTGCTGCGCGAGTGGCGGCGCCGGCGGCGGCTCACCCAGCTCGACCTGGCGACGGCGGCGGGCGTCTCGACCCGGCACCTGTCGTTCGTCGAGACCGGCCGCTCGCAGCCGAGCCGGGAGATGGTGCTGCACCTCGCCGGGCACCTCGGCCTGCCGCTGCGCGAACGCAACCGGTTGCTCCTCGCCGCCGGGTACGCCCCCGTCTACGACGAGACCGAGCTCGACAGCCCGCGGCTGTCCGCCGTCCGCAACGCCGTGCGGCACGTCCTGCGCGGGCACGAGCCGTACCCCGCGCTCGTCGTCGACCGGTACTGGAACCTCGTCGACGCGACCGACGGGCTCGCGCTGCTCACGGCGGGGGTGGCCCCCGAGCTCCTCGAGCCGCCGGTCAACGCGCTGCGGGTCGCGCTGCACCCCGGGGGCCTCGTCCGCCGGGTGCTCAACGCGGCGCAGTGGCGCGAGCACCTGCTCGCCCGGCTCCGTCAGCAGGTCGACCTCTCGGCCGACGCGCGGCTCGAGGCGCTGCTGCGTGAGGTCCGTGGCTACCGCGTCCCGGACGGCGTGACCGTCGCGGGCAGCCGCCCGGGCGACCCGGCCGTGCCGATGGTGCTCCGCCACGAGGGCCGGGTGCTCGCCTTCGTGAGCACCGTGACGATGTTCGGGACACCGCTCGACGTCACCGTCTCCGAGCTCGTCGTCGAGGCCTTCTACCCCGCGGACGACGCCACGGCAGCCGCGCTCGCACGGTGACTCTGCGCGTCCACCAGGGCCGTATCTTCACGCAGTGCCACGAACACGATCCGTGGTCATGACCGAGAGCGCCCGATTCGGCACTGACAGTGGTATCGACCCGTGACCGGAACGGGCTTCCTCGGCCAAACGGACGCTGGCTATGCTCGCGACGTCGAGGTTCATTCGAGGCGAAACAGGACGGTCCCCATGAACGCTGAACCAACCGGTCACGGCGGGGTGGAGACGGCACGTCCGGCGATCGACGTGACGGTCGCGCACCCGGCCCGGGTCTACGACTACTGGCTCGGCGGCAAGGACAACTACCCGGCCGACAAGGAGGCCGCGGAGAAGGTCATCGCCCTCAACCCCGGCATCGTCGAAGGCGTCCGGAGCAACCGGGCCTTCCTCAAGCGGGTCGTGCGGTTCCTCGTCGGCGAGGCCGGCATCCGGCAGATCCTCGACGTCGGCACCGGCCTGCCGTCCGCGGACAACGTCCACGAGGTGGCCCAGGCCGCCCAGCCCGGCACGAAGGTCGTGTACGTCGACAACGACCCGATCGTCAACGTCCACGCGCACGCGCTGCTGACGGGCGAGCCCGGCACGGTCGACTACGTCCACGCCGACATGCGCGACCCCGCGAACATCATGCGCGAGGCCGCCCGCACGCTCGACTACTCCGAGCCCGTCGCGCTGATCATCCTCATGACGCTCCAGTTCATCACGGACGAGGAGGACCCGTACGCGATCGTCCGCTCGATGCTCGCCGAGCTCCCCGCGGGCAGCTACCTCGTCGTCTCGCACCCCGCGGTCGACGAGAGCGGCATCGCGAACCGGGCCACCGCCCAGTACAACGAGAAGGTCGCGACGTCGATGAAGCGCCGCACCCACGAGGAGATCGCGGCGTTCTTCGAGGGCCTCGAGCTCGTCGAGCCCGGTGTCGTCACGCTCCACGACTGGCGCCCGGACGACGACCCGGACGCCCCGCGCACCAAGTCCCCGGCGCTGGGCGGGGTGGCCCGCAAGGCCTGACCGAGCCGCATAGATCGGCACGTGACATATATCGGCGCGCTGACTATGGTTCCGCCATGGTCACCGAGATGCGCGACCCCACGGTCTACCTCCTCACCGCCCTGTCGAGCGGCCCGCGGCACGGGTACGCCCTCATCACCGAGGTCGCGGACCTCTCCGACGGCCGGGTCAGGCTGCGCCCGGGCACCCTCTACGGCGCCCTCGACCGCCTGCTCTCCGACGGCCACGTCGCCGTCGCCCGCGAGGAGGTCGTCGACGGCCGGCTGCGCCGGTACTACGAGCTGACCCCCGACGGCGCAACGGTTCTCGCCGAGCAGGCCGCCCGGCTGCGGCGCCTCGCCGAGTCGACGACCGCCGCGCTGCGGCTGCGCGGGGCGACCGCGTGAGCGCCGACCCGACCCCGTGGCGCTTCCGCCGGCTGCTCGCGCTCTACCCGGCGCAGTGGCAGGCGGAGAACGGCGACGCGATGCTCGGCGTCATGCTCGACGCCGCCGAGGCCGAGGGCCGCACCGGACCGACTGCGCGAGAAGCGCTCTCGACGCTCGGGCACGCGACGACGCAGTGGCGGTCGAGGCTGCAGGCGTGCCGCCGCGACGACGCGCTGCTCCGTTCGTTCGCGGCGCTCGGCCCGGCCGCAGTGGTGAGCGGCGCCGTCCTCGCCGTGCTGGGCCTCGGCTTCGGCGAGCTGGCGCCCGTCCTCACGGGGACGCCGACCGTGTGGGGTCCCGAGCCCTTGCTCGGGCTCACGACGACCGCCGTCCTCGTCCACGTCGTGTGGCTCGTGGCACTCGGCGTGGCGCTGGCGGGCCGGGCGCGCACGGCACGGCGGGCTTTCGCCGCTGCGGCCGCGGCGCCCGCCCTCGTCGCCGTCCTCAGCGCGCTGACCGGGCTTCCGCAGGCCCGGGTCGGGTTGCTCGGCGGGCTGACGGTCTTCGGGGCCGTCGCCGCGGTGGCATGGCCGGACGCCTCCCGCAGGCTCCGCGTCGTCGTCGGCGCAGCCGTGCTGGCCGGGACGGCGACCGGGGCGACGCAGATCCTGCGAACGGCGGCGGCGTCGCAGTCCAGCGGCACCGCATGGGAGTTCACCGGTCACGGCTTCTACTCGGTCTTCGGACTGGCCTCGCTCGGCGGCCTCGCCACCGTTGCGACGTGCGCGGCCCTCGGCCTGGGGCTGGTGACCGTATGGAACCGTCCTGGCATCCTCACGACCGCCGTCGTGGTGGGAGGCACGTGGATCGTGGTCACCCATGCCGGGATCGCGGCACGGGAACCTGGTGCGTGGATGCTCAGGCCGTCCGACCTGCTGCCGTTCGCCGCCCTGCTCGCGATCCCGTTGTCCCTGGGACTGCTGATGACGGCGGTCCGACTCCGCAGCCGCACGGTCCGGGCCTAGAAGACGCAGGAGCGTGGAGGATCCCGCGGCACACCGCCGCGGGATCCTCCACGCTGACCCCGGTCCGGGGTCAGAGAGCCTGACTCAGATGCCGCTCACCGAGCGGTGCAGGTCCCGCAGGCGGCGGAACGCCAGGCGCAGGTTCTCCGTGTCGCCCTGGCCGTCCCCTGCGACACCGTCCGGGCCGATGCCGGCCTTGGCCATCATCGCGTCGACGGCCTGCTGCACGAGGATCCGGCCCTGCTCGACGGCGTGCCGCGGGTCGTCGACGAAGTCACCGGCGAGCCGGCGCCAGGCGTCGTCCGCGGCCGCGCCGTCCGCACCGACCGAGCCGGGCCTCGACGCCGTGGTGAGCTCCGAGCGCCAGCCGGGCTCGTCGTGGCCGTCCGGGCCGCCGAGCCGGGTGAGCCGGTCGTCTCCCGCCGCCTGCTCGGTCGCGGCGCCGGCCACATGGCTGCCGGTCTGCGCGGGTGCGTCGGCCGGCGGCATGCCCTCGTCGGTCGCCCGCTCACCAGGCTGCCGGTCGTCGGTCGCCCACTCGTCGGGGAGCCCTGGCTCGCGCCCGACCTCGGGTCGGGTCACGGGCATCGCGACGGTCCTGTCCTCGTGGGTGCTCACGGGCGGACCTCCCGGCGGCCGAGGGCCTCGTCGGTCGACCAGGTGCTGCCGTCGGGCGCGGATCCGTCCCGGACGTCGACGACGTACGGGGAGTGGGTCGCGTCGTCGCTCGGACGACGCACGTCGGCGTCGGCCGCGGTGCCCGTCAGCGCGCCGTAGAGCGAGCGGTAGTGGACGAACGCCTGGCGCAGGTCCTCGGTGTCGGCCGCACCGGACTGCATGTGCCGGGCGTGGGCGTCGTGCGCGGCGCGGTAGTGCTCCACGACGTCCGCGTGGTCGGTCGACAGCATCGCGGCACGCTCGGAGAAGTCCTCGACCGGGTACCCCCGGTCACGCATGACGGCCGTGACGAGGCCGTCGGCGTCGGCGACCGCCTGGCCGGGCTCGTCGACGAACCGGGCCTGCACACCGGCCCACTGCGCGTCGTACCGGGCCTTGGCCTCGGGGTCGAGGTCACGGACGTCGAGCTGGTCGCGCCGGTCGGCGAGCTCTGCGAGCTGCGACTCGGCGGCGCGCCGGCCACCGGACTGCGCGACGGCGCGGTCGTACTCGGGGCCGAACCGCGACTGCAGCGCGGCGCGGCGCCGGCCCTGCACGACGGTCCAGGCCACCGCGGCGACCACCGCGAGGACGACGAGGACGACGAGCACCCAGACGAGGGGTCTCATGACGGTCTCCTTGAGGGACGGGCGGCGCGGGGCTGCGCCGGCACTGCCCGGTGACGGCCGGCGGTGCCCCCCGGCACCGCCGACCGCACCCCGGGGCGTCGTCCCAGTACCCCGGGGGCCGGTTCTCACACCCCTCGTGCTGATCCTGGTCGCCCCCGCGGGGCCGTCGCGTCAGGCGTGCCGGACCGCTGCGGCGTCCTGGAGGCCGAGGATCTCCACGGCCTGCGCCCGCATCTCGACCTTGCGGACCTTGCCGGTGACGGTCATCGGGAAGCCGTCGACGACGTGCACGTACCTCGGCACCTTGTAGTGCGCGAGCTGGTCGGCGCAGAACGCCCGCACCGCCTCCGCGGTGAGCGCCTCCCGGCCCGCCTTCATGACGACCCAGGCCATGAGCTCCTCGCCGTACCGCACGTCGGGGACGCCGACGACCTGGACGTCGGCGATGTCCGGGTGGCTGTAGAGGAACTCCTCGATCTCGCGCGGGTAGATGTTCTCCCCGCCGCGGATCACCATGTCCTTGATCCGGCCGGAGATGTTCACGTAGCCGGCCGCGTCCATCACCGCGAGGTCGCCGGTGTGCATCCACCCCGCGGCGTCGATCGACTCGGCGGTCTTCGCCGGCTCGTCCCAGTAGCCGAGCATCACGGAGTACCCGCGGGTGCACAGCTCGCCGGCCGTGCCCCGCGGCACCTCCAGACCCGTCGCCGGGTCGACGATCTTCACCTCGACGTGCGGCATCACGGTGCCGACGGTCGACGTCCGCCGGTCGAGGTCGTCCTCGCGGCGCGTCATCGTCGACACCGGAGAGGTCTCGGTCATCCCGTAGGCGATCGTCACCTCGGCCATGTGCATCTCGTCGACGACGCGCTTCATGACCTCGACCGGGCACGGCGAGCCGGCCATGATCCCGGTGCGCAGCGTCGAGGTGTCGAACGCGGCGAAGTCCGGGTGCGACAGCTCGGCGATGAACATCGTCGGGACGCCGTAGAGCGCCGTGCACCGCTCCTCCTGCACGGCCTTGAGCGTCAGCCCGGGGTCGAACGACGGCGACGGGATGACGACGCAGGCCCCGTGGGAGGTCGCCCCGAGGTTGCCCATGACCATCCCGAAGCAGTGGTAGAACGGCACCGGCAGGCAGACCCGGTCCTCCACGGTGAACCCGAGCACCTCGGTGACGAAGTAGCCGTTGTTGAGGATGTTGTGGTGCGAGAGCGTCGCGCCCTTGGGGAAGCCCGTCGTGCCGGACGTGTACTGGATGTTGATCGGGTCGTCGAACGACAGGGTCGCCATCACCTCGTCGAGCCGGTGGTGGTCGGCCCGGCCACCCGCCTCGACGAGGTCGGCCCACGACTGCTCGCCGATGTGCACGACCTGCTCCAGCGCGGGGCAGTCGCCGCGGACCGACTCCACCATCGCCCGGTAGTCGCTCCCCTTGTGCTCGACCGCGCTGACGAGCACCCGCATGCCGGACTGGTTGACGACGAACGTCAGCTCGTGCGCCCGGTACGCCGGGTTGACGTTGACGAGGACCGCACCGATCTTCGCCGTCGCGTACTGGACGAACATCCACTCCGCGCAGTTCGGCGACCAGATCCCGACCCGGTCCCCCTTGGTGACACCCATCGCGAGCAGCCCGAGCGCCACCTGGTCCACGGCGATGTCGAGCTCGTTGTACGTCCAGCGCCGCGACGTCGCGCAGTCGACGAGCGCCTCCCGGTCGCCGTACCGGGCGACGGTGCGCTCGAGGTTGGCGCCGATGGTCTCGCCGAGCAGCGGGACGTCGGCGGTCGAGGAGGAGTACGAGGGCAGGGGCTTGCTCAGCACAGCGAACCTCCGGGGCCGGGACGTCGTCGTCGGGCGACGACCATCCTCACCCGGCCGGCGCCACGCCGGTAGTGCAGTTTCTGGACAGCGGACGCCGTCCCGCCGCCGCGGCCGCCCGGCGGGGGTCAGGCGCCGCGGCGGTTGAGCCGGACGGCGAGGTAAGCACCGGCGATGACGGGGCCCATCAGGGCGAGGGCCAGCACGGGCAGGACGACGAACGAGCCGATGAACACGACGTTCCTCCGGAGGGCAGACGGGTCAGGGCGCGGGGACGGCGGGTTCGGTCGCGACGACCGGCGCCGGGACGGACTGGTCGTACGTGGTGGTCGAGCTCGTCGGCACCGCGACGAGGACGGCGAGCGCGCCGGCGACGAGCACGGCCACCGGCAGCATCGTGAGCACCGTCGCGACGACCTTCTCGCGACGGGTCCAGCGCTCGGAGACCCAGGCGAGGACGAGCCCGACGAGCGGCCCGACGACCGGGACGACGACCGTCCCCGCCGTGAGCAGCAGCACCGCGGCGATCTCCAGCCCGCCCCAGGGCGAGACCCGTGGCGCCGGCCACGGCTGCTGCCCGGGCGGGCCGGTCTGCCAGACGGGCGTGACGGGTGCGGCGGCCGCCGCGGGTGGCGCGCCGTCCGCCTCGGCGGCGACGATGTCCGCCGGGTCGCCGAGCCGGTCGAGCGTCTCCCGGAGGGCGGCCTCGTCGCCCGCGCCGACCGACAGCGCGTCCCGCAGGTGGTCGCGGATCTCCGCGACGAGCTCCTCGCGGCGCCCCGGCGGCAGCGCGGCCGCCGCCTCGTCGAGGCGCGCGAGGAACCGCGTCACCTCCGGATGGTCCAGGCCAACCGACATCATTCGCTCCTCCCGGGGCCGGGCTGCCCGCCCGCGCCAGTGCTGCTGGTGACGGTGCCGACCTGGCCGCCGTCCGTACCGTCGGCCGCCGTGGCGACCCGTCCCCTCCCCGGGCCGGGCGCCGGCGTCGTCCCGAGGACCCGGTCGACACCGTCGCGGAACCGACGCCAGTCGACGACGAAGCGTTCCAACGCCGAGCGCCCGTCCGCCGTCAGCGCGTAGTAGCGCCGCGGCGGGCCGGCGTCCGACTCCTGCCACGTCGTCGTGACGAGACCGTCCTTGCGCAACCGCGAGAGCAGCGGGTAGATCGTGCCCTCGCTCGTGAGCAGGCCGTCGGCCTCGCTGAGCTCGCGCACGAGGTCGAACCCGTAGCGCGGCTGCCCGCGGAGCAGGGCGAGCACGCAGTACTCCAGCGCGCCGCGGCGCAGCTGGGGCAGCACCTGCCGTGCCTCACCCGGTTCCATGCGTCACAAGGTAGCCATCGGTACCGTGCGACGCAAGCATCCGTCGGTCCGGACGGCGTCAGTCCGCCGGACGGCGCAGCGCGAGCGCGAGCAGGACGCCCGACACGGTCGCGGTGACGGTCTGCGCGACGACGACCGCGACGCCCGAGACCGGCAGCAGCCCGAACGGCGCGAGCACGGCGACCGCCACCGCGACCCGGGTCCGCGGCCGCCACCCCGAGGACAGCGTCGCCAGGAGCGCCCCGAGCGTCGGGAGCACGAGCGGGACGGCGTAGGCGCCACCGACGAGGCAGAGGACGGACCACACCTCGAGCGGCCGCCAGGCGGCCTCGTCGGCGACGCGCACGGGTGAGGACGGGCCGAGGGGCACTGCTGCCGGGGTCATGACCGCTCCTGTCGACGGGCGGGACCACCGGGCGGCGGTCCGCGGGCGACGTCGGGGCGGCGACGGGCAGGTCGCCCTGCCGGCGGGATCCTCTCGCACCGGACGCCTCCCGGACCAGACCCGGTAGCGTCGCGCCGTGCGCATCGGTCTCATCATCCTTCCCCAGCGTCCGTGGTCCGAGCAGGCCG
Organism: Kineosporia sp. R_H_3; assembly: GCF_002198675.1. Lineage (GTDB taxonomy): Bacteria > Actinomycetota > Actinomycetes > Actinomycetales > Kineosporiaceae > R-H-3. Next base: position 2,994 of record NZ_MWLL01000156.1, on the reverse strand, counting down.
ACCAGTGGCGGCGGGCCGAGGCGGACGGCTACGACCACCTCTGGACCTACGACCACCTCACATGGGACCCGCTCGAGGGAACCCCCTGGGGCGCAACGGTTCCCACCCTCGTCGCGGCGGCCACCGTGACGACCCGGGTGCCGCTGGGCACGTGGGTGGCGTCCCCGAACTACCGGCACCCGGTGCCGTTCGCCCGCGAGCTCGCGGGCCTGGACGACGTCAGCGGCGGACGCGCCGTCCTCGGTGTCGGCGCCGGCGGCACCGGCCACGACGCCCGGGTGCTCGGCGGCCCGGAGCTCACGCCCGGCGAGCGCGCCGCGCGCTTCGAGGAGTTCGTGGACGTGCTCGACATGGTGCTCACCGGGGCTGCGACGACCCACGACGGCCCCGCGTACCGCGCCGTCGACGCCCGGACCACGGTCGCGTGCGTGCAGCGCCCCCGGCTGCCGTTCGTCATCGCGGCGAACGGCCCCCGGACGGTGCGGCTCGCGGTACGCCGCGGTGAGGGCTGGGCCACGACGGGCACCCTGCGGCGCAGCGAGGCCGGCACCGACGACGCCTGGTGGGACGGCGTCGCGCGGCTGTCCGACCAGGTCGACGAGGCCCTCGCCGCCGACGGCCGCGACCCGGCGACGCTGCGGCGGTACCTGTCCGTCGACGCCGCCCCGACCTTCGCGCTCGTCTCGGCCGGCTACCTCGAGGAGGTCGTCGGCCGGGCCGCCGCGCTCGGCTTCACCGACGTCGTCGCGCACTGGCCGCTGCCCGGCGCGCCCGTGTACGACGCACCCGAGTCGGTCCTCGACGACGTCGCCGCGCTGCTGCCGGCGCTGCAGGCGGTCGAGCCCGCCGCGCGCTGACCCGCGGCACCGGGCACGGGCCGACCGCGTACCGTGGTGCGGATGCCCCCCGCCCGCCGTGACCCACCGCGCAGCCTGGCCGACGACCTGCGCCGCCGGGACGACGGCGCGCTCGCGCGGCTGCTCGCACGGCGTCCCGACCTGGGCGTCCCGCTCCCGGCCGACCTGACGACCCTCGGCGCCCGGGCGACGAGCCGGGCGAGCGTCCAGCGGGTGCTCGACGGGCTCGCCGCCCCCGCGCTGCAGGTCGTCGAGGTGCTCGCGGTGCTGCCCGAACCGACGACGACCGGCGAGGTGAGCCGGCGCTGGGGCGCGCCCGCCGGGGACGTCCTCGACGACCTGCGCGACCTCGCCCTCGTCTGGGGCACCCCGCGCGGCCTGCGCCTGGTCCGGACGGCGCGGGACGTGCTCGGCGCCCACCCCGCCGGCCTCGGCCCGCCGCTCGCGGAGGCGCTCGGCCGTCGCAGCCCGTCGCGCCTCGCCGAGCTCCTGGAGGACCTCGGGCTGCCCGCGACGGGCGACCCGGAAACGGCGCTCACCCGCCTCGCCGAGCACCTCGGCACCGCCGACGCCCTCGACCCCCTGCTCGCCGGCGCCCCGGACGGCGTCCGCACCGTCCTCGACCGGCTCGTCTGGGGGCCGCCCGTCGGTGCGCTCCCGGACGCCGACCGCGCGGTCCGGACGGCGAGCGCGACCGGCCCCGTCGAGTGGCTCCTCGCGCACGGGCTGCTCGCGGTCGCGGACGCCGGCCACGTCGTCCTGCCCCGCGAGGTCGGCCTCGTGCTGCGCGGCGGCCGGGTGCACCGGACACCGGTGACCGGCCCGCCCGCCCTCACGGTCCGGGACCGCTCGAAGGCCGCGGTGCGCGGCACGGCCGCCGGCGCCGCCGCGGAGGCCGCCCGGCTCGTCGAGGCGCTCGGCGAGCTGTGGGGCACGACCCCGCCGCCGGTGCTGCGCTCGGGCGGGCTCGGCGTCCGCGAGCAGCGCCGGACCGCCCAGGCGCTCGAGGTGGACGACGCCACCGCGGCGCTCGTCGTCGAGGTCGCCTACGCGGCGGGGCTCGTCGCGGACGACGGCGAGGCCGACCCGCACTTCGCGCCGACCCCCGCGTTCGACGCCTGGCTCGCGCTCGAGGTGCCCGACCGCTGGGCGGTGCTCGCGGGCGCCTGGCTCACGACGACCCGCTGCCCGGGCCTGGTCGGCACGCGCGACGAGCGGGACGCCGTCCGCACGGCCCTGTCCCCCACCGTCGAGCGGGCCTCGGCACCCGAGGTGCGCGCGCTCGTCCTGCGCACGCTCGGCGAGGCGAAGGCGTCGGCGTCGGACGCCGCGGCCGTCGTCGACCCCGCGTCCGTGCACGCCCGCGTCGACACCGCGGCGCCGCGCCGGACGGGCCGGATGCGCTCGTTGCTCGTCGACCGCGCGCTCGTCGAGGCAGCCTGGCTCGGCGTCACGGGGGCCGGTGCGCTCGCCGACCACGGCCGCGCCCTGCTCGGCCCGCCCGACGCGCAGACCGCCTCCGCCGCAGCGGGTCCGGGCGGGCGACCGGTGCTCGACAGTGCCGACGCGCTCACCGCGGCCGCCGACGCGCTGGCCGCCGTCCTGCCGGAGCCGGTCGACCACGTCCTGCTCCAGGCGGACCTCACCGCCGTCGCCCCGGGCCCGCTCGAGCCGGGGCTCGCCCGCGACCTCGCCCTCATGGCGGACGTCGAGAGCCGCGGCGGTGCGACCGTCTACCGGTTCACCCCGGCCTCGGTGCGCAGGGCCCTGGACGCCGGCCGCACCGGCGACGACATGCTCAGCGGGCTCACCGCCTGGAGCCGGACCCCGGTGCCGCAGCCGCTGGAGTACCTCGTCACCGACACCGCCCGACGGCACGGCCGGGTCCGGGTCGGGGCGGCCGGCTCGTACATCCGCTGCGACGACGAGGCGGCGCTCTCGGAGGTGCTCGCCGACAAGCGGGCCTCGACGCTGCGGCTGCGCCGGCTCGCCCCGACCGTCGTCTCGGCCCAGGCCGGCCCGGACACGGTGCTGTCGGTGCTGCGCTCGATGGGTCTGGCCCCCGCGGCCGAGAGGACGGTCGGGGCGAGCCGGCGCAGCCGCAGCGTCGAGGCCCGCTTGTCGGCGAGCACCTCCG
>NZ_MWLL01000155.1 GCF_002198675.1 Kineosporia sp. R_H_3 | reverse complement strand
TGCTCGCGGCCGCCCCGGCCGCGACCGCGGCGGCCAAGCCCGCTGCGAGCGTGTCCGCCAAGCGCGGGACGACGGAGAAGATGTCCCGCCTGCGCAAGGTCATCGCGCAGCGCATGGTCGAGTCGCTCCAGGTAGCGGCCCAGCTGACCACGGTCGTCGAGGTCGACGTCACCCGGATCGCCCGCCTGCGGGCCCGGGCCAAGAGCGACTTCGAGGCCCGCGAGGGCAGCAAGCTCTCCTTCCTGCCGTTCTTCGCGCTCGCGGCCGTGGAGGCCCTCAAGGCCTACCCGGTCGTCAACGCGAGCATCCAGGGCGACGAGGTCGTCTACCACGGCGAGGAGAACCTCGGCGTGGCCGTCGACACCGAGCGCGGCCTGCTCGTGCCGGTCATCCACGGTGCGGGCGACCTCAACATCGCCGGCCTGGCCCGCAAGATCGCCGACCTCGCGGACCGCACCCGCAACAACAAGGTGACCCCGGACGAGCTCGGCGGCGGCACGTTCACGCTGACGAACACCGGCAGCCGCGGCGCGCTCTTCGACACCCCGATCATCAACCAGCCGCAGGTCGCGATCCTCGGCACCGGCGCCGTCGTCAAGCGCCCGGTCGTCGTCCAGGACGGCGACGGCGGCGAGACGATCGCGGTCCGCTCGATGGTCTACCTCGCCCTGTCGTACGACCACCGGATCGTCGACGGCGCGGACGCCGCGCGCTTCCTCACCACGGTCAAGGCCCGCCTCGAGGAGGGCGCCTTCGAGGCCGACCTCGGCCTCTGACGGCACCCGCACCGCACGTCCGGACGGCGTCGCCCCCTCGGGGGGCGGCGCCGTCCGCGTCGTCGGGGCCGTTGCCCGTGCGGTCGCTGCGGCTGCCGGGTCAGCGCGGACCGCGGTGCGCTGCCCACATCGCCGCCGCCCGCTCGGCCCCGGCGGCGACGAGCCGGGCGAGCTCGGGGCGGTCGGGCACGGGGAACGAGACGTACGCACCGCGGCCGCCGGCGACCGGGCGCCCGTACGCCTTGGCGGCGAGGTGCCCGTCGGGGAGCAGCCGGACGTTGAGCGTCATGAGCAGGAACGTCTCCCCGCGCCGGGTGTCGGTCCAGCGCAGGTGCTCGGGGATCGTCACGTTGACCGCGAGCGCGGTCACCGCGACCCCGTCGTCCGCCCCGGACCCGCCGTCGCCGCTGTCGTCGCTCACACCCGCCATCGTGCCCGATCCCGACCGGGCGGCACGCGGCCCGTGTCTCGGCGGGCGGCGGCGCCGGGGACAGGCCACGATGGGAGGCGTGAAGATCGTGGTCACCGGCGCGTCCGGTCTCATCGGCACCGCCCTCGTCACCCGGCTGCACGCCTCGGGCCACGAGGTCGTCCGGCTGGTCCGTCGTCCGCCCCGGGCGGGTGACGAGGTCCGCTGGGACCCCGAGCGCGGCACCGTCGACCTCGACGGGCTCGCCGGCGTGGACGGCGCGGTGCACCTCGCGGGGGCCGGCGTCGGCGACCACCGGTGGACCGACGACTACAAGCGGCAGATCCGGGACTCCCGGGTGCTCGGCACCCGGACCCTCGTCGAGGCGCTGACGAAGCTCGACCCGCTCCCCCGGGTCCTCGTCTCCGGGTCGGCGGTCGGGTACTACGGCAGCCGCGGCGACGAGGTCCTCACCGAGACGTCCGGGGCCGGCGAGGGCTTCCTCGCCGAGGTCGTGCACGCCTGGGAGGCCGAGGCCGTGCCCGCCGCGCAGGCCGGGATCCGGGTCGCGTACGCCCGCACGGGGCTCGTCATGTCCCCGACCGGCGGCGCCTTCGGCCGGCTGCTCCCGCTGCTCAAGCTCGGCGTCGCCGGGCCGCTCGGCAACGGCAGGCAGTGGTGGCCGTGGATCACGCTCGAGGACGAGACCGCCGCGCTGGAGTTCCTCCTGGACAAGGACGTCGAGGGCCCGGTGAACCTCTCGGCGCCGAACCCGCAGCGCCAGGGCGAGCTGACCAAGACGCTCGGCCGGGCGTTCCGGCGTCCGGCCCTCCTGCCCGCGCCGGCGATCGCGCTGCGGGCCGTGCTCGGCGAGTTCGCCGCGGACGTCCTCGCGAGCCAGCGGATGCTGCCCAAGGCGCTGCTCGACGCCGGGTTCTCGTTCCGGCACCCGGACCTCGACTCCGCCGCGGAGTGGCTGCGCGCGCAGTCCTGACCCCGCCCGGTTCAGGCCGGGGCGACGCTGCGGACCCGCCAGCCGTCCGCGGTCTCGACGAGCACGAGCCGGACCGGGCGCGGCGCGCCCGCCGGGACCCGGGTGACGACGGCGCCGTCCGTGCCGACCTGCCGGTGCGCGGACGTCGCGACCCGGGCCGTCACCGTCAGCGTCGGGCCCTCGGCGCGGACCACCCGCACCCGGGACACCGTGAACCTCAGCCCGGCCAGCCGCAGCCCGCGCGCAGCGAGCCGGTCGACGAGCGCCCGGTCCGCCGCCAGCGCCGGCGAGCCCGTCTCGTCGACCGAGCGCAGCCCCTCGACCGACACCGACCCGAGCGCCTCGGCCCGCGCCGCGGCGAGCCGTTCGACGGCGCGCACGACGGCCGTCGGCGCGGGCCGCGCCGCACCGCCCGGGGACGCCGCACCGGCCCCGGACACCGGCGGCGCAGCCGACGGCCGCTCCCCGGACGGCCCGGTCCCCGAGGGCTGTGACGGCCCCGCCGGCCCGGGGCGGGCGCCGGGCGCGCCGGGCCGGTCGTCGACGAGCCACGCGGCGGCGAGCACCGCCACCAGGCCGCCGACGCCCACGGCTCCGGCGAGCACCGTCCCCGTCCGGACCGCACGCCGCAGCCGGCGCCGGCGACGCTCCCGGCCGGCCTCGGCGGCCGCAGCCTGGCGGTCCGCCGCTGACCGGGCGGCGTCCCGGACGCGGCGCGTGACCTCGACCGCTCCGGGACCGGCGTCGGACCGGCCGAGCAGCGCCGCGGTGACCCGGTCCCGCGCCTCCCGGGCACGGGCCGCACCGGCGTCGTCCGGGGCGGTGTCGCCCGCGCTCCGGACGAGCCGCACCGGCGCCGCCGGCCCGGCCGCCCACGCGAGCCGCGCGACCTCGGCCGCGTCCGGCCGCCGGTCCGGGCGGTCACCGGTGCACAGGTCGGCGAGGGCGAGCAGCGCGTCCACCGTGGCGTCCGACGTCGCCCCAGCCGTCCCGTCTGCTGCCGCGCCGGTCGGGTGACCGCCGGCCGGGCCCGCGTCGGCGTCCGGGGAGCCGGTGAGGCAGAACCGCACGACCGCCCCGAGGGCGTGCACGTCCCGGGCCGGGTCGTCGGCCGGCCCGTCGGCCGGGTCGGCGAAACCCGCCGTCCCCCAGCGTTCGCCGTCCGCCCGTCCGAGCACCCCGGCGACGCCGAGGTCCCCGACGAGCGGTCGCCCGTCGTCCGCGAGCAGCACGTTGCCGGGCGTCAGGTCGCCGTGGACGAGGCCGAGCGCGTGCAGGTCCGCGAGGGTCCGCGCGAGGCCGACCGCGACCGTCACCGTCTCGCCGGCCCCCAGCCGTCCCCGCGCGGCGACGAGCCCCGCGAGGCTGCCGCCGCCTGCGAGCTCGAGGACCAGCGCGCGGGTGCCGTCGGGGCACTCGACGAGGTTGCGCAGCCGCACGACGTGCGGGTGTTCGACCCGGGCGAGCAGGGCGGCCTCCCGGGTGGTCCGGGCGTCGTCGGGGCGCCGCCCGACCTTGACCGCGAGCCGGTCACCGGTGACCGGGTCGCGGGCCTCCCAGACGGTGCCGTGCGCGCCACGCCCGAGGAGGCGGCCCAGGACGAGACCGGGGACGACAGGCGGCACGGACGACGGCACGGACGACGGCACGGATGACGCACCGGACGCAGACGAGTCATGATCCACGCCGCACAGGGTGCCCCAGGTCCGCCGCGGCGTGCGTCCGTCGTCCACAGGCCCCGTCGCCGCCGGCCGGCCGGCGGTTCGTCGTCCACAGCCCAGGGTTTCGCCGCGGCAGGAGCACCCGGTCGGCGCTAGCGTCGACCGGGTGAGCCCGGACCCGTCGAACGCCGTCACCCCCGACCCTGCGGCGGCGCCCGCAGCCGTCCCCGCAGCCACCCCCGCCGGCGGCGCCGCGGGGCCCGAGCGCGCCGACGTCGTCGTCGTCGGCGCGGGGCTCGCCGGCCTCGCGTGCGCCCGCGTCCTGGCCCGGACGGGCCTCGACGTCGCGGTGCTCGAGGCCGCGGACGGCCCGGGCGGCCGGGTCCGGACGGACGTCGTCGACGGCTTCCGCTGCGACCGGGGCTTCCAGCTGCTCAACCCGGCCTACCCCGAGGCGCGGCGGGTGCTCGACCTCCCGGCGCTGCGGCTGCAGTCCTTCCCGGCCGGGGTCGTCGTCGCCGACGCGGCCGGCCGTCGCCTCATGGCCGACCCGCGCCGCGTCCCGCCGTCGAGCCTCCTGCGGGCGGTCTCCGGCGGCCTGCGCGGCCCGGGCTCGGTCGGCGAGAAGGCCGCGTTCGCGCGCTGGGCGCTGCGCTGCGCCCTGCGCGACCCGCAGGACCTGCTGAGCGCCCCCGACGAGCCGTGGGGCGTCTTCCTCGACCGCATCGGCGTCCGCGGTGCGCTGCGCCGCGAGGTGGTCGACACCTTCCTCGCCGGCACCCTCGCGGAGAGCGACGGCAGCACGTCCCGCCGCTTCGTCGAGCTGCTCGTCCGCAGCTTCGTCAAGGGCAGCCCCGCGGTGCCCTGGGCCGGGATGCAGGCCATGCCGGACCAGCTCGCGGCCGGGCTGCCCGCGGGGTCGGTGCGGTACGGCGTCCGGGTCGGGGCCGTCGCGGCGGACGGCGTCGAGACGTCGCACGGCCGGACGACGGCCCGCGCGGTCGTCGTGGCGGCCGACCCTGCGACCGCGGGTGCGCTGCTCGACCTGCCCGTGCCGCGGGTCCGGGCGCTGACCACGTTCTGGCACGTCGCCCCGGAGCGGCCGACGGCGTCGGCGGCCCTGCACGTCGACGGCGACCGGCGCGGGCCGCTGGTCAACACCGTCGTCATGACCAACGCGGCCCCGTCGTACTCGCCGGACCCGTTGTCCCGCAACGGGTCGGGCCGGGCGCTCGTGGCGTCGACGGTTCTCGGCGACGCCGGTGACCCGGCGACCGAGAAGACCCTGCGGGTGCAGCTCGGGGACGTCTACGGCTTCGACACGAGCCGGTGGGAGCTCCTCGTGACGCACGCGATCCCGCAGGCGCTCACGGCGATGGACCCGCCGCTCGACGTCCGCCGTCCGGTCGCCCTCGGCGGCGGCCGGTTCGTCGCCGGCGACCACCGGGACTCCGCCTCGATCCAGGGTGCGCTCGTGTCCGGCCGGCGGGCCGCGAACGCCGTCCTCGAGCACCTCGGGCTCGCCGTCCCGCCGCGGGAGCCGCTGGACGCCGCCGCGAACGCCACGCTCGTCGGGATGGGCTGACCGGCCCGGAAGGCAGCGCTGCCCGGCAGGCAGCGGTCCTCAGCCGAGCTCGACGACCCGCCGCTGCTCGGCGGACACCCGCGCGGCGTCGAGCACCCGGGCAGTCGCGACGGCGTCCCGCGGGTCGACCGGCATCGCCGCCTGCCGTGCCGCGGCGTCCGGGCCGGCGAGCGCCGCGAGGACGGCGGGGTAGAAGTCGCCGTGCCCGCCCGGCGCGGTCGGCACCGGGGTGCGCTCCTCCCCCGCGACGAGCCACCCGGTGCACCCGGGCTCGTCCTCGAAGCCGCCGAAGGCGTGCGCCTCGGCCTCGAACCGGGTGACGACGTAGGCACCCGCGGAGCCGAGCACCCGGGTCCGCGGACCGGGCGCACCGGCCACGGACGACGCCGTGAGATGGCTGCGGACACCGCCCGCGTGCTCGACGGCGAGGAAGGCCTCGTCCTCGGCGCGCGTGGTCCAGGCGGCCGTCTCGGCGTACACGGCGACGGCGGGGCCGAACAGCAGCAGGGCGATGTCGACGAGGTGCGGCCCGAGGTCGAGGAGCATGCCGCCGCCCTCGGCCGCGGGGGCGTTCTCCCGCCAGCGGTCCTTGGGCACCGGTCGCCAGCGCTCCCAGCGCCGCTCGAACCGGTGCACCTCGCCGAGCGCCCCGTCCGCGAGCAGCCGCGCGAGCGTGAGGTTCTCCGGGTCCAGGCGCCGGTTCTGGAACACCGTCATCGGCACCCCGAGCGCGGCGGCCCGGTCGACGACGTCCGCGGCCTGCCGGCCGTCGACGGCGAGCGGCTTGTCGACGACGACGGGCACCCCCGCCTCGATGCACGCGAGCGCGTTGAGGCCGTGGACGCCGCTCGGCGAGGCGACGACGACGAGGTCCGGACGGGTCGCCAGGGCCGCACCGAGGTCGGGGACGACGAGGGCGGCCGGCAGGTCCGCGGCGACCTGGGCCGCGCGCCCGGCGTCCGCGGTGACGACGACCGCCGGCGGGGCTCCCGCGGCCGCCAGCAGCGGGGCGTGGATGCCCCGCCCGGCCGAGCCGTACCCGACGAGGGCGACACGTGGGCTCATGGGTCCACCCTGCCAGGACGACCCGTCCCCGCATCCGGCGCTACCGGATCAAGGGCACGTTATGGAGACCGTTTCGGGATGTTCGTCGTAGTGATCTGAGTCACTACTTCAGTCCCACCAGCCCCATCCGCACCACCGGGCGTTGGCGGCGTTTTCGCAGGTCGCACGGAGGAACCCCGCGACGGGCTTCCTGCTGGGCCCACCAGGACGTCACGTCACCACTACCGTCCGCACATGGGCCGAACGAGGGATCCGCCGCTACATTCCGCAACCGTGATCGTCGACCAGGCCAGGCCAGGGCCCCGGCATCGCGCGGATCAGTCACACCAGGTGACCCCGGCGATGCTCGTGCGCCACAGCAACGACCGCTCCCGGTCCGTCCGCCCCGGACGACGCGCGGTCGCCGTGGTCCTCGCCTCGACCGTCGTCGTCGGCGGCTCCGTGGCCGCGGGCGTCGCCCAGGCGACGACGACCAACCTCGTCGCCAACCGCGACTTCGAGGACGGCCTCGCCGGCTGGTACACCAGCGCCCCCTTCACCCTCGAGCGGGTCAGCCCCGGGCACGACGGCGACTGGGCGGCCCTCGTGACGAACAGCGGCTCGACGACCCGTACGGGCGCGCTCAACGACACCGTGAACACCGTCGCGAAGACGGTCGCCGGGCACCGCTACCGGGCCCGGGCCTACGTCAAGGCCGACGTCGCCGGACGCCGGCTCGCCGTCCGGCTCATGGAGTACCGGGGCGGGACGCTGCTCGGCGAGCGGACGCGGACCGTCGTCGCCGGCGACACCGGCTGGCACCGCGTCGCCGTGGACTACACGGCCGCCTCGGACGGCGCGACGCTCGACCTCAACGTCCTCGGGAGGGCCCTCCCGGCCGGCGCCTCGTTCTTCGTCGACGACGTCAAGCTCGTCGACCGCGGTCCCGCGCCCGACGCCGCCGCGGCACCGGTGCCCGTCCCGGCGTCGCCGTCGGCCTCCGCCACCGCGGAGCCGGACCCGACCGCCTCGCAGTCCCCGACGGCCACCCCCTCGCCGTCGCCCACCGTCGGCGACGGCAGCGCGACCGCTCCGGCGCCGACGAAGACCACCGACCCCGCACCGACACCGACGAAGACCACCGCCGCCCCCGCCCCGGCCGGCTGGCGGCTCGTCTGGTCCGACGAGTTCGACGGCGCCGTCGACCCGGCCGACTGGGCCGTCGAGAACCGGTCGACGTACGGCGACGGCAACGCCGAGCTCGCCTGCCTCATGAACCGGCCGGAGAACATCGCCGCGTCCGCCGGGGTCCTCACCCTGCGCGCCCGCCGCGAGCCCACCCCCGTCACCTGCGGGAGCAGCGACGCACGCTTCCCCGGCGGCCGGTCCTACACGTCGGCGATGCTTAAGACGAAGAACGCCTGGACCTACGGCCGCTTCGAGATCCGCGCGAAGCTGCCGCTCGCGGCCGGCGAGTCGAAGGGCCTCTGGCCGGCGTTCTGGCTGCGGCCGGTCGGCGGCGGCACCGGCGAGCTTGACGTCCTCGAGGCCGTCGGCAGCGGCCCGGGGGCCGACACGTCGAACAAGATCCACCACACGATCTGGTACGACTACAACGGCACCCATCCCAAGCAGGTCAGCGTCGCGACGACCCCGTTCGACGTCTCCGCCGGGTGGCACACCTACGCCACCGAGTGGGAGCGCGGCGAGATCCGCTGGTACATCGACGGGAAGCTGACCTACAGCCGGACGTCGGCGACAACCTCGTGGCTGGACGACGCGTTCGCCAAGCCGTTCTACGTGCGGCTCAACCTCGCGGTCGGCGGCCGCTGGCCGGGCAGCCCGGACGCCTCGACGGCGTTCCCGGCCTCGTACTCGATCGACTACCTGCGGGTCTACCAGCGCTGACCGCAGGCCGGACCGCGGACGGCGGCGTCACCCGTGCGGGGTGGCGCCGCCGTCCGTCGTCCACGGGCCCCGGCCCGCGGGGCTCAGTCCGCGGGCTGCTCCGCCCGGGCCAGCCGGCTCGGCCACCAGACCCGGCGGCCGATGTCGTGCGACAGCGCCGGAACGAGCAGCGACCGGACGACGAGCGTGTCGAGCAGGACGCCGAAGGCGACGATGAACGCGATCTGGGCGAGGAACAGGATCGGCAGCACGCCGAGCGCCGCGAACGTCGCCGCGAGCACGATGCCCGCGCTCGTGATGACGCCGCCGGTGACCGACAGCCCGGTGAGGATGCCGGGCCGGGTGCCCTGCCGGATCGACTCCTCGCGCACCCGGGTCATGAGGAAGATCGAGTAGTCGATGCCGAGCGCCACGAGGAAGACGAACCCGTAGAGCACGACGCTCGGGTCCGACCCGGGGAAGTCGAAGACGTGGTTGAACACGAGCGCCGCCGTCCCGAGCGTCGCCGCGAACGACAGGACGTTCGCGACGATGAGCACCACCGGTGCGACGAGCGAGCGCAGCAGCAGCGCGAGGACGACGAAGATCACCAGCAGGATGAGCGGGATGATCCGGTTGCGGTCCGCCGCCGAGATGTCCCGGACGTCGAGGTTCTGGGCGGTGACCCCGCCGACGAGGGCGTCGGCGCTCACCCCGTCGAGCGTCGTCCGCAGTGCGCGGACGGTGTCGTCGGCCGCGGGCGAGTCGGCCGGGTCGCTGAGGGTCACCTCGAGCTGGACCAGCCCGTCGACGACCTTCGGCGGCGCCGTCGCGGCACCCGGGGCACCGGCGGGCGCGTCCGTCGTCGGGACGACGGAGGCGACCCCCGGGACCCCCTTGACGGCGGCGACGAGCCGGTCGGCGTCCGCGGCCGGACCGACGACGATCGTCGGGCTGCCGGAGCCGCCCGGGAAGTGCTGCGCGAGCTGCTCGTCGCCGGTCACCGACTCGACGGTCACGAGGAAGACGTCGGACTGCTTCGTGCCGTCCGCCTTGAGCGTCGGCAGCCAGGCGGCGAGCCCGACGAGGACGATCGCGGTGACGACCCAGACCCGGCGCGGGTGGGTGCCGACGAGCCGTGCGACCCGGGCCCAGATGCCGCTGGTCTCGGCGCCACGGCTGCCGACGTGCGGGACGCCCGGCCAGAAGATCCAGCGGCCGTGCTCCCCGGACGTCGTCCGGCCCGGGACGACGAGGACCGCCGGCAGGAACGTGAGCGCCGAGAGCATCGCCGCGGCGATCCCGATCGCGCCGACCGGCCCGAGGCCGCGGGTCGGCCCGAGGTCGGAGAGCAGCAGGCACAGCAGGCCGAGGATGACCGTGCCGCCGGAGGCGAGCACCGGCTCCAGGGTGCGCCGCCACGCGAACCGCATCGCCTCGAAGCGGTCGTCGTGCCGGCGCAGCTCCTCCTTGTAGCGCGCGACGAGCAGGAGCGCGTAGTCGGTCGCGGCGCCCACGACGAGGATCGACAGGATGCCCTGGGCCTGGCCGTCGAGCGTGATGACGTCGTTCTTCGCGAGGAAGTAGACGACGACGCTCGCGAGGCTCAGCGCGAAGACCGCCGTGAAGATCACGAGGAACGGCAGCACCGGGCTGCGGTAGACGACGAGGAGGATGACGAGCACCGCGGCGAGCGCGACGAGCAGCAGGACGCCGTCGATGCCGCCGAACGCCTCGACGAGGTCGGCGAGCTGGCCGCCGGGGCCGGCGACGTAGACCTGGGCACCCGCGGTCTCGACCGAGCCCTCGAGCGCCCGGATCTCCTGGACCGACCGCTGGATCGGGCTCTCGCCGTCCGCGAGCGTGATGCCGATGTCCTTGACGTCGAAGTTCACGAGGGCCAGGGCCGCCTTGCCGTCCTGCGACGGGACCACGGGGATCGGCCCGGGGACGAGGAAGTCACCGACCTTCGTCGCGGCGGCACCGGCGACCGGCACCTCGACCGACGGGATCCGCTCGGCGAACGCCTGGAAGGCCGTCAGCTGCTCAGGGGTCAGCGCGGTGTCGGACTCGAGCAGGACGAACGCCGGGAACGACTGCGTCTGGGCGAACTTCGCCTGCAGGTCCGACACCTTCGTCGACTCGGCGTCGGACGGCAGGAAGGACGACGCGTCGTTCTTCTGCACCTCGGCGAGCCGGCCCGAGTACGGCCCGGCGACACCACCGACGGCGAGCCAGGCGATGACGAACGCGAGACCGAGGAGGAACCAGCGGCGGGTGCGCAGCCAGTGCCGCAGCCGGGGCCACAGGCCCTGCGGCCCGGCGGGCGGGGAGTCGGAGGCGGTGTCGAGCTCGGCGGTCACGGGTCAGGCTCCGGGATCGGGGGCGATGGACGCCCGGCGGGCCGGGAGTTCGACCCGCCGAGAATGTTCAGCATGCTGAGCAGCGCCGACAATACTGCTGCCCGGCGCGACCGGCCGCACCTCGAAGGTCCGACGCGCGGGGCGTACCGTTACGCCGTGGACCCGATCGAGACGTGGCCGACAGGGCGGCTCCTGTCGTCCGCGGCACGCCTCGTCGAGCACGAGTGGAACACCCACCTCGCGCGCTGGGACCTCAACCACGCCAGCCTCGCCGTCCTCCACGTGCTCGGCACCCGGCCGATGACCCAGCGCGAGCTCGCGGCCGCCGTCCAGGTCGAGGACCAGACGATGAGCCGCACCGTCGAGCGGCTCGAGCGCTCCGGCTACGTCGAGCGGCACCGGGACGACGCCGACCGCAGGCGGGTCGTCGTGAGCCTCACCGAGTCCGGACGGCGCACGTACCTGCGCGCGAGCGACATCGAGGTCGCCGAGGGCTACTTCGCCGACGCCGTCGAGGACGTCGAGGCGCTGCGCCGCGCGCTCGTCGCCGTCGTCCGGCGCCGGTCGCGGCAGCGCTGGCCGGAGGCCGCGGCACCGGACGCCGTCACCGGCGAGGGCCCCGACCGGGACCGCGACGTAGGCTGACGGGCATGTCCGCCCCGACGTCCGCCGTGCCCACGACCGCCTCTGCCGTCCCCGCCGCAGCCGTCGACCTGCCCGGTCCGGTCCGCGTCGTCCGGGTCGGGTTCGGCGAGCACCGGGTCGACTACCTCGAGGCCTGGCAGCGGCAGCGCGACCTGCACGCCGCCGTCGTCGCCGGCACCGAGCCGGGCACCGTGCTGCTCCTCGAGCACCCGCCGGTCTACACGGCGGGCAGCCAGACCGAGCCGCACGAGCGGCCGTCCGACGGCACCCCGGTGCACGACGTCGACCGCGGCGGGAAGATCACCTGGCACGGTCCGGGCCAGCTCGTCGGTTACCCGGTCGTGCGGCTCGCGGCCCCGATCGACGTCGTCGCGTACGTGCGGCGCGTCGAGCAGGTGCTCATCGACGTCTGCGCCGACCTCGGTCTCGTGACCGGCAAGGTCGAGGGCCGCTCCGGGGTCTGGGTCGCCGCCGACGGCCCGTCGGGACGGGGCCGGCCCGAGCGCAAGGTCGCCGCGATCGGCATCCGGGTCAGCCGGCAGGTGACCATGCACGGCTTCGCGCTGAACTGCGACCCCGACCTCACGGCGTTCGGCGCGATCGTCCCGTGCGGGATCGCGGACGCCGGCGTCACGTCGCTGTCCGCCGAGCTGGGCCGCGACGTCACCGTCGCCGAGGTGCTGCCGGTCGTCGAGCGGCACCTCGCCGCCGCCGACCTCGGCGGGTACCTGGCCCGCCGCGCGAAGGGCTGACCCCGCGCGGCCGGCCCGGCCGCCTCAGGCGACCTGCGGCATGACCTCGCCCGCCACGAGGTCGACGTGGTCGAGGTCCGCGAGGTCGAGGAGCTGGACGTAGGCCCGGTCGACGCCGAGCGCCGCGAGCGCACCGAGCCGGTCGACGACCTCGGCGGGCGTGCCGCACAGCCCGTCCCGGCGCAGCTCCGCGGGGTCCGCGCCGATCGCCGCCACCCGCCGGGCGACCTCGGCGTCGTCCCGGCCGACGACGGTCGTCGCGGCGTACGAGACCGCCAGCGTCGCCGGGTCCCGTCCCGCGGCGGCGCAGGCCGCCCGCACCCTCCCGACCCGGGCGGCGACCTCGTCGAGGTCGCAGAAGCCGATGTTGAACTCGGTCGCGTACTCGGCCGCCAGCTGCGGCGTCCGGCGCTTCCCGCCGCCGCCGATGACGAGCGGCACCTGCGCCTGGACCGGCTTGGGCAGACCGGGGTTGTCGACGACCCGGTGGTGGGCGCCCTCGAAGGTGTACCGCTCCCCCACCGGCATCGACCACAGCGAGGTGATGATCTCGAGCTGCTCCTCGAACCGGTCGAAGCGCTCGGAGGTCTCGGGGAACCCCAGGCCGAACGCCTGGTGCTCCTGCGCGAACCAGCCCGCGCCCAGGCCGAGCTCGACCCGCCCGTCGGACATGTCGTCCACCTGGGCGACCTGGAGGGCGAGCACGGCCGGCTCCCGGAAGGTCGCCGGGCTGACGAGGGTGCCGAGCCGGATCCGGGTGGTCTCCCGGGCCAGGCCGGCGAGCGTCGTCCAGGCGTCGCTCGGGCCGGGCCGGCCGTTGCCGGAGAAGGGCAGGTAGTGGTCGGAGCGGAAGAACGCGTCGTACCCGGCGTCCTCGGCGCGGCGGACGACGGCGAGCAGGTCCGCGTGGCGGGCGCCCTGCTGGGGTTCGGTGAAGACGCGCAGCAGCATGCCCCGAGCCTATGCGTCGCGCGTCACCGTCACCGCGGGCATACCGTCGCCCGGGAGGGCGCTTAGGGTGGGCGTGGACGAGGAGAGGAGCCCGGCCGTGACGGTCGTCCCCGAGGGCCGAAAGCTGCTGCGCGTCGAGGCGCGCAACGCGGAGGTCCCGATCGAGCGCAAGCCCGAGTGGATCCGCACGACCGCGCACATGGGCCCGCAGTACTCCGAGCTCACGAGCCTGGTGAAGGCCGGCGGCCTGCACACGGTCTGCCAGGAGGCGGGCTGCCCCAACATCTTCGAGTGCTGGGAGGACCGCGAGGCGACCTTCCTCATCGGGGGCAGCGAGTGCACGCGCCGCTGCGACTTCTGCCAGATCCACACCGGGCGGCCCGAGCCGCTGGACCGTGACGAGCCGCGCCGGGTCGCCGAGAGCGTCCTGGCGATGGGCCTGCGGTACGCGACCGTCACCGGGGTCGCCCGCGACGACCTCCCCGACGAGGGCGCCTGGCTGTACGCCGAGACCATCCGCGCGATCCACGCCCTGAACCCGGGCACCGGCGTCGAGATCCTCGTCCCCGACTTCTCCGGGAACCCCGAGCTGCTGCAGCAGGTCTTCGATGCCGCCCCCGAGGTCTTCGCGCACAACGTCGAGACCGTGCCGCGGGTCTTCAAGCGGATCCGTCCGGCGTTCCGCTACGAGCGGTCCCTGGACGTCGTCGCGCAGGGCCGCGCCGCGGGCCTGGTGACGAAGTCCAACCTCATCCTCGGCCTCGGCGAGACCCGCGAGGAGGTCTCCCAGGCGCTGCGCGACCTCCACGGCGCCGGCTGCGACCTGCTGACGATCACCCAGTACCTGCGCCCGTCCCCGCTGCACCACCCGGTCGAGCGCTGGGTCAAGCCCGAGGAGTTCGTCGAGCTGCGCGACGAGGCCGAGGAGATCGGCTTCCTCGGGGTCATGTCGGGCCCGCTCGTCCGCTCGTCGTACCGCGCGGGCCGGCTGTGGGCGCAGGCGATGTCCCGGCGCGGGGAGACGATCCGCCCCGAGCTGGCGCACCTCGCCGAGCCCGGCACGGCCCGCCAGGAGGCGTCGGCGCTGCTCGCCCGCTGACCGGGGCCCCGGCGGCCCTGCGCCGTCCGGGGTGACCGCCCGTGGTCGTGCACACCGGCCGCGCGCGGGCCCGTATCCTCTGGGTCATGGCACGTGGATCCTCCGGCAGCTCCCCCACGCCCGACGCCGCACCGGCGCGGCGCGGGTTCCTCCGTCGTCGCGGTGGCGGTGACGGCGCCCCGAAGAAGCAGGGCCGGATCGCCCAGCTGCGGGCCGTCTTCACGATGACCCGCAAGGCCGACCCCGCGCTGCCGTGGTGGATGCTCCTCGGCTTCTTCGGGCCGGTCGCGCTCGGCGTCGCCATCGGGGCCGCGGTCGGCCACCCGTACTACGTGCTCGTGCTGTCGGTGCCGCTGGGCTTCCTGCTCGCGACGTTCATCCTCGCCCGCCGTGCCGAGCGCGCGGCGTACACGCAGATCGCCGGCCAGCCCGGCGCCGTCGGCGCGGCGCTGACGAGCCTGCGCCGCGGCTGGAACGTCGACCAGGAGCCGGTCGCCTTCGACCAGCGCACCCAGGACCTCGTCTTCCGCGCCGTCGGCCGCCCGGGCGTCGTCCTCGTCACCGAGGGGCCGCTCCCCCGGGTCAACCGGCTCGCCGACGCCGAGCGCAAGAAGATGGCCCGGCTGCTGCCGAACGTGCCCGTCACGGTCCTCCACGCGGGCGACGGCGCCGACCAGGTGCCGCTGCAGAAGCTCAACGGGAAGCTGACCCGGATGCGCCCGGCGATCAGCAAGCAGGAGGTCAGCGAGGTGTCCCGGCGGCTGCGGGCGCTCGGCGGCGTCCGGCCCCCGATCCCCAAGGGTGTCGACCCGACCCGGGTGCGCCCCGACCGCAAGGCGATGCGGGGCCGCTGACCTCGCGGTCACGGGGTGCGAACGATCCCCGTCCGGACGTCGTCCGGACGGGCTAAAGCGCGCGCCCCCGGCGCCGATACCTGCTGGGTCATCGCCACCCGACCCCCCGACCGGGCGTCACCCAGCGGCCGGCCAGTCACCGACCGTCGACCCACCGTTGCGCGCACGTCACCCGGGAGAAACACCGTCCCGCTTGACTGGTCGTCGTGACGATGGGCGACGAAACGGGGCGGACCGTGACAGAACGGGTGAGAAGCACTAGATTCTGTCCGGTCGGTCGGCTGTCCCCCGATGCACTCGGAGGTCCGACATGATCCCCACTCCCGCGAACGGCGTCGCCCGCGTCGTCGGCGCGCTCGTCCGCAGGGCCGACGCGACGCTCGCCGTCGGAGCCGCCCGGAACGCCGCGGTGGGCATGGCCGCCGGCCGCGCCCGCCACCTCGACGAGCTCCGGACGCTGCGCGACCTGCGCTCGATCGAGGAGTCCTTCACCTCCGCCGAGCGCCGCCCCGCACCCCGCCGCTCCGCCCGCGCCTGACCTCTCCCCGCCCCTGACCGGTCAGCCGGCGCGGACGACGAGCGTGCCCGCGGCCCGGTCGTGCAGGCCCCGGTTGTCGCGGTCGGTGAACAGCGGCGGGACGACGAGGACGAGCAGCAGCGCCCGCACGAGCGCGCGGGCCGGCCCCGGCGGGCGGCCGTCGAGCGTCTCGACCCTGATCCCGGCGACCCGGTGCCCGATCGTCATGCCGAGGGTCCCGACGAGCAGCACGTGCTCGGTCACGAGGACGACGAGCGCCATGAGGTCGGGGCGACCGACGGACGACAGCAGTCCCTGCGCGATGAGCACGCAGAGCAGCCAGTCGACGAGCAGCCCGACGACCCGCCGCCCGAACGAGGCGACCGACCCGGCACCCTGCGCCGGCCGGCCGAACCGGGCCCCGGGGTGCTCCGTGCCGGCGTCCACCGGCGTCCGCGACCCGCCCGGCCCGTCGAGCCACGAACCCATGTCGCGTCGTCCGGCCATGCCCCGAGGCTAGCCGGGGCGGCGCGGCGGGGCACCCGGGCCCCCGGCCGCGGAGTAACGTCACACCGCCGACACCTGCGGTCGGCTCCCGTTACCTCATGGAAACAGACGGGACACTGGAGGGAAATCCCTGGTCCATAGTGTCCAGGGCGATTCCACGGGACTCCCCGATGACGCGGGCCCCGCGGTGAACCCTGCCCGATGCCCGCTCCGCTCCCCAGCCCTGGAGGTTGGATGTTCAGCAATGGCGACGAGGTCCTCAAGTTCATCAAGGACGAGGACGTCAAGTTCGTGGACGTGCGGTTCTGCGACCTCCCCGGGGTCATGCAGCACTTCAACGTCCCGGCCGCGTCTGTCGACGCAACGTTCTTCGCCGAGGGCCAGATGTTCGACGGTTCGTCGATCCGTGGCTTCCAGGCGATCAACGAGTCGGACATGAAGCTCATCCCGGACGTCGGCACCGCGTACATCGACCCGTTCCGCACGGAGAAGACGCTCAACATCAACATGAGCATCGTCGACCCGTACACGGACGAGGCGTACAGCCGCGACCCGCGCCAGGTGGCCCGCAAGGCCGAGGCGTACCTCAGGTCGACGGGCATCGCGGACACCGCGTTCTTCGCCCCCGAGGCGGAGTTCTACGTCTTCGACGACGTCCGCTTCGAGACGAAGCAGAACGCCGGCTACTACCACATCGACTCCATCGAGGGCGCCTGGAACACCGGGCGCATCGAGGAGGGCGGCAACCGCGGCTACAAGACCCGGTACAAGGGCGGCTACTTCCCCGTCCCGCCGGTCGACCACTACGCGGACCTGCGCGACCAGATGTCGAAGACCCTGGACTCGCTCGGCCTCCAGGTCGAGCGCGCCCACCACGAGGTCGGCACCGCGGGCCAGGCGGAGATCAACTACCGCTTCGACACGCTGCTGCGCTCGGCCGACAAGGTCATGCTCTTCAAGTACGTCATCAAGAACGTGGCCTGGGAGGCCGGCAAGACGGCGACCTTCATGCCGAAGCCGCTCTTCGGTGACAACGGCTCGGGCATGCACTGCCACCAGTCGCTCTGGAAGGACGGCGAGCCGCTCTTCTACGACGAGCGAGGCTACGGCGGCCTCTCCGACATCGCGCGCTGGTACATCGGCGGCCTCCTGCACCACGCCCCGTCGCTGCTCGCCTTCACCAACCCGACGGTGAACAGCTACCGCCGCCTGGTGCCGGGCTACGAGGCGCCGGTCAACCTGGTCTACTCGGCCCGCAACCGCTCCGCCTGCGTGCGGATCCCGGTGACCGGTTCGAACCCGAAGGCCAAGCGCATCGAGTTCCGGGTGCCCGACCCGTCGAGCAACCCGTACCTCGCGTTCGCCGCCCAGCTCATGGCCGGCATCGACGGCATCAAGAACCGGATCGAGCCGCTCGCGCCGGTCGACAAGGACCTCTACGAGCTGCCGCCGGAGGAGCACGCCTCGATCCCGCAGGTCCCCGGCTCGCTCGGCGCCGTCCTCGACGCCCTCGAGGCCGACCACAGCTACCTCTCCGAGGGTGGCGTGTTCACCGAGGACCTCATCGACACGTGGATCGACTTCAAGCGTCAGCAGGAGATCCTCCCGATCTCCCTGCGGCCGCACCCCCACGAGTTCGAGCTGTACTACGACATCTGACAGGTGCGGGTCCCTGACCCGCTGACCGTCGCCGGACGGCGGCCGGCCTGCGCGAGCGTCCACGGACGTCGTGCGGTGCCGGCCGCCGTCCGGCATTCAGCGCCGCCAGAACAGGTGGTGCGTCACGCCGCTCGGGCTCGGCACGACGTCGAGGTGGAAGCGGTCGAGGAGGTCGGACGGCGAGTCCCACAACCGCAGGCCGTGCCCGAGGTCGACCGGTGACACCGTCACGTGGAGGGTGTCGACGAGGTCGGCGTCGAGGAACTGCCGGATCGTCGTGACCCCGCCGCCGAGCCGCACGTCCTTGCCGGCGGCGGCCTCCTTGGCCAGGTCGAGCACGGTGGCCGGGTCGCCGGCGACGAAGTGGAACGTCGTGTCGGCGAGGGTCAGCGACTCCCGCGGGTGGTGGGTCATGACGAAGACCGGGGTGCGGAACGGCGGCCGGTCGCCCCACCACCCGTTCCACTCGTGGTCCTCCCACGGCCCGCGGTAGGGGCCGAACTTGTTGCGGCCCATGATCTCTGCGCCGATGTTGCGGTCGTAGTCGCGCGTGAGGTAGTCGTCCAGGCCGCGGCTCCCGCCCGGCTCGGTGCGCATCGGCCAGCTGGCTGTCGCACCGGCCCACGCGAAGAGCCGCCCGGGGTCGACGTGGCCGAAGGGCCGCTCGAGGGTCTGGTCCTCACCGGCCCCGATGCCGTCCCGTGAGACGTTGAAGTTCTGCACTCTGACGAGCTGGGTCACGCTTCCTCCTGCGGCCGGGGTGTCGGGGACGAGACCGCCATGGTGGCGCAGACTCATCGGCCCGCATGCAGAAGGCGGGTCCCCGGTCGGGGACCCGCCTTCCGTCGACGCCGGACGGGCGGCTCAGAGGATGTAGAGCATCTCCTGGTAGGTCGGCAGCGGCCACAGGTCGTCGGCGACGATGCCCTCGAGCGCGTCGGCGGCGGTCCGGACGGCGGCCATCGCCGGCAGCAGGACGTCCCGGGCGTACGTGGCCTCCTCGAGCGGCTCGTCCCCCGCGTCCGCGGCCAGGGCCGCGCCGAGGGTCGCGAGCGCCGTCCGCAGGTCCCCGAGCGGACCGGTCACCGTCTCCAGCGAGGTGAGGTCGGCGTCCACCCCGGCCGCCTTGAGCGCACCGACGTTGACGGCGAGCTCGGTCTGGTAGCGGACGGCGGCCGGCAGCACGACGGTCGCACCGATCTCGTGCGTGAGGCGCGCCTCGACGCCGATCGTCAGCGTGTAGTGCTCCAGGCCGATCTCGTAGCGGCTGTGCATCTCGCGGTGGTTGAAGACCTTGTACTTCTCGAAGAGCTCCATCGCCTCCGGCGAGACGAGCTCGGGGAGCGCGTCGAGCGTCGTCCGCAGGTTCGGCAGCCCGCGCTCGGCGGCCTCGACCTGCCACTTCTCCGAGTAGCCGTCGCCGTTGAAGACGACCGCGCCGTGGGTGTTGATGATCTCGGTGAGCACGGCCTGGACCGCGGCGTTGAACTCCGTGCCGGCCGCGACCGCCGTCTCGAGCTCCGTCGCGATGTGGTCGAGGGCCTCGGCCATGATCGTGTTCAGGGTGACCATCGGGCCGGCGACCGTCTGCATCGAGCCGGGCGCGCGGAACTCGAACCTGTTGCCGGTGAAGGCGAACGGGCTCGTCCGGTTGCGGTCGCCCGGGTCGGTCGGCAGGACGGGCAGCGTGTCGACGCCGATCGTCAGGCGGCCCTTGCTCTTGGACGACGTCGCGGGCCCGAGGGCGATCTGCTCGAAGACGCCGGCGAGCTGGTCGCCGAGGAAGATCGAGATGATCGCCGGCGGGGCCTCGTTGGCGCCGAGCCGGTGGTCGTTGCTCGCCGACGCGACGGACGCGCGGAGCAGCCCGGCGTACTTGTGGACGGCCCGGATGACGGCCGCGCAGAACACGAGGAACTGCGCGTTGTCGTGCGGGTTGTCGCCCGGCAGGAGCAGGTTGCCCTCGGTGGCGTTGCCGATGGAGAAGTTCACGTGCTTGCCGGAGCCGTTGACGCCGGCGAACGGCTTCTCGTGGAAGAGGCACTCCATGCCGTGCTTGCGCGCGATCGACTTGAAGGTCGTCATGAGCAGCTGCTGGTGGTCGGACGCGACGTTCGCGCGCTCGAACATCGGCGCGATCTCGAACTGACCGGGCGCGACCTCGTTGTGCCGGGTCTTCGCCGGGATGCCGAGCTTGAACAGCGCCCGCTCGGTGTCGAGCATGAAGCCGAGCACCCGCTCCGGGATGGCCCCGAAGTAGTGGTCGTCGAACTCCTGGCCCTTCGGGGGCTTGGAACCGAAGAGGGTGCGGCCGGCGTTGAGCAGGTCCGGGCGGGCGAGCACGAAGTGCCGGTCCACGAGGAAGTACTCCTGCTCCGGGCCGCAGTACGACACGACGCGCGCCGGTGTGTGGCCGAACAGGCGCAGGATCCGCTCGGCGTGGTCGGCCATCGCCTGCTGCGAGCGCAGCAGCGGCGTCTTGTGGTCGAGCGCCTCGCCGGTCATCGAGACGAAGACCGTCGGGATGCACAGGGTGTTGCCGTTCGGGTTCTCGAGCACGTACGCCGGGCTGGTGACGTCCCAGCCGGTGTACCCGCGGGCCTCGAACGTGTTGCGCAGGCCGCCGTTCGGGAAGCTCGAGGCGTCCGGCTCGCCCTGGATGAGGGTCTTGCCGGCGAACTCGGCGATCGCGCCGCCGTCCCCGATGGGCTCGAAGAAGCTGTCGTGCTTCTCCGCGGTGAGGCCGGTCAGCGGGTAGAAGACGTGCGCGTAGTGGGTGGCGCCCTTCTCGAGCGCCCAGTCCTTCATCGCCGAGGCGACGGCGTCGGCGACGAGCGGGTCGAGCGGCGCGGCGTGCTCGATCGTCGCGAGGACGGACTTGAAGACCGACTTCGGAAGCCGCTGCTGCATCACGGCGCGGCTGAACACGTTCTCGCCGAAGATCTCGCCCGGCTTCTCCTCGGCCATGAAGCTCACCGCAGGAGGCACGTAGGCCTCGACGTCCTTGATCGCCTGGATCCGAGCGTCGTTCCCACCCATGTGCTGCCACTCCCTGTCGTCGTCCGTGCGGCAGAGGTCTGCCGAAGATCGACGCTAGGTAGCCCCGCTACCCCGAATGTTTCGGGGAGGTCATCGTTGTGGTTCGCGGCGCCCGGGACGTGTGCCGAGTGTCACGGGTGCTGCGGGGTCGCGATCGTGGGGACCGACACGATCCGCAGCGCGGCCTCGTCCCGGTCGAGCACCCGCACCAGCCGGACCGTCGGCACCATCTGCGCGAACTGCCGGCCCGCCTCCCACGTGCGGGCCTCGGCGAGCGGGTCGAGCAGGACGACGCGCGCGCCGTCGACGACGGGGATGTCCGCGGGGACGCCCTCGTTCCAGATCCAGTGCCCCTCGCCGTCCACGAGGTGGAAGCGCGCCTGCATCCCGCCGTCGGGGCGCAGCGGGCCGTCGGTCGCGGCGGCGACCTCGGCGGCGGGCGGGGGCATGCCGGGCAGCAGCCGGTCGTCGGTCATGCTCAGCAGGGTCGCGGCGAGCAGCGTGTGCAGCTGGAAGTTGTCGCCGATCCCTCCGACGGTGAGCGCCCAGCCGCGTCCGCTCGGCCGGTGCAGGACGAGGATCTCCTCGTCGTCGAGCACCCGGAGCAGGTCCACGAGCCAGTCGAGGTCGTAGCGGACGTCCTGGAGGGCCTCCACGGCGTCCTCGACCTCCTCCCGGCGCGGCAGGCCGGCCCGGACGGCGGCCCGCTGGAGGAAGGTCGTCAGCGCCATCGTCCACTGCCCGAGCATGAACCAGGCCGCGGCGAGGCGGCGCAGCCCTTCGTCAGCCGGCTCCCCGCCCGCGAGCCGGGTGACGACGGCCTCGAACGTCGCGGGGTCGTCCACCGGCTCCGGCGGTGCGAGCCGGACGGCGAGCCGCCAGCGCCGGGCGAACTCCGTCGCCGCCTCCGCCGCCTCCAGCCAGCCGTCGACGACGGCGGCCACCGCGGGCGCCGGGTCGGCGCCGCGCTCCACGAGCGCGCCCGCGAGCACGGCCAGCCGGCTCCCGCGGCCGGGCGGCAGACCGTCGAACAGCGAGCCGATGCGCTCCAGCGCCCGCGTCGCCGCGGCGGCGTCCGCCGCCCCGACCTGCTGCCACACGGCCTGCATCGCCCGGCCGGCTGCTGCCCCGTCGGCGTGCAACGCCGACTCGAGCTCCCCGAGGACCCTGTCGATCACGCGGACCACGCTAGTGCTCGGCGGCACCGGGGCGGGGGACGTCGGGCCGGACGTCATCCGGCCGGACGGACCGTCATCCCGGCCGCCCGCACGACGCGGACCCGCCGAGCGTCAGAGCCAGCCGTTGCGGCGGAACAGCCGGTACAGGGTGACGCAGGCGACGCCGATGACGGTGAGCACACCGAAGTACCCGTAGCGCCAGTGCAGCTCGGGCATGTTGTCGAAGTTCATGCCGTAGATGCCGGCGATCGCCGTCGGCACGAGCGCGATCGCCGCCCAGGCCGAGATCTTGCGCATGTCCTCGTTCTGCCGGACGGCGATCTCGTTCTGCCGCACCGCGATCCGGCTCTGCCGGGCCGCGACCCGGGCCAGCTCGGCCTGGAGCACGTCGGAGAGCAGCCGGTCGTGCACCTCGATCGCGTCGGCGGCGCGCAGCACGTGGTCGTGGACGTCGCGGAAGTACTGGAGCAGCTCGGCGTCGACGCCGGCGACGGCGCCGTCGGCGAGCCGCTGGAGCGGCAGCGCGAGCGGCGCGACCGCCCGCCGGAACTCGGCGATCTCGCGCTTGAGCTTGTAGATGCGCTCGGAGTTCTCGTCGTCGTCGACGTCGTGCTGCTCGGCGCCGAAGACCTGCAGCTCGATCTCGTCGACGTCGACGTCGATCGAACTGATCGCCTCCTCGTAGCCGTCGACGACGAGGTCCGCCGTCCGGTAGAGCACCCCGGTCGGGCCGTGCGCGGCGAGGTCCGACCCCTCGTCGTCGATCTCGGCGCGCACCCGGCGCAGGACGTCGCTGTGCCCGTGCCGGACGGTCACGACGAAGTTGCGCCCGAGGAAGACGGCGATCTCGGTGACGTCGACGACCTCCTCGTGGTCGACGTACCGCACCGGCTTGATGACGACGAACACGACGTCGCCGTAGACCTCGAGCTTGGGCCGCTGGTGCGCCTTGACGGCGTCCTCGACGGCGAGGGCGGGCAGCCCGAACGCCTCGGCGACGACGGCGATCTCCTCGGCGGTGGGCTGCTGGAGGCCGATCCAGACGAACCCCTTGCCGCCCTGCACCGTCCGCGCCGTCCGGCCGGCGTCGGCGAGGTCGATCCGGCCCGGCCGGCGGCGGCCGCCCTCGTAGAGCGCGCAGTCGCCGATGACCTCGTCGATGCCCCGGCCGGGCCGGGCCGGCCCGTCGGACGTCGCGTCGCCGTCCTCGTCCGGGCCGGCCCCGTGCGGCCCGGCCGTGGTCCACGGGGCCGCCCGCAGCGGGAGCGCACCCCGGGCCAGGCGCGCCGCGCGCCGCCACGTCGCGTCGTCCCGGCTCACGGCCACCTCCCGCCTCGGGCGGTGCCTGCCCGGCACCGCTGCCACGACTGTACGAGCCGCACGTGGCCCGCGCCGGGACGTGCCATGCTGGGCGCCGGGCCCGTCGTGGTGCGATCACGGAAAACGACCGCAGATCCACCGAACGACGGAGTGGCTCGTCCGTACGGCCCCCCTCATGCGGGGGGTGGGCACCCCCCAAACTAGGGGGAATTTTAAGACTCCCTTAGCCCTGAAGCCTTTTGACGTGCAGCCTCGGTAGTGACCGGCGGGGCAGCCGGTCCCTTGGGGACTGCGAAGGTATTGGGGCATCACATGAATCGCACCGCTGCGCTGCCGCGCGCCCTTGCGCGCCGGCTCCGATCTCTCGACAAGCCGACCCGGATGGGGCTGGCGGTGGCGCTGGCGGTGTCCGGCGGCGCGATCGGCTCCCTGACGCTGGCCTCCCCGGCATCCGCCGCGGTCCCCGCGTTCCCGAACAACATCGTCGTCTTCCCGGACCGCGACTTCGTCTCCATCGAGGGGTACGAGGAGGACGCGGGCAAGACGATGACGGTGACCGTCACCCGCAACAACGAGGTCATCGGCAAGGGCGAGGGCGAGATCGCCCCCGGTGGTGTCGCGCTCGAGGTGAACCACCCCGGTGGCGTGTGCTGGGGAACGGGCACGGACGCCCCCGACGTCACCCCGGACATCAAGGCCGGCGACGTCGTGAGCATCGCGATCGACGGCGACGCGGTCGCGGACACCCGCACCGGGTCGGGGACCGCCGCCCCCAGCACGTCCGTGCCCGGCGACCTGTTCACCGGCCCGGCCGTCCAGGTCGTCGGATCGACGCTGTACGTGCGCGGCACGGTCGGCGCCGACATCGTCCTCGCGCAGGGCGAGCAGCGGATCATCAACCCCGACATGGTCGACACGGCCATCCAGCGGCGTGACGTGCGTGCGGTCCCCGGACCGCTGACGCCGGCGCCGCGCGGCGGCTACTCGTCGATGCTCGAGTTCGACGCCGCGGGGCCGAACGGTCCGGCCCGGTTCCTCGCGACCTACCAGTTCGACACCCCGCAGCTCGCGGCGCTCGCGGCCGCCGGCGGGACTCGGTACATGTCCTGGGAGCTCGAGGACCTCGACGCCAACCGCCAGGGCCTGACGATCGCCGAGTTCGGCGAGCTCGGCGGCCCCGGCTTCGGCGGCTGCCCGGCCGGCCCGCAGCAGGCCGGCCCGCCGGCCCCCGGCAACGTCAAGGCGATCCGCACCGGCAACTCCGGCCAGGTCGACGTCAGCTGGACGCCCGCGGTGGCGGTTCCCGGCACGCCGGCCGTCACCGGGTACCGCGTCTCGGCGGTCAGCACGACGAGCACCGCCGGCACGCCGACCACCGTGACCGAGCAGGAGGTCCGTGGCGCGGTCGTCACCGGGCAGGCAGGCACGGGGACGACGGTCACCGATCTCGACTCGGGCCAGAACTACACGGTCAACGTGCGGTCCATCAACGCGCTCGGTATCGAGACGCTCCCCGGCGTCACCGTGAGCACCGAGGCGCCCGACACCGTCGCGCCGACCCTGACGCTCACACCGGACGGCGGCACGTTCAACGCGCCGACCCAGTTCTCCCTCGACGCAGACGAGGGCGAGATCTACTACATGCTCACGGACATCGGTGACCCCGAGCCGGCGATCTCGCTGCCGGGCGGGACCGTCGACCCAGCCGCGAGCCTCTACACCGCTCCGTTCACGCTGTCGCAGACCAAGCGGATCAGCGCCGTGGCGATCGACGAGGCCGACAACGCCACGGTCATCCACCGGGAGGCCACGTTCGCCACGGTGGCCGTTCCCGCGGTCCCGCCGACCCTGGTGGACGCGACCGGCGGTGCGTCGTCCATCGGGGTGACGTGGGCGGCAGTGACCACGACGCCCCCGGCCCCGGCGATCACCGGCTACCGGATCACCTACAACGCCGTGAGCTCCGAGGCGGTCAGCGGTTCGGTCGAGGTGCCGGCGACGCCGCTGAGCAAGACGGTCACCGGGGTCGCGCCCGGCACGTACTCGGTCACCGTGGCCGCGCGGAACCTCGGCGGGTACGGGCCCGAGTCGATGCCGGACACCGCGGTCGTCAACGAGCTGCTCGTGGTCAACGCGGGCACCGACTCCACGATCACCCGGGCCGGCGCCGGTGTCCCGCTCAACGCGAGCACGCCGAACACGGACGTGACGTACCTCTGGGAGCGGGTCACCTCGGACTCGGTCACGGCACCGCTGGCCACGGGCCCGAGTTTCCTGTCCGCGACGGACGTCGAGGACCCGACGGTGACGCTGCCGGCGATCGGGCTGCCGACCGGGACACTGGCCGCGGCCACCGCGGCGGACGTCCGGGCCACCAGCCTGTTCTTCCGGCTGACCGTCACCAAGGGTGACCTGCCCCTCGCCCGCGACGTGGTCCGGCTGTCGATCAGCGGCCAGCCCACGGTGACGATCGCCACCGGTCGCTACCGGGCCGGCAGCGAGCTGCGGCTCAACGGCGGAGTGTCGAACGGGAGCACGATCGTGCGGGTGTACAGCAAGACCGTCAACGCGACCAACTACACCTTCGTCGGCACCGCCACGGTGACCGCGGCGCCCGGCGGGGCGACGTGGGAGCTTCGGCTGCGCAACGGAGCCGTCCCGGCGAACGCGCCGTGGTACGCGTTCACCACGTTCGGCGGTGGCGTGGGGCCGTTCACGACCTGACGCACAGCACCGTGCGCGACGGCCCGCCCGCCCCAGGCGGGCCGTCGCTCCCCGGGTCAGCCCCCTGACCTGGTTCGGGCCCGGACGACGTTCCCCGCGTCGTCCGGGCCCGCTGCCGTTCCCGGCGGGCGCGCGCAGGCGGGGTCAGGGCTTGGTGATGACGATGTCGCGGAAGACGACCTCGAAGCCGTCGCCGGCGGGTGAGCCGGCCATCGGGCCGACGAACGCGGGCAGGTCCGGCGGCAGGTAGCAGAGCCGGTGCGCCACCCAGGTCACCCCGGCGTCCAGGGAGAACTCGACCGAGAGCCCGTCGCCCGAGCGCACGACGCGCAGCCCGACCGGGCCGTCGACCCGGCCGACCGGGACGACGCTGCGGTCCGAGACGCCGTGGGTGACGACGGCGACGATCCGGTGCCCGCCGTCGACGCGCTCGACCGCCACGGTGATCCAGCGCTCGGCGTCCATCCGGACCATGAGGCCGGCCTGGTCGCCGCCGGTCCGGTACTGCCCGTCCACCGTGGTGCTCGCGACGAAGTCGCCGAGCATCCGGGCGCCGAGGAAGTGCCCGTTGTCGTGGACGTAGCCGTAGTGCGTGTGGCGCCAGAAGTCGCTCCCCGGGTCGGCGGTGAGCACGATGTCGGGGCCGGAGCGGCGCCAGCGCGCCGGCTCGTGGAACCAGACGGGCTCGTCGCCGAAGACGCCGCGGGCGGGGGTCAGCTGCACCGGGCCATCCTGACCGACGCGGCGGCCCGGCTGCACCCCGGGGCAGCCGCCGTCACCCGTAGAAGACCCGCTCCACCACCGAGCGCGCCCGGCGGGTCACGCGCAGGTAGTCCTCGTCGAGCTGCCCCGCCGACCCCGGCGGGTACCCGACGATCCGGGCGACGCCGTCCAGCTCGCGCACCGTCTTCGGCAACGCGTCCGACGGCCGGCCGCGCCACAGCACGGTCGCGTTGCGGACCCGGGAGGCCAGCGTCCACGCCAGGAGCAGCGCGTGCGCGTCGTGCTCGTCGAGCAGGCCGGCCTCCGCGGCCGCGGCGAGAGCGCCCGTCGTCGACGTCGTCCGCAGCCCCGGCACGGTCGACGCGTGCTGGAGCTGGAGCAGCTGGACGGTCCACTCGACGTCCGAGAGCCCGCCGCGGCCGAGCTTGAGGTGCCGGTGCGGGTCGGCGCCGCGCGGCAGCCGCTCGGACTCGACCCGGGCCTTGATCCGGCGGATCTCCTTGACGGCCGCCTCCGGCAGCCCGCCCTCGGGCCAGCGCAGCGGGTCGACGAGCGCGACGAACCGCAGCGCGAGGTCCTCGTCGCCGGCGATCGGCACGGCCCGGGTGAGCGCCTGCGCCTCCCACGTCGAGGACCAGCGCCCGTAGTACTCCGCGAACGAGTCGAGGGTGCGCACGAGCGGGCCGTTGCGGCCCTCGGGCCGCAGGTCCGCGTCGACGTCGAGCGCCGGCTCCGGGCCGGGCATCCGGAGCATCCGGCGCAGCTCGGAGACGACGGCCATCGCCGCGTCCTGCGCCTGCTTCTCGTCGGCACCGGGCAGCGGCTCGTGGGCGAACATGACGTCCGCGTCGCTGCCGTAGCCGGCCTCGCTGCCGCCGAGCCGGCCCATCCCGACGACGAGCAGCCGCGTCGGCAGCATGCCGCCGGTGCGCTGCGCGACGGCCGCGGACGCCGCCCGCAGCGTCCCGTCGACGGCGGCCACCGCGGCGTCCGAGAGCCCGCGCCCGACCGCCGCGAGGTCGGCGAGCCCGACGAGGTCCGCGATCGCCGTGCGGACGATCTCCCGCCGCCGGACGGCGCGCGCGGCGATGACGGCGCCCTCCGGGTCGCCGCCGTGCCGGTCGGCGGCCCGCCGGACGGCGTCGATCATCGCCGACCGCGGCCGGGGCCTCAGCTCCGCCTCGTCGCCGAGCATCGCGACCGCCTCCGGCCCGAGCTCGAGGAGCTCGGAGACGAGCCGGCTGGAGGCGAGGACGTGCGCCATCCGCTCCGCCGCGGCGCCGGAGTCGCGGAGCATCTTGAGGTACCAGTGCGTCGTCCCGAGCTCGTCGCTGACCCGGCGGAACGACAGCAGCCCGGCGTCCGGGTCCGCTCCCCCGGCGAACCAGCCGAGCATGACCGGCAGCAGCTGCCGCTGGATCGCGGCCCGCCGGCTGACGCCCGACGTGAGCGCCTCGATGTGCCGCATCGCGCCACCGGGGTCGCGGTAGCCGAGCGCCCGCAGCCGGGCCGTCGCGGCCTCGGGCGTGAGCCGGACCTCGTCGGTCGTGAGCCGGGCGGCGGCCGCGAGCAGCGGCCGGTAGAAGAGCTTCTCGTGGAGCCGCCGCACCTCGCGGGCCCGGGCCTGCCAGGTCTCCTCGAGCTCGACGGCCGGCGTCCGGCGGAACCCGAACGACCGGCCCATCCGGCGCAGGTCGGCCTCCGCGTCCGGGACGACGTGCGTGCGACGCAGCCGGAACAGCTGGACGCGGTGCTCGAGGGTGCGCAGGAACCGGTACGCCCGGTCCATCTCCGCGGCGTCGTCGCGGCCGACGTAGCCGTACGTCGAGAGCAGCTCCAGGCCCTGGGTCGTGTTGCCCGTGCGCAGCCGCGGCTCGACCCGGCCGTGGACGAGCTGGAGCAGCTGGACGCTGAACTCGACGTCGCGCAGTCCCCCCGGGCCGAGCTTGATCTGCCGGGCCGCCTCCTTCGGGGGCACGTGCTGCTCGACGCGGCGGCGCATCGCCTGGACGTCCTCGACGAAGTTCTCCCGCTGCGAGGCCTGCCACACCATCGGCTCGAGCGCGTCGAGGTAGGCCTCGCCGAGGGCGAGGTCCCCGGCGACGGGGCGGGCCTTGAGCAGCGCCTGGAACTCCCACGTCGCGGCCCACCGCTGGTAGTAGGACCGGTGGCTCTCGAGGGTCCGCACGAGCGGTCCGGCCTTGCCCTCGGGGCGCAGGTTGGCGTCGACGGGCCAGAGCGTGCCCTCGGCCGTCGCGGCGGAGCAGGCCCGGGCCAGGCCCGCGGCGAGCCGGGTGCCGGTCGCGAGCGCGGCGGTCTCGGCGTCCGGGTCGCCGGCGAGCTCCTCGGGGGGCTCGACGACGTAGACGACGTCGACGTCGCTCACGTAGTTCAGCTCGCGGCCGCCGCACTTGCCCATCCCGATGACCGCGATCCGGCAGGGGGCGGCGTCCGGCGGCAGCTCGCTGCGGGCGATGGCGAGGGCGGTCTCCAGCGCGGCCGCGGCGAGGTCGGCGAGCTCGCGGCCGACCGCGGGCATCGCGACGACCGGGTCGGGTGCGGTGAGGTCGAGCCCGGCGACGGCGAGCAGCCGGCGGCGGTAGGCGACCCGCAGCGCGTCCGTCGCCTCCTCGGGGGTCAGCGTCGCCACCGGCTCCGCGGCGTCCGGGTCGGCGCCGACGGCGTGCAGGAGCTCGGCGCGCATCGCGGGCGCGGTGCGGCTCTCCTCGTCGTCCTCGACGAGCACCGTCCAGTGCTCCGGGTGCCGGGCGAGGTGGTCGCCGAGCGCCGTCGAGGCACCGAGGACGGCGACGAGCCGGTCCCGGGCCGGGCCGCCGGAGCGCAGGACGGCGCGCAGCCGCGCGGGGTGCGCCCCGAGCAGCGCGATCTCGCCGGTCGTCGGTGCGGCGGGCCGCTCACCGGCGTCGCCGTCGAGGTCGAACGCGACGAACGGGTCGTCGGGCTGCAGGCCGATGAGCTGCTCGAGGATCCGCACGAGCGACAGCAGCGCGAGGTCCGGGTCCGGCGCCTCGCCGAGCGCGGAGAGCGCGCCGTCCTCGAAGACGTCCTCGAACGGGTCGACGATCCCGGCGAGCGCCGGGTCCTCGAGGAGCCGCTCGGCCTTCGCGACGTCGACGAAGCCCAGGCGGGCCAGCTGGCCGCCGAGGCTGCCGCGCCTGGCCCTGGACGTGCTCACGTCCGCCACCGTAGCCCGTCGGCCCGGTGCCGTCGGAAGGGTGCCGATCGCGGGGCGGGGCCGCCGGTCAGCGGCGGGCGACGTACGCGGCGACGACGTCCGCGAACGCGACCGCGTGGGTGCGGGCGACGCGCGCGAGCGACTCCTCGCCGGCGGCGAGCGCCGGCCGCAGGTCGTCGGGGTGCAGGCCGGCGCCGACGACGGTGCCGTGGCCGCCGACGAGCCAGCTCTCGTAGTCCGCGGCGGTGACCTCGGGGTGGTACTGGACGCCCCAGGCCCGCTCCCCCAGCCGGAACGCCTGCCGGGCGTACCGTTGCCCGGTCGCGAGCGGGACGGCGCCCGGCGGCAGCTCGGTCACGGTGTCCTGGTGCCAGTGCGCGACGCCGATCCGCGGCCCGGCCTCGGCGTGGACGGCCCCGAGCAGGGCGTCGTCCGCCGCCGCCGGCAGCAGGTCGACCTCGACGTAGCCGATCTCCAGCCCGTGCGTGCCGCGCTCGGCCCGGCCGCCCGTGGCCATCGCCAGCAGCTGGAAGCCCAGGCAGATGCCGAGCGCGGGGACGCCCCGGTCGACCGCCTCGGCGAGCAGCGCCCGGGTGCCGGGCAGCCAGGGGGCGACGTCGTCCTCCCAGGCCGCCATGACCCCGCCGAGCACGACGACCGCGTCGTGCCCGGAGAGGTCGGCGGGCAGCTCGTCGCCCGAGCCGGGGTGCCGGTCGTCGATGCACGCCGGGCCGAGGCGCTCGCGCAGGTACGGGTCGAGCCGGCCGAGGCCGGAGTCGTCCTCGTGGACGACGACGAGCACGCGGGCAGCGGTGGCGGCGTCCGACGGTGACGTCGGGGTGGACAGCGTCGTCATCGTTCGTCCGTCTTCGTCCGGTCGGGCCGGTCAGAGCATCGGGAGGTAGCGGTTGAGCTCGAACGCCGTGATCTGGTGCCGGTACTCCGCCCACTCGGCGCGCTTGTTGCGCAGGAAGTAGTCGAAGACGCCCTCGCCGAGGGTCTCGGCGACGAGCTCGGACTCCTCCATGATCTGGATCGCGTTGTCCAGGCTCGTCGGCAGCGGCTTGATCCCGAGGGCGCGGCGCTCGGAGTCGGTGAGCGACCACACGTCGTCCTCGGCGCCGTCCGGCAGGTCGAGCCCGTCCTCGATGCCCTTGAGCCCGGCCGCGAGCATGAGCGCGAACGCGAGGTAGGGGTTCGCGGCGGAGTCGATCGCGCGGTACTCGATGCGCGTCGAGTTGCCCTTGCCCGGCTTGTACATCGGCACCCGGATGAGCGCGGACCGGTTGTTGTGGCCCCAGCACACGTAGCTCGGGGCCTCGCCGCCGCCCCACAGCCGCTTGTACGAGTTGACCCACTGGTTCGTCACGGCGGTGATCTCGGCGGCGTGCGCGAGCAGGCCGGCGATGAACTGCCGCGCCACCTTGCTCAGCTGGAACTCCGCGCCCGCCTCGTGGAAGGCGTTGCGGTCGCCCTCGAAGAGCGACAGGTGCGTGTGCATGCCGGAGCCGGGGTGGTCCGCGAACGGCTTGGGCATGAACGTCGCGTAGATGCCCTGCTCGAGCGCGACCTCCTTGATGACGCTGCGGAAGGTCATGATGTTGTCGGCCGTGCTCAGCGCGTCGGCGTACCGCAGGTCGATCTCGTTCTGGCCGGGGCCGCCCTCGTGGTGGCTGAACTCGACGGAGATGCCCATCGACTCCAGGACGCCGATCGCGGCCCGCCGGAAGTCGTGGGTCGTGCCCCGCGGGACGTGGTCGAAGTACCCGGCCCGGTCGACGGGCTCCGGGTCGCGGCCCGGCGCCCACTCGTCCTTGAGCAGGTAGAACTCGATCTCGGGGTGCGTGTAGAAGGTCAGCCCGTGGCCGGCGGCCTTGTGCAGCGCGCGGCGCAGGACGTTGCGCGGGTCCGACAGCGACGGCTCGCCGTCCGGGGTGAGGACGTCGCAGAACATCCGCGCGGTGCCGTGGTGGTCCCCCCGCCAGGGCAGGACGGCGAACGTCGCCGGGTCCGGCCGGACGAGCATGTCGGCCTCGTAGACCCGGGCCAGGCCCTCGATCGCGGAGCCGTCGAAGCCGATGCCCTCGGAGAACGCCCCCTCGAGCTCGGCGGGGGCGACGGCCACCGACTTGAGCGAGCCGAGGACGTCGGTGAACCACAGCCGGACGAACCGGATGTCACGCTCCTCGATCGTGCGGAGGACGAACTCCTGCTGCCTGTCCACGGTCACACTCGCTCATCGATCGGGGGCTCCCGCCCGAACCGGTTGTACGGATCCGCCCAGCCTCACAGGGCCGCGTGTCGCCGCGGTAACAGGCTACGGCCTGGACCTCTCGACGGCGGGAGGCGGCCCCGTCCGCGAACACGGCCGTCTGCGGGGGCCCTGGCGCTAGCCTGACCCGGTGCTCGCCCTGCTCTGGCGCGCGGTGCGCTGGCGCCGGGCGACCTCGTTCGCCGTCCTCGCCGCCTCGGTCGTCGCGACCGCCGCGGGCACGCTCGGGCCGCTCTACGCGCGCAGTGCCGAGGAGTCCCTGCTGCGGCAGCGGGTCGCGCAGGCGCCCGCGGTCCAGGTCGGCCTCACGGTCGAGGCCCAGCTCGGCGGCCCCGGCCGGCTCACCGGTGACATGAGCAGCGACCCGACGACCGGCCAGGTCGGGCCGCCGGTCGTCGCG
Source organism: Kineosporia sp. R_H_3 (assembly GCF_002198675.1). Lineage (GTDB taxonomy): Bacteria > Actinomycetota > Actinomycetes > Actinomycetales > Kineosporiaceae > R-H-3. The sequence continues at coordinate 20,568 of NZ_MWLL01000155.1, read as the reverse complement.
GACGCCGTCCGGGCCGTCGCCGCGGACCGCCGGCTGGACCGGTGGTTCGGGCCGCCCAGCGCGTTCGTCGAGCTCGACAGCACCTCCCTCGTGCTCGACGGCGGCTCCGTCGCGGGGCTGGCCCAGCCGGTGTGGCTCGAGCGGGCCTGCGAAGGGCTGCAGATGGACAGCGGCACGTGCTCGCCCGGCACCGGTCAGGTCCTCGTCTCGCGGCGGACGGCGCAGACCTTCCGGCTGGCGGTCGGCAGCACGGTCCGGCTCTCCCTCGCTCCCCGGCCGCTGCGCGTCGCGGGGATCTACGCGGACGTCGCCGCGGCCGAGGCCGTCTGGGGCGCCCGCTCCCCGATCCAGTGGACCGAGCCGCGCCAGCCGGACGACGTCCTCAAGATCGACGCCGTGCTCGTCGCGCGCGAGGACATCGAGGACAGGACGCTCGGCGGTGCCGCCGGCGCCTACCGGCCGCTGCGGCGGGACACGATCCTGCTCTCGACCATCGGCCCCGTCACCGCCGACGTCGCCGCGGTCGACCGCGACCTGCGCGCGGTCGCCGGCCGGCCGCCCGGCGCGGTCCGCGGCGTCGAGGCCGCGGACCTGCCCCCGATGACCCTGCGGAACCAGCTCACCGACCTGCTCGCCGAGGTCGCGCCGCAGCGGCGGGACCTGCGCGGCGCCGCGCTGGCGATCACGCTGCAGCTCGTGGCGCTGGCCTGGTTCGTCCTCTTCCTCGTCGTCGCGACGACGACCGAGGAGCGCAGCGCCGAGGTCGCCCTCGCGAAGCTGCGCGGCCTGTCCCTGCGCCGGACGGCGGTGCTCGCGCTCGCCGAGGCCTGCGTCCTGCTGCTCGCGGCCGCCCCGGCCGGGCTCGCGCTGTCGTACCTGGTCGTCAGCCGGCTCGTCGACGGCGTGCTCCAGCCCGGGACGTCGGTGACCGTGGACCGCACCGTCTGGCTCGCGCTCGCCGCCGCCGTCGTCGGCGGCCTCGTCGCCGCCGCCCTCGCGACGGCCAGGCTGCTCACCGCACCGGTCCTGGACCAGCTCCGGCGCACGGCCGGCGGCCGGGCGGCCCGGCTGCGGGGTGTCGCCGTCGACGCCGTCGCGCTCGCGCTCGCCGCGGAGGGCGTCTACCTGCTGAGGACCGGCGTCTCCGGCGCGGTGGCCCTCGCGACGCCGGCGCTGCTCGCCCTCGCCGGCGGGCTCGTCGCCGTCCGGGTGCTGCCGTTCGTGGCCCGGCTCGCGGTCACGGGCACCCGCGGCCGCCCCGGCGCCGCGCTCTTCCTCGCCGCCCGCAACCTGGCCCGCCGCCCGGCCGGCAGCCGGGTCAGCGTGCTCCTCGCCGTCGCCGTCGCACTGGCCGTCTTCGGGGTCCAGGAGTGGCGGATCGCCCAGGAGGCCCGGTACGACCTCGCCCGCACCCAGGTGCCGGCCGCGCAGGTCGTCCACGTCGCGGCGGTGCCCCCGTGGGCGCTCGCCCAGGTCGTCGGCAACGTAGACGCCGAGGGGTCCTGGGCGATGGCCGCCGTCAGCGTCGACGGGACCCTCGCGGTGGACTCGCCGCGGTTCGCCGCCGTGTCGGCGTGGGACCCGGCGTGGGTCGGGACCACCCCGGCCGGGCTGGCGCGCGTCCTGCGCCCGCCGGTCGACGCCGCACCCGTCACGGTGCGCGACACGCTCACCGTGACCGTGGACGACGCGCTGCCCGCGCGCTCGTCGCAGACGTCCCTCGGCGCCCGGCTCATCGCCCCCGACGGCACCGACCGGGTCGTCACCTTCGGCGCGCTCGCCCGGGGCACCCACGACTACCGGGTCCGGGTGCCGGCGTGCGGCGACGGCTGCCGGCTGCTGCGCCTCACCCTCGACGTCGACCCGTTCGGAGACGTCCAGCCGTCCGGCACCGTGACGGTGACCCGGATGTCGGACGCCGGCGGCCCGGTCGACGCCGGGCTGTCGTCCCCGGGCGGGTGGCGCCTCGCCCGGACGGCGTCGCTGACCCTCGACCCCTCCCGGGTCCGCCCGCAGGACGTGGAGACGAGCGACGCCGGGCTGGTCCTCACCGTCACGGACGGGACGGGCCCGGCCGCCGAGCCCGCCGACCACCCCGCGGACCCGCCTGCGGTCCTCGGGGACCGGGCGTCGTACTCGCCGTACGACAGCGGGTCCGACGCGCCGACCGTCCGCGTCGCGGGCCTCGACTCCTCCCAGCTCGTCGTCACGGCGACCGGCGACCGCGGCCCGCTGCCCGTCGTCGGACGTGCCGGCGCCCTCGTCGACCTGCGCAACGCCGTCGACTCCGCCACCGAGCGGCGCTGGGCCGAGGCGGACGCCCAGGTCTGGCTGTCGCCCGCCGCACCGCCGGACGCCGTCCGCCGGCTCGGGGCCGCCGGTCTGTCGGTCCGCGGCGTCGAGAACCTGGCGGACCGGCAGGCGGTCCTCGACCGGGACGGCACCTCGCTGGCCCTGGTGCTCTACCTCGTCGCCGCGGTCGCGGCACTGCTCGCGGGCGGCGGCGCGCTCCTCGCCTCGACGTACCTCGGCGGCCGCCGGCGCGCCTACGAGCTCGCGGCGGCCCGCCTGCTCGGGGCCCGGCGCTCCTCGCTCGTCGCGGCCGGGCGGGTCGAGCAGCTCGTGCTCGTCCTCCTGGGGGTCCTCGTCGGGGCGGCCACCGGCGCGGCCGCGACCTGGCTCGTGCTCGACGCCCTGCCCGCGGTCACCGGCGGGCCGGAGGCCGTCCGGGCGTACGGCGTCCGCTGGCCGCTGCTGCTCGCGGTGACCGGTGCGGCGGCCCTCGTCGCCGCGGCGTTCAGCGAGCTCGGTGCCCGGCGCGTCGTCGCCGCGGCCGACACCGGGCTGCTCCGGCAGGTGCAGGCATGAGCGCCCCCGCCCCCGCCGCCGCGGGTCTGCCGGTCCGGGTCGAGGGGCTGGTCCACATCTACCGGCTCTTCGACACCGAGGTCGTCGCGCTGCGCGGGGTCGACCTGACCATCGCGGCCGGCGAGACCGTGACGCTCTTCGGGCCGTCCGGCTCGGGCAAGTCGACCCTCCTCGCGGCGCTGTCGGGGCTCGTGCGGCCCTCGGCCGGCACGGTCCGGATCGGGGACGCGGAGATCGGCCGGATGTCCGAGCGCGAGCTGCTGCGCCTGCGCCGCGGCCGGGTCGCGACGCTCCTGCAGGGCGCCGGCCGCAACCTCCTGCCGTACGCGAGCCCGGCGCAGAACGTCGCCTTCGCCCAGCGCGGGACGGGCCGCCGGCACCGCGCCGACGCGGCCGCCGACCTGCTCGCCGGGCTCGACCTCGGCCACCTCGCCGACGCACCGCTCGCCGCCCTGTCCGGCGGCGAGCTGCAGCGGGTCGCCATCGCCGCCGCGGTCGCGGGCGGCCCCGGCCTGCTCCTCGCCGACGAGCCGACGAGCCAGCTCGACGCCGCGGGCCGGGACGCCGTCATCGCGACGCTGCAGCGGGTCAACGAGCGGTTCGGGACGACCGTCGTCGCCGTGACCCACGACCGCGAGGTCGGCGCCCGGCTCGGCCGCCAGGTCGTCATGCGGGCGGGCCGGGTCGGCGAGGAGGGCCGCGGCGACGAGCGCTTCGTCGTCGTCGGCGCCGACGGGGCGCTGCACCTGCCGCACAGCGAGCGTGACGCCTGGCCGGCCGGCACCCTCGTCGAGGTCCGCCGGGACGGCGACGACCTGCGCCTGGTGCGGAGGCAGCCGTGAGCGCGGCGGCCACCACCTCGGCGGGCACCACCCCCGCGGGGCCGCCGACCGGGCTCGTGGCCCGTGGCGTGACGGTGCGGTACCGCGGGCGCGCCGTCCTGGACGGCGTGGACCTCGACGTCCCGGCGGGCAGCGTGCTCGCCGTGACCGGCCCGTCCGGGTCGGGCAAGAGCACCCTGCTCGGGGTGCTCGGCGGGCTCGTCGTCCCGGACGCCGGCACCGTCGCCTGGGACGGCGCCTCGGTCGCGCTCGACGACCACCGCCCCGGCCGCCGGGCGGCCATGGTGCTGCAGGGCTACGGGCTGCTGCCCGTCCTCACGGCGCACGAGAACGTCGAGCTCGCGCTGCAGCTGGAGGGCGGACGGCGGGGAGACGGGTCGTCGGTGCGCGACCGTGCGTCCGCCGCCCTCGCCGACGCGGGCCTGGGCCCCGACGAGCTGACCGCCGACCGGCTCGCCGAGGAGCTGTCCGGCGGGCAGCAGCAGCGCGTCGCGGTGGCCCGGGCGCTCGTCGTCCGGCCCCGGCTGCTGCTCGCCGACGAGCCGACGAGCGAGCTCGACACCGCCGCGCGGGACGTCGTCCTCGCGGCCCTGCGCCGGCTCGCCGACGACGGCGTCGTCGTGGTCCTCGCCACCCACGACGCCGAGGTCGCGCAGTGGTGCGACGCCCGCCTCGACCTCGTCGACGGGAAGGCGTCCACCCGGTGAGCACCTCCTACTTCGAACCCGTCGAACCCGTCGAACCCGTCGGCGCGGGAGGGACGCCCGCGACGCAGCGGTTCGACGCTCACGAGCACTGCACCGGCCCGTGGTCGGCGGACGCGATGCACGGCGGCCCGCCGTCGGCGCTGCTCGTGCGGGCCTGCGAGCAGGTCGTGGCCGCGGCGGGCGGCACCGGGCTCCTCGCCGTCCGCACGGCGGTGGACTTCCTCGCCCCCGTCCCGGTCGGGCAGGTCGAGGTGACGGCCCGGGTCGTCCGGCCCGGCCGCCGGGTGGCGCTCGCGGAGGCGACGCTGTCGGCGGGCGGCCGGGACGTGCTCGTCGCGCGGACCTGGCTGCTCGCGGTCGCCGACCCGCCGGTGGCGCTGCCGGACGACGTCACCGAGGCCGGGGTGACGCTGCCCGAGCCGGAGCTCTGCCCGCCCGTCGGCGGCGACCGCTGGGACTTCCCGTACGGCCGCTCCATCGACTGGCGCGTCGTCGGCGGCACGCACGGCCGGGGTGACGCGACGGTCTGGGGGCGCGCCCGGCTCCCCCTCGTCGCCGGCGAGGAGCCGTCCGGGCTGCAGCGTGCCGTCCTCGTCGCGGACTCCTCGTCCGGGGTCTCGGCCGGGCTCGACTGGGACGAGTGGCAGTTCGTCAACGTCGACCTCACCGTGCACCTGACCCGGCCGCTCGCCGGCGACTGGGTCTGCCTCGACGCGCACTCCCGCTACGCGTCCGCGGGCACCGGCCTGGCCCGGTCGACGCTCCACGACACGCTCGGCGTCGTCGGGTCGAGCGCGCAGTCGCTCGTCGTCGCGCCGATGCGACGCTGACCTGGCGGGTCTCAGCCGACCCGCTGCCGCAACAACGGGACGCCCTCCCCGGTGAGGTCGTCGAGCGCCACCGCGCGGCCGGCGACGGCGAGCGCGACGGCCTCGGCCGGACCGCTCACCTCCGGGCCGTCCCCGTGGCTCCAGCCGAGACCGGGGACGGCGAGCCGCAGCCCGCGCAGCCGGCCGCGCGGGACGAACCCGAGCCGGGCGCGCCCCGAGACGAGGAACGCGAGCGCTCCCCGCCACGCGTCGTCCGACGCCGAGACCGGGAGCCCGAGCGGCCGGGCGATGTCCCGGACGTGGACGACGAGGTCGGTCAGCGGTGCCCACGGCCCGGTGCCGGGCGGCTGGAAACGCGTCCGGGCGTGCCGGCGCAGGGTGGCCGCGAGCTCCTGCGCGCCTCGGCCGCCGAGCTCGCGGGACACCTTCTCCGAGAAACGGTCCAGCCCGCCGGAGCGCACGGCACCGACCAGCAGGGCCGGAACGCCCACCGAGAACGGCATCGTCAGGTGACCGGCGACGTCCCGCACCCGCCAGGCGCCGCACAGGCTCTGCACCGCGAGCTGGTCGTCGTCGAGCGAGCCCACGAGGTCGGCGGCGCGGAGCCGTTCGACGGCGATGAGGTCCCAGACGTCGGCCACGGCGCAGACCCTACGCCGGGCCGGGGAATCACCGCGGCCGCCGGCGCCTTGCCTCGGGCATGACGCGTGCTGTGGTCGCCACCGCCTTCGGCGGTCCCGAGGTCCTGTCCGTCGTCGACGTCGAGGTCGGGCCGCCCGGTCCCGGCGAGGTGGCGGTCGACGTCCGGGCGGCCGGCGTCAACCCGATCGACCACAAGGTCTACAGCGGCTTCATGGGCTCGGACCCCGCGAGCCTGCCGATGCGCCTGGGCTTCGAGGCCGCCGGTGTGGTGACCGCGGTGGGTCCGGACGCCGTGGGCCCGGCGGGGCCGGTCGGCGTCGGTGACGAGGTCGTCGTGTTCCGCACGACCGGCGCGTACGCCGACCGCCTCGTCGTGCCCGCCGCGTCGGTCGTGCCGAAGCCGGCCGCGCTCGACTGGCCGGCCGCGGCCGGGCTCATGCTCACCGGTGCCACGGCGGTGCACACCCTCACGGCGACCGCGGTCGGGGCGGGCGACACCGTCCTCGTCCACGGCGCCGCCGGCGGCGTCGGTCTCGTGGCCGTCCAGCTCGCCGTGCTCCGCGGGGCCCGCGTCGTCGCGACGGCGAGCCCGGGGCGGCACGACGCGCTGCGGGCCCTCGGCGCCGAGCCGGTCGCCTACGGGGCCGGGCTCGAGGAGCGGGTCCGCGCGCTCGCACCGGACGGCGTGGACGCCTCGCTCGACCTCGTGGGCACCGACGAGGCCGTCGACGTCTCGCTCGCCCTGACGAAGGACCGGGGCCGGATCGCCACGATCGCCGCCTTCGGCCGCGCCGGCTCGGCCGGGATCAAGGCGCTCGGCGGCGGCCCCGGCGCCGACCCCGGCACCGCCGTCCGGGACGCCGCCCGCCTCGAGCTCGTCGACCTCGTGAACGCGGGCCGCCTCGTCGTCACGGTCGCCGCGACGTACCCGCTCGCCGAGGCAGCCGCCGCGCACGCGGCGCTGCGCGAGGGCCACGCGGCGGGGAAGATCGCGCTCGTCCCCTGACTCTCACGTGAGAGCAGCACCCCTCACGTGAGGTGCAGCCCGGCCGGCGGACCGATCGCCGAGGCCTCCGGGCCGAGCCGGACGACGTAGCACGCGTGCACGTCGGCCCAGCCGGGGCCGTCCGCCGCGGCGCCCGCGAGGGCGGCATCGAGCGCGTCGAGGCAGACGTGCCAGCCGGCCGCGGTCCGGGCCTCGGTGCCGCGCTCGGCGACCGTGTCGAGCAGCGTGAGCACGCAGCCGGCGCCGTCGTCGGACAGCTCGAACCGCAGGACGTCCGTGCCCCACGTGTACTCGAGCACCGCCGGCGGCTCGACGACGCGCATCCGGCCGGCGAACGGCTCGGCCTCGCCGCCGCGGAACTCGAACGAGAGCACCGCCCCGGCGGCCCGCTCTCCGACGATCCGCTGCGGGAACCACGCGGCGAGGTGCTCGTCCTCGGTGAGCGCGCGCCACACCTTCTCCCGCGGGTGCGCGAGCCGACGGACGAAGCGCAGCCGGCGGCCGCCGTCCGTCTCCTCGACGGTGCCGAACCGGGCCTCGTCGTCCTGGGTCGTGCCGTGCGTGCGGCGGTCGTGCGTGCTGTCGTCGTGCGTCATCGGGTCACTCCATCGTGTCGAGGTGCGCCTCGAGGGCGTCGAGGCGGTCGGCCCACAGGGCCCGGTACGGCGCGAGCCACGCGTCGATCTCGCGCAGCGGCTCCGCCCGCACCCGGTAGAGCCGCTGCCGGTGGACCGGCCGGACGGCGACCAGCCCCGCCTCGCGCAGCACCCGCAGGTGCTTGCTCACCGCGGGCTGGGACAGGGCGAGCGCCTCGACGAGCGACCCGACCGGCTGCTCCCCCGCACGCAGCACATCGAGGATGCGGCGGCGGTGCGGCTCGGCGAGCACGGCGAGGGCGTCGGGCACCCCGGCAGCCTCTCTCCCTCGTCATATGCCTGTCAAGGCATGTTTCCGGCCGTGGTCGGCGGCGCGCAGGCCCAAAGGCCGTGACCGAAGTCTCCGACTCACAGTCGGAAACCATCTCGGCAGGAGCGGGCGGCCGGTCCTACGCTGGTGCCATGCCGCAGCTGCGCCTCGCCCTGGCCCAGGTCGACCCCACCCTCGGCGACCTCGCCGGGAACGCCGCCCTCGTCCGGGAGTGGGCCGCGAAGGCCCGCGACGCGGGCGCGCACCTCGTGGCCTTCCCCGAGATGGTCCTCACCGGCTACCCCGTCGAGGACCTCGCGCTGCGCACGAGCTTCGTCGACGCGAGCCGGGTCGCGCTCGAGCGGCTCGCCGCGGACCTCGCGGCCGACGGGCTCGGCGACCTGCCGGTCGTCGTCGGGTACCTCGACCGGGCCGACGCGGACGGCGACAACGTCGCGGACGTCGACCGGCTCGGCGTGCCCAAGGGGTCGCCGCAGAACGCGGCCGCGGTGCTCGTCGGCGGGCGGGTCGTGGCCCGCTACGCCAAGCACCACCTGCCGAACTACGGCGTCTTCGACGAGTTCCGGATCTTCGTCCCCGGCCGGGACCTCACCGTCGTCCGGGTCCGGGACGTCGACGTCGCGATCGCGATCTGCGAGGACCTCTGGCAGGAGGGCGGCCCGGTCGCGCAGACCCGCGCCGCCGGCGCGGAGCTGCTCCTCGTGCTCAACGGCTCGCCGTACGAGACGGACAAGGACGACGTCCGGCGCGACCTCGTCACCCGGCGGGCCGCGGAGGCCGGCTGCGCGCTCGCGTACGTCAACATGGTCGGCGGCCAGGACGACCTCGTCTTCGACGGCGACTCGATCGTCGTGAGCGCCGGCGGTGATGTCCTCGGCCGGGCCCGGCAGTTCTCCCAGGCGCTGCTCGTCGTCGACCTCGACCTGCCGCACGACCCGGCCCATGCGACCGCGAGCGACGCGACCCGACCGGTGGACGGCGTCCGGCGGGTCACCGTCTCCGCCGAGCCGGTCGCGCCGTACTCCCCCGACCCCGCGTACCTCACCCCGGCGAGCGTGGCCGAGCCGCTCGACGGCGAGGCCGAGGTCTACGAGGCGCTCGTCGTCGGCCTGCGGGACTACGTGCGCAAGAACGGCATGCGGTCGTGCGTCGTGGCGCTGTCCGGCGGCATCGACTCCGCGCTCGTCGCGGCGATCGCCGTCGACGCCGTCGGGCCGGAGAACGTCGTCGGCATCTCGATGCCGAGCAAGTACTCCAGCGAGCACTCCAAGGACGACGCCGCCGACCTCGCCAAGCGCACCGGGCTCGACTACCGGGTCGTGCCGATCGCGCCGATGGTCCAGGCGTTCCTCGACAGCGTGCACCTCACCGGGGTCGCCGAGGAGAACCTCCAGGCCCGGGTGCGGGGCGTCGTCCTCATGGGGGTGTCGAACCAGGAGGGCCACCTCTGCCTGACGACCGGCAACAAGTCGGAGCTGTCGGTCGGGTACTCGACGATCTACGGCGACTCGGTCGGCGGGTTCAACCCGCTCAAGGACGTGCCGAAGACGCTCGTGTGGGCGCTGTCCCGGTGGCGCAACGCGGACGCCGTCCGGCGCGGCGAGACGCCGCCGATCCCGGACGCGAGCATCACCAAGGCGCCGTCCGCGGAGCTGCGCCCCGGCCAGACCGACCAGGACTCGCTGCCGCCGTACGACCTGCTCGATCAGCTCCTCGAGCGCTACGTCGAGGGCGCGCACGGCCGCTCCGAGCTGCTCGCCGACGGTTTCGACGCCGCGACGATCGACTCGGTCGTCACGATGGTCGACCGCGCGGAGTGGAAGCGCCGCCAGTCCGCACCGGGCCCGAAGATCTCCCCCGTCGCCTTCGGCCGGGACCGGCGCCTGCCGATCACGAGCCGCTGGCGCGAGGACGAGTCCTGAGAGAGGGATCGACATGACCGAGCAGACCCCGGCCCCGGACGCCGCAGGCACCTCCGGCGCGGAGCAGCCCAACCCGTACGGCGGGCGCGTCATCGTCCCGGACGCCGCGGCGCCGGGCGCCGTCCCTCCCCCGCGCCGGGTGCGGATCCACCACCTGCGCGAGCTCAAGCAGCGCGGCGAGAAGTTCGCGATGCTCACGGCCTACGACCAGTACGCGGCGGCGATCTTCGAGGAGGCCGGCATCCCGGTGCTGCTCGTCGGCGACTCGGCCGCGAACAACGTCCTCGGCTACGAGACGACCGTGCCGGTGACCGTCGACGAGCTCGTCCCCCTCGTGCGCGCCGTGACCCGCAGCGCCCGCCGCAGCCTCGTCGTCGCCGACCTGCCGTTCGGCTCGTACCAGGCCGGGCCGGACCAGGCGCTCGCGACGAGCATGCGGATGATGAAGGAGGGCCTCGCCCACGCGGTGAAGCTCGAGGGCGGCGCCCGGGTCGCACCGAGCGTCGAGAACGTCGTCGGCGCCGGCATCCCCGTCATGGCGCACATCGGGTTCACGCCGCAGAGCGAGCACGCCCTCGGCGGCTACCGGGTGCAGGGCCGCGGGTCGAGCGGCGTCGAGAAGCTCGTCGAGGACGCCGTGGCGCTCGAGGCCGCGGGCGCGTTCGCGATCGTCCTCGAGATGGTCCCCGCGCCGGCGGCCGCCGAGGTGACGAAGGCGCTGTCGATCCCCACGATCGGCATCGGCGCCGGCCCGGACTGCGACGGCCAGGTGCTCGTCTGGCAGGACATGATGGGCCTGCGGACCGGCAAGGCCCCGCGGTTCGTCAAGCGCTACGCGGACCTGCACGGCGTCATGCTCGACGCGGCGAAGGCATATGCGGACGACGTCCGCGGCGGCACGTTCCCGGCGGCGGAGCACTCGTTCGAGGCGTAGCCCCGCGCAGCAGACCACAACGCAACCAGAACCTGCTCCTCAGGCCTGTTGGTGCGGCCGGGGGCCGGTTGTGGTTGCGCTGTGGCTCCACGCCGGCTCCGGACAGCCTCGACACCGCTCAGGTGTGAACGTCCTGCCACCCGTCGACGAGTGTCGGCACGCCCCAGTCGGAGGGCGGGCGCCAGGCCAACCACTCCTGTGCCCGGATCGGGCTGCCGTCGCGCTCGACGACGTTCAGCAGTCGCGCCGCCTCCGCGCGAAGCAGCTCGGCCGTCCGGGCGTCGATGTGACCGGCAGAGACGGCATCGGCGAAGTCGCCCTCGTCCTTCATCCGGCCGGACCCGTCGGGGTCGACCACGAGGTCCAGGACGAGGTCGACCGTGTCGTACCCCTGCGCCGTGAGGCGGATCGCCTCCTGGAAGTTGACGTAGTAGCCGACGAAGATGCGGTCGGCGTCGTACTCGAGGTCGACGGCGTACCAGCGGTCGCGCGGGACGATCCTGACCAGGCTGCCGCCCGTCCAGGTCTGCCGCACCGAGACCCAGTCAGCCAGGTCGCGGACGGGGCCGCCGTCCGGTGCCCGTGCGGCCCGGAAGTCGGTCTCCGGGGCGAGGTAGAGCACGACGGCGTCCCTGGTGTCGGCGACCACGCGCATCGGCCACGCGGTCATCACCTCGCCGGCCCAGAGCTCGCGGTAGGTCACGACCTGTCCCGCGCGGAACATCGTCCTCCTTCGGAACATCGTCCTCCTTCGGAGTCGCGACTGCGGCGCTACCGCCCGGCAGCCCCGAGCAGCCCCGGCAGCTCCCGTGCCGCCTCGACGAGCGACGGCCCGTACCAGGTGAGCAGCCGGCCCGGCACGAGCACGGACTCCACGCCCGGGAAGGCCTCCGGGCCGTCGTCGGCGGTGAACAGGTACGGCTCGTCGGGCAGGACGACGAGGTCGAACCCGCCGGCCCGCCCGGCGAGCCCGTCGAGGTCGACCTTCGGGTAGCGCTCGGGGTCGTCGGCGAGGGCGTTGTCGACGCCGAGCCGGGCGAGGACGTCGCCCGTGAACGTGTCCCGGCCGACGGCCATCCACGGCCGCCGCCAGATCGGGACGAGGGCCCGCCGTCGCGGCGTGGCCGGGCGCGCGGCCGCCCACGCGGCGTCCGCCTCGTCGAGCCAGCCCGGCCGGACGAGGCCGCACGCGTCGAGCATCCGCGCGAGCGACCCGGCGGGGCCGAGCGCCGGGTGCGCGCCGGACACCGTCCGGATGTCGGTGACCCACACCGCGACCCCCGCGGCCCGCAGCAGGTCGAGGTCGGGATCCCGGTTCTCCTCGGCGTTCGCGAGCACGAGGTCCGGTGTGAGGTCGACGATCCGCGCGACGTCCGGGTTCTTCGTGCCGCGCACCCGGACGACGTCGAGGTCCGCCGGGTGCGTGCACCAGTCGGTGGCCGCGACGAGCAGGCCGGCCGCGGTCGCCGCGACCGACTCGGTGAGCGACGGGACGATCGAGACGACCCGGGTGACGTCGTCCGGGACGACGACCTCGCGCCCGGTGTCGTCGACGAGCGACCTCACGCGGGCGCCCCCGCCGCGGCCCGTGCCCGGTAGGCCGCCGCGACCTGGGCGAGCGGCACCCCGGACGGCGTGTGGGTGCACCACGACGAGACGCCCCACCGCGCGGTGCGCCGCTCCAGCTCTGCGGCGGCGTCCTCGGCCGTGCGGGCGAAGAGCAGGAACGGCGTGTCGAGCAGCTCGGCGGCCGTGATGTCGTCGCCCTCGGCGGCCCACTCGGCGGCGAGCGCCTCGGCGCGTTCGGTCGGGTCCTGCCCGATCGACACCATCTGGAGCAGGACGTCGAAGGTCGCGGGCTGCTGCCCGCGCGCCGCCCGCGCGGCCCGGACCTCGGCGACCCGCTCGTCGGTCTGCGCGGACGACGCGAGCCCGAAGGTGCCCGCGGGCCGGCCGGCGAGCTGGACCGCGCCGGCGAGGCCGACGACGCTGCCGTGCCGTGCCGCGACGTCCAGCCCGCGGGGCGACATCGCCGCGATGAACAGCGGGACCGGCTGCTGCACCGGCTTCGGCGCCTGGTCGTCGGCGGCGAGGGCGTCGCGGACGGCGGCCGCGAACGCGTCGAGCTCGGCGAGCCGGTCGGCGTACCGCGGGAACGGCAGCCCGGCCCTCTCGTGCTCCTTCGGCATGTGCCCGGCGCCGAGCCCGAGGTCGACCCGGCCGCCGGAGACGACGTCGAGCGTGGCGACGTCCCGCGCGAGCAGGACCGGGTTCCAGAAGCCGTAGTCGAGGACGTAGGTGCGCAGCCGCACCCGTGAGGTCACGGCGGCGGCCGCCGCGAGCTGGAGGAACGGTGACGGTGCGCCGACGTGGTCGGCCGCCGTGACGACGTCGAGCCCGTTCTCCTCGGCCCAGCGGGCCGCCGCGACCGGACCCGCCGGCACCCCGGCGGGGTCGTCGCCGGGCGGGCCGGCCGGCGCGGGCCCGGACGCGGGGTCCGCGAGCCGGCCGAGGTTGACGCCGAAGAGCGGGAGCGGGGTCGCCGAGGTGGCCGGGTCCGTCATGCGCCCATCCTGCGCAGACCGCAGGGCCCGGCGTCGACACCCGTTCGCTCATCGCGTAGCCGGCCGGCTGCCTGCCGGGGGCGGGCCGCAGCGCCGTGCGGGGGCTGTCCCCCGGCCCGGCCCGGGGGCGGGCCCGGTGGGACGGCGCCGCGCGGACCGAGATCGTCGAGGCATGACCGGACGCCGCCTCCTCTGGACCCTCGCGACGCTGCTGTCGACGCTCGTCGTCCTCGTCTCGTCGGCCTACCTGCGCTTCGACCCCGCGCTGTACTTCGACGAGCAGCGCGCCGTGTACCTCGCCCACCAGGTGCCGCTGTACCTGCACGTGACGGGTGCGATGCTCGCGCTGGCGACCGCACCCTGGCAGCTCTCCCGGACGCTGCGCCGCCGGGCGCCGCGGGTGCACCGGGTGCTCGGGCGGCTGTTCGGCGCCGGCGTCCTCGTCGGGGGCATCGGCGGGCTCGGGCTCGCGCCGACGGCGTTCGGCGGGCCGGTCGCCCGGGTCGGGTTCGCCGCCCTGGCCGTCGCGTGGCTCTCGACGACGGCGCTCGGGATCTCGGCCGCGCGCCGCCGGGACCTCGCGACGCACCGGCGCTGGATGGTCCGCGCCGTCGCCCTGACCTTCGCCGCCGTCACCCTGCGGCTCTACCTCGTCGCCTGGGGCTCGCTGGACGCCGCCGGGCTCGCGCCGGGCACGTTCGCCCAGGCCTACGCCGCGGTCGCCTGGCTGGCGTGGGTGCCGAACCTCGCCGTGGCGTGGGCGCTCACCCGTGACCGGTCGGGCGGGCGGGACGACGTCCGGCTAACCTCTGCCGCATGGCAGACCTGACGATCGGCTACGCCGCGATGCTCGAGCAGTTCGCGCCCCAGGAGGTCGTGGGCTACCAGGTGCTCGCCGAGGAGCACGGCTTCTCGGGATGCATGGCCGCCGACCACTTCCAGCCCTGGGTGCCGGCGCAGGGCGAGGCGTCGTTCGTGTGGAGCGTGCTGGCCGCCGTCGGCGAGCGCACCCGCGGTGACCTCGGCCCCGGCGTGACGTGCCCGTCGTTCCGGTTCCACCCGGCGATCGTCGCGCAGGCCGCGGCGACCACCGAGGCGATGTACCCGGGCCGTTCGTGGCTCGGCCTGGGCTCGGGCGAGGCGCTCAACGAGCACGTCGTGCCGGGGTACTGGCCCGAGGCGGGCGAGCGGTCCCTGCGGATGTGGGAGGCCATCGAGGTCATCCGCAAGCTCTTCGACGCCTCGCTGGCGAACAAGGACGTCAAGCACGACGGCCGGTTCTTCAAGATGGAGTCGACCCGGCTCTGGACGATGCCGGAGCAGGCCCCGCCGATCCTCGTGGCGACCGCGGGCCCGATCAACGCGAAGAAGACCGGCAAGTTCGCCGACGGGATCATCACCGTCGGCGCCCCGCTGGAGAAGATCGGCGGCCTCTTCGACAAGTTCGCCGAGGGTGCCCGGGAGGCCGGCAAGGACCCGGACACGATGCCGAAGGTGCTCCAGCTGCACCTGTCGTGGGCGCCGACCGACGAGGAGGCGCTGGCGAACGCGATGGACCAGTGGCCCAACGGCGGGATGAAGTTCCCCAAGGCCGACATCCGCTCCCCGTTCGACTTCGAGCAGATGGCCAAGCTCGTGCGCCCCGAGGACTTCGAGGGCCGGATGGTCATCAGCAGCGACCCCGACGTGCACCGGGCCGCGATCCAGAAGTTCTGCGACCTCGGCTTCGACCGCGTCTACCTGCACAACGTCGGCCGTAACCAGGCCGAGTGGATCGAGGTCTTCGGCCGCGAGGTGCTCCCCAAGCTCCACCGCTGACGACGGGGCAGCACCTGACGTCCGGGCGAGCGGAAACCCGGATGCGATCATCACCACCGGCTTGAGAGGCTGACCGCTCGTGCCCCGCCTCCCCCGTCTGCCGATGGTCGACCTCACGCCGCTGCGGACGTCGCGCGACTTCCGGCTGCTCCTCGTCGCCGGCACCGTGACCTACCTCGGCGCGATGGTCACCTACGTCGCGCTGCCCTGGCAGCTCTACGCCCTGACCGGGTCGAACCTCGCGGTCGGCATGCTCGGCGCGGTCGAGCTCGTGCCGCTCGTCGTGTTCGGGCTCTGGGGCGGGGCGATCGCCGACCACTACGACCGGCGCACGGTGCTCGTCACGACGACGGTCGCCCAGGTCGCGCTCACGGCCCTGCTCCTCGTCAACGCGCACCTGCCGACCCCGCAGGTCTGGGCGCTGTACGTCGTCGGCGCACTGCTGTCCGCCGTGACCGCGGCGCACCGGCCGAGCCGGGAGGCGCTGCTGCCGCGCGTCGTCCGGCACGACGAGCTGCCCGGGGCGCTGGCGCTCTCGTCGATCGGGATGCAGACCGGGCTGCTCGCCGGGCCGGCGATCGGCGGCCTGATCCTCGCCTCGGGCGGCGCGACGTGGGCGTACGCGGTGGACGTCGTCGGGCTCTCGGTGGCGGCCCTGCTGTACGTCGGCCTGCGGCCGGCCCCCGTGACGGACGGCGGGACGCCGCCGAGCGTCGCCGGCATCGTCGAGGGGATCCGTTACGCGGCCGGCCGGCGCGACCTGCTCGGCACCTACGTCATCGACATGGTCGCGATGTTCCTCGCGATGCCCACGGTGCTGTTCCCGGCGTTCGCCACGGACGTGCTCCGGCAGCCCGAGCTGCTCGGCCTGCTCTACAGCGCGGGAACGGCGGGAAGCCTCGTCGCGACGGCGACGAGCGGCTGGACGGCGCGCGTGCACCACCACGGGCGGGTCGTCGTCGTCGCGGCGGCCTGCTGGGGGCTGGCCACCGCGGCGGCCGGCCTCGCGTCGTCCGCCTGGCTCGTGCTCGTGTTCTTCGCGCTCGCGGGCGCGGCCGACATGGTGAGCGCCCTGTTCCGGCAGATCATCTGGAACCAGACCATCCCCGACGAGCGCCGCGGCCGGCTGGCGGGCATCGAGATGCTCTCGTACTCGGTCGGCCCGCTCGGGGGCCAGGTGCGGGCCGGGGTCGTCGCGGACGGGTTCGGCGTGCGGACCTCGATCGTCAGCGGCGGCGTGCTGTGCGCGGTCGGCGTCGTCGCGACCGCGGCCTGGCTGCGCGAGTTCTGGGGCTACGACGCCCGGACCGACGAGCACGCCGTCCGCGAGCGCGACCTGCGCGAGGAGCGGGCCCGCCTGGCGGACGAGCCGCTCCCCGGGGCGGACGTCGTCCGCCCCGACGCGACGTAGCCGATCGCCTGCGCGTGGTCGGTGTCGGAGGCGATCCTGGGGGCGTGCCGCAGGACCCGCCGTCGTCGCTCCCCCGGGTCGAGCTCGTCATGGCGCGCCGCAACCGGGTCGCCACCCTCGCGCTCGCGGTCGTCCTCACCCTGGGGTGCGGCGGGGTCGTGGCCGCCGGTGCGGACGACCGCGCGGGGTCGCCGTGGTGGGCGGCCGGCGCGGTCGCCGTCCTCGCCGCGCTCGCCTGGTTCGTCGCGTCGTCCGTGGTCGACCTCGTGCGCCCGGCCCGGCTCGTCGTCGACGAGGACGGCGTCACCGAGGTCGGCGCGTTCCGGGTGCGGCAGAGCGAGACCTGGGAGGACTGCGTGCGGTTCAGCCCGGCCGGCGCCGGCGTCGGCTTCCAGAACCGGGCCTACCGGCACGCCCCCGACGACCGGACGCGGCGCCGGCTGCGCGGCCGCTTCGGCTACCCGACGACGCTGCCCGCCGGCTACGGCGGCCTCGACCAGGCCGAGCTGCTGTCCCTGCTCAACCGCTACCGGGAGACGTTCACCGACCTGCACCGCCGCCGGGACCGGCAGCCCCACGACGGGTGAGCGCGACGGATCAAGAAGTCCGGGCGGCACGTCGATACCTGCTGGAGCGCAGCGGTGTTCCCACCGCCCAGGAGGAGGTCGTCATGGCGTGCAGCTGGCGTGAGGAGAACGGGCTGCGCTACCTGTACGCGGACTACCGCGACCAGACGCACGAGCAGCACATGGCGACGCTCGCGGAGTCGGTGACGCTCATCGAGGCTGCCGGGCCCGGCGTCCGTGTGCTCGTGCACGTCGACGGCCGCAACAGGCCGACGAGCGAGTTCCTCGCCGCGACCAAGAGCGCGGTGCGCGGCACGTTCGTGGCCCACCAGGTGCGCACCGCCTTCGTCGGCATCGACGGGTTCGGCCGGGTCGTGCTGCGGGGGCTGCAGCTCGTCGGCGGCGGGATCGGGGCGCCGGCGTTCCCGACCGAGGAGAAGGCGCTCGCCTACCTGGCCCGATCCTGACCCTGGCCCCGACCCGCGGCAGGACGCAGGCTCAGGCCTCGTCGTCCCCGTCGCGCCAGCGGCGGTCCTCCTCGTCCCACGACTCGGTGCGCTCGGCGGCCTTCTTCAGCGACTGCGCGGCCTCCGCCTCGCTGGCGTACGGCCCCATGAGGTCCTTGCCCTGGTTCTTGTCGTACTCCGTCTCGACCTTGCCGGTGCGGATGTTGAACCAGAACTGCGGCTGCTCGGTCATGGACGGCAGGCTAGGCGACCACCGAGCGCCCCGCCAGGACGTGCGGTCCGACTCCGGCTCGTCCGCGTGCCGGGCCGCTCGGACCGGCGCTCAGCGCAGGAGGCTGACGACCGGCGGCAGGTCGCCCGAGCGCAGCCCGTCGAGCACGAGCCGCTCGTGCGGGACGACCTCCGGCGGCAGCGCGTCGAGGCCGAACCACTGCATCGCAGCGCATTTCGTCGGCTCGAGCACGGTCGGCTCCCCGGCCCAGCGGGTCACCTCGAAGAAGAAGTCGCAGCGCTGCTCGACCGGAGGGCCGCCGACCTCGACCCGGTGCAGCGTCGTCAGCGCACGCAGGTCGCCGGCGTCGATCGTGACGCCGGCCTCCTCGCGCGCCTCCCGGACCGCTGCCTGCTGCGCCGACTCGTACGGGTCGACGTGCCCGGCGAGACTGGCCCAGAACCCGTCCATGTAGCCGGTGTCCTGCCGCAGCTGGAGGAGCACCTCGTCGTCGCGGCGCAGGACGACGTACGACGCGGCGACGAGCAGGCTACGACCGGTCAGCGCAGCGGGCGTGGTCATGGACGGCGACCCTACCGACGCGACTGCGGCACCGTCCCCACCCGGATCCGGTTGCCGTCGGGGTCCTTGACCTCGAACTCCCGCGCCCACGGGTTGTCGTGGATGTGCGTGACGCCGCAGGCCGCGGCGACGGTGTCCACGTCGGGCACGTAGAGGTAGACGAGGGTGTCCGGGCGGGCGTCCCCGCGGTGCTCGGACAGGTGCAGCCGGGCGGCGTCCGCGCGCCGGATCCCGATGTACCAGGGCATCCCCGGCTCGAACTGATGGCGGAACTCCTCGGTGAAGCCGAGGCGCCGGTACCACTCGGCGGAGGCCTCGGCGTCCGTCGCGCGGAGAACGGCTACGGCGTGGGCGTCGTCCATGGCGCCATTGTGCTCAAGGCCGCCGGGAAAGGCCGATGGGACCAGAGTATCTTGACATCAAGAGACCCACGAGGAGGCCGTCATGACCCGGGACGCCGTCGTCCACCACGTCCAGCTCGCCTGCCCCGCCGGCACCGAGGACGCCCTGCGCGCCTTCTACGTCGGCGCCCTCGGCTTCGAGGAGGTGCCGAAGCCGCCTGCCCTCGCCGCCCGCGGCGGCTGCTGGTTCCGGCGGGACGGCGTGGAGCTCCACCTCGGCGTCGAGGCCGACTTCCGGCCCGCCCGCAAGGCGCACCCGGGGCTGCTCGTCGCCGACCTCGACGGCTGGGCGGCCCGGCTCAGGGCCGCCGGGGCCCCGGTCACCTTCGACGACGACTTCCCCGGGATGCGACGGTTCTACACCGAGGACCCCAACGGCAACCGGATCGAGGTCCTCACGCCGGCGGGGTGAGGATGCACCACCGGCGGGCGACGGCATCTCGATCTGCGCACGGGTATGTGCACTGAAATGGTGGTGGCGATGACCACCGACACCCGCGCGACCCGTTCCCGGCTGCCCGCCCTGTCCTGGACGACCGTGGTCCCGCCGCTCGCGGTCGTGGTCCTCGCCCTGACCTGGGGCCGGAAGTTCGAGGGCACCACGGGCGCGGTCGTCGTGACGCTCGTGGCGGTCGTCCTCGGTGCGGCCGTGCTGGCCGCCGTCCACCATGCCGAGGTCGTCGCGCACCGGGTCGGCGAGCCGTTCGGGTCGCTCGTGCTCGCCGTCGCCGTGACGGTCATCGAGGTCGCGCTCATCCTCACGCTCATGATCTCCGGCGGGCCGGAGACCCAGTCCCTCGCCCGGGACACCGTCTTCGCCGCCGTGATGATCACGGTCAACGGCATCGTCGGCATCTCCCTGCTCGTCGGGGCGCTGCGCCACGGCATCCCGGCGTTCAACGCCGAGGGCACCGGCGGCGCGCTCGCGACCGTGGTGACGCTCGCGACGCTCTGCCTCGTCGTCCCGACGTTCACGACGAGCCGCCCCGGTCCGGAGCTGTCGTCCGGCCAGCTCGTGTTCGCCGCGATCGCCTCGCTGACGCTCTACATCGCGTTCGTCCTCACCCAGACGGTGCGCCACCGGGACTTCTTCCTCCCCGTCGCGACCGACGGCTCGGGCACGCTCGACGCCGACGTCCACGCGGACCCGCCGACGAACCGGACGGCGTTCGTCAGCCTCGGGCTGCTCCTTGCCTCGCTCGTCGCGGTCGTCGGGCTCGCGAAGGTCGAGTCGCCGGCGATCGAGAAGGCCGTCGCGGGCGTCGGGTTCCCGCCGTCCTTCGTCGGGGTCGTCATCGCCCTGCTCGTGCTCCTGCCGGAGACCCTGGCCGCGGTCCGGGCGGCACAGCGCGAGCGGATCCAGATCAGCCTCAACCTCGCGCTCGGCTCGGCGATGGCGAGCATCGGCCTGACGATCCCGGCGATCGCCGTGGCGTCGATCTGGCTCGACGGCCCGCTCCTGCTCGGCCTCGACCCGACCCAGATCACGCTGCTCGCGGTGACGATCGTGGCCGCGGTGCTCACCGTCGTCCCCGGCCGGGCGACGCGGCTGCAGGCCGCCGTCCACCTCGTGCTCCTCGCCGCGTTCCTGTTCCTCGCCGTCAGCCCCTGATCGCGGCACCCGGGACGGCGTCAGAACCAGGTCTGTCGCGGGTCCGGCGGCGAGTACTCGCGCCCGCAGCGCCGGCACTGGTGGAACACGGCCGAGGCCCCGCCGACGTCCGGGTTCCGCCGGTAGGCCCAGTCGTGCAGCCCGAACCGGCAGCGCAGGCGCCCCGACGCCCGGCGCAGCCCGTTCCGCAGCCGGTCGGCCGCCGTGATCCGGTCGGCGCGGGGCAGCGGGGGGCGGCCCGCGCCGACCGGATCACGG
>NZ_MWLL01000154.1 GCF_002198675.1 Kineosporia sp. R_H_3 | reverse complement strand
CCGGAGCGGCCCCGCCCGCCCGCTGACCGTTCGTGCCCGGGCGCCCACCAGGCACCCGGGCCTGCGCCCCCACCCACTCACCCACCGAGTGGAACCCGCACCAGAAGAGGAGCACCACATGGGATCCGTCCGCGTCGCCATCGTCGGCGTCGGCAACTGCGCCGCGTCGCTCGTCCAGGGCGTGCACTACTACCGGGACGCCGACCCGGCGGGCTCCGTGCCCGGCCTCATGCACGTGACGTTCGGCGACTACCACGTGAGCGACATCGAGTTCGTCGCCGCGTTCGACGTCGACGGCAAGAAGGTCGGCCTGGACCTGTCCGAGGCCATCGGCGCCAGCGAGAACAACACGATCAAGATCTGCGAGGTGCCGCCGCTCGGTGTGCCGGTGCAGCGCGGCCACACCCTCGACGGTCTCGGCAAGTACTACCGCGAGACCATCACCGAGTCCGACGAGGAGCCGGTGGACGTCGTGCAGGTGCTGCGCGACCAGCAGGTCGACGTCCTCATCTGCTACCTGCCCGTGGGTTCCGAGGCCGCGGCGAAGTTCTACGCGACGTGCGCGATCGAGGCGAAGGTGGCGTTCGTCAACGCGCTGCCGGTCTTCATCGCGTCGGACCCGGTGTGGGCCAAGAAGTTCGAGGACGCCGGCGTCCCGATCGTCGGTGACGACATCAAGAGCCAGGTCGGCGCGACGATCACGCACCGCGTCATGGCGCGGCTGTTCGAGGACCGCGGCGTCGTCCTCGACCGGACGTACCAGCTCAACGTCGGCGGCAACATGGACTTCAAGAACATGCTCGAGCGCGACCGCCTCGAGTCGAAGAAGATCTCCAAGACGCAGGCCGTGACGAGCAACCTCGACCACGACCTCGGTGCGAAGAACGTGCACATCGGCCCGTCGGACTACGTGCAGTGGCTCGACGACCGCAAGTGGGCGTACGTCCGCCTCGAGGGTCGCGCGTTCGGCGACGTCCCGCTCAACCTCGAGTACAAGCTCGAGGTCTGGGACTCCCCGAACTCGGCCGGCGTCATCATCGACGCGCTGCGCGCCGCGAAGATCGCCAAGGACCGCGGCGTCGGCGGGCCGGTCATCTCGGCGTCGGCGTACCTCATGAAGTCGCCGCCGGTGCAGATCGAGGACCGCGAGGGCCGCGAGAAGCTCGAGGCGTTCATCCGCGACGAGGGCTGAGCCCGGTCCGACGGACCACGCACGACGGACGGCGCGGCACCCACCCGGGTGCCGCGCCGTCCGCGTCGTCCGTCAGCTCACCTCACGGGCGAGGAACGCCAGCGCCGACTCCGGCGTGGGCGCCGGCAGCATCGTCACCCGCCCGCTCATCGCGCTCATGCCGCGGACGACCGCGGCGCTCACACCGGTCACGCCGACGACCGCGAGCCGCAGGCTGTGCTCCCGGAGCACGTCGCGCTGCACGCGCTTGGCCTCGCCGAGCTGGGCGGAGCCGGGGAGGAACCCGCTCAGCGGCCGGTTGTCGAACAGGGCCCGCAGCAGCCCGGGCGGCTCCGGGACCATGAGCTCGTGGGCGCCGCGCAGGACGTCGGCCAGGTGCTCCGCGCCGCGGCCGCCGGGGCACAGGAACAGGTAGCGGACGCCCTCGTGCTGACGCCACTCGCACGTGGCCGACATCAGGTGCTCCCTTCCTCGCGGTCCACCGGGACGTCGGGTCCGGCGGCGGCCGCCTTGAGCGCCGGTGAGCGCCTGCACCCCGACGGCTCCGCAGCGTGAGCACGCTGACTGTGAGCCACGACATGCAGACGTAACTGGAGAGGTCACTTTCCGGACATCCTGCTTCTCACACTCGTGATCCATGACCACCGCGTCGCCGGGCCCCACCCCCGGGCCGTCCGTCGCCGACCTGCGGGCGGCCTTCGCCGCCGGGGCGACGACGCCGGCCCGGCTCGTCGACGACGTGCTCGCCCGGATCGCCGGCACGGCGGCGGACCACGCCTGGATCAGCGTCGCGCCGCGCGCCGCGCTGCTCGCCCGGGCCGGGCAGGTGGACGCCGCGCTGCCGCTCGCCGGGGTGCCGATCGGGGTGAAGGACAGCATCGACGTCGCGGGCCTCCCGACGACGAACGGCTGCCCCGCCTACGCATACACGCCCGCGGAGTCGGCGACCGCGGTCCGGCGGGCCGAGGCCGCGGGCGCGCTCGTCGTCGGCAAGCACAACCTCGACCAGTTCGCGACGGGCCTCGTCGGCACCCGCTCGCCGTACGGCCGCGGCGAGAGCGTGTACGGGCAGGGGATGATCTCCGGCGGCTCCAGCTCGGGGTCGGCGCTGGCCGTCGCGCGCGGCGTCGTCCCGGTCGCGATCGCCACCGACACAGCCGGTTCCGGCCGGGTGCCGGCGGCGCTCAACGGGATCGTCGGCATCAAGCCGACCCGGGGCATCACGAGCACGGTCGGGCTCGTGCCGGCCTGCCGCACGCTCGACTGCGTCACCGTCATGGGTGCCCGGCTCGCCGACGCGCTGACCCTGCTCGCGGCGATCGCCGGCCCGGACGACGCGGAGCCGTGGGGACCGCCGCGCCGGCTCGCACCCCCTCCGCCGCAGGGGTTCCGGCCCCGGATCGGGCTGCCCGCGACCTCGACGCTCGAGTTCTTCGGGGACGGCGTCATGGCCGCCGCGCACCTCGCGGCCCGGGCGGACGCCGTCGCCCGGCTCGGCGCCGACGGGGTCGAGATCGACCTCACGCCGTTCACCGCGGCGGGCGACCTGCTCTACGAGGGCCCGTGGGTCGGGGAACGGCTCGCGGTCTTCGGCGACTTCATGGACGCGCACCCCGGCGAGGTCGAACCCGTCGTCGAGCAGGTCATCCGCTCGGGCGCGCGGTTCAGCGCCGTCGACGCGTACGCGGCGCTGTACCGGCTGCAGGACCTGCGGCACGCCGTCGCACCGCTGTGGCGCGACGTCGACACCGTCCTCGTGCCGACCGTCGGGACGACGTTCACCCAGGCCCAGGTGGACGCGGACCCGGTGCGCCGCAACCTCATGCTCGGCCGGTACACCCAGTCCGGCAATCTCCTCGACCTCGCCGGCATCGCGCTGCCGCTCGGCACGACGCCGGACGGCCGGCCGCTCGGGATCACCCTGCTCGGCCCCGCCGGCAGCGACCTCACGCTCGCCGCGATCGCCGCCCGGCTCCTCGACGAGCCCGCGGCCCCAGGCCCCGTCGTCCTCGACCTGCTCGCGGACGCCGGTCTGCTCCCGTCCACCCGTCAGGAGGCAGCAGCATGACCAGCCCGTTCCCCGTCCCCGCACCACCCGGCCCTGACACGCCCGTCGTCGACGCGCTGCCCTACGGGTTCCCGCTGGACCTGTCGACGACGGCGCTCGTCCTCATCGACATGCAGCGGGACTTCGTCGAGCCGGGCGGCTTCGGCGAGTCGCTCGGCAACGACGTCTCGCAGCTCGCAGGAGTGATCCCGGTGCTCAAGGGCGTGCTCGGCGCCGCCCGGGCCGCCGGCCTGCTCGTCGTCCACACCCGGGAGGGCCACCTGCCGGACCTGTCCGACTGCCCGCCCGCGAAGCTGTTGCGCGGCAAGCCGTCCGCGCGCATCGGCGACCCGGGACCGAACGGCCGCATCCTCGTCCGCGGGGAGCCGGGCCACGACATCGTCGACGACCTCTACCCGGTCGACGGCGAGCCCGTCGTCGACAAGCCGGGCAAGGGCGCGTTCTACGCCACCGGCTTCGAGGCCGTCCTGCGCGAGCACGAGATCACCCGGCTCGTCGTCACCGGCGTCACGACCGAGGTGTGCGTGCACACGACGGTCCGGGAGGCGAACGACCGCGGGTACGAGTGCCTCGTCCTCACCGACTGCGTCGGCTCGTACTTCCCGACGTTCCAGCAGGTCGGCCTCGAGATGGTCGCCGCCCAGGGCGGCATCTTCGGCTGGACGGCCCCGGCGGCCGCCTTCCTCGCGGCCCTCGCCACGGCGTCCGCCCCGGCGCTGTCCGCGACCTGAGCCCTCGAACCCCTGACCCCCCGAGCCCTGCGACCTCCCAGGAGCTGCCATGTCCACCACCGACACCCGGTCCCAGACCGATCCCGACGCCGCCTTCACGCTCCCCTACTGGGTGCGCGGCGACACGAACGCCTTCTTCGGCCTCGGCTTCAACATCCTCGTCAACGTGCTCGTCCTCACCGGGCTGACGATCGGCGTCGTCCAGATCCCGGCCGACGACGTCTTCGGCACGATCCTGCCCGCGCTCGGCATCGCGCTCGTCGCCGGCAACGTCTACTACTCCTACCTCGCGCGCCGGCTCGCCTTCGCCGAGCGCCGGACCGACGTCGCCGCCCTGCCCTACGGGCCGAGCGTGCCGCACATGTTCATCGTCGTCTTCGTCGTCATGCTGCCGGTCTACCTGCAGACGAAGAGCGCGGTGACGGCGTGGCAGGCCGGTGTCGCCTGGGCCTTCATCATCGGCGCCATCGTGCTCATCGGGGCCTTCGTCGGGCCGTACATCCGCAAGTACACCCCGCGCGCGGCGCTGCTCGGCACGCTCGCCGGCATCTCGATCTCCTTCATCTCCATGCGCCCCGCCGCACAGATGTGGGAGGCGGCATGGATCGCGCTGCCCGTGCTCGTGCTCATCATCATCGGCTTCCTCGCCGGGGTCCGGCTGCCGGGCGGCTTCCCGATGGGCCTGGCGGCACTGCTCGTCGGGACGGCGATCGCCTGGGCGGGCGGGTACATGAGCGCACCCGACGTGACCGCGGCGGCGAAGGACATCGCCATCGGGCTGCCGACGCTGCAGCTCGACCTGCTCTTCACCGGGCTGTCCGAGGTGGCCCCGCTGCTCGCGACGGCGATCCCGCTCGGCGTCTACAACTTCACCGAGGCGATGACGAACGTGGAGAGCGCCGAGGCGGCGGGCGACAAGTACTCGCTGCGCGCCGTCCTGCTCGCGGACGGCACGGGCGCGATCATCGGCTCGGCGCTCGGCTCGCCGTTCCCGCCGGCGGTCTACATCGGCCACCCCGGCTGGAAGGACGCGGGCGGGCGCACCGGCTACTCGATGGCCAGCGGCATCGCCGTCGCACTCATGTGCTTCCTCGGACTCTTCGGCCTGCTCGCGGCGCTGCTGCCGACCCCGGCGATCGTGCCGATCCTGCTGTACATCGGCTTCATGATCGGGGCGCAGGCCTTCCAGGTGCCGCCGAAGGTGCACGCCGCGGCCGTCGTCGCGGCGCTCGTGCCGAACATCGCGCAGTGGGCGACGAGCTACATGGACAACGTCCTCGCGGCGGCCGGCACGAGCGCGGCCGAGGTCGGCGAGGACAAGATCCTCGCGGCCGGCGTCGTCTACTCGGGCACGAAGACGCTCGGGGAGGGCGGCATCCTCGCCGGGCTCGTCCTCGGCGCGATCGTCGCCTTCCTCATCGATCGCCGGTTCGCGTGGGCGGCCGGGTTCTGCGGCGCGGGTGCCGCGCTGTCGTGGATCGGGCTCATCCACGGCGAGAAGGTCGAGTGGGGTGCGAACGGCCAGGTCGCCCTCGGGTACCTGTTCGCCGGCATCGTCTGCGCCGCGTTCGTCGCGCTCCGGCTGCCGGAGCGGGTCCCGGACCCCGAGGAGGCCGAGCTCGAGCACGCCTGACCGCCCCGCCGTCGTCGTCACGGGGGACCTGGATCTAGCCTTGCCCCCGTGACGACCGGCGGGACCTACCTGGGCGACCTGCGGATCGTCCTGCGGGGCAGGGACTTCCGCCGCTTGTTCGCCACCCGTCTCGTCTCCCAGGCGGCGGACGGCGCGTTCCAGGCCGGCCTCGCGAGCCTGTTCTTCTTCTCCCCCGAGCGCGCCGCGACGGCCGGTGCGGTCGCGGCCGCGTTCGCCGTCGCCGTCCTGCCGTACACCCTGGTCGGCCCGTTCGCCGGGGTGCTCCTCGACCGCTGGCGCCGGCGGCAGGTGCTCGTCGTCGCGAACCTCGTGCGGGCCGCGCTCGTCGTCGGGGTCGCCGCGCTCGTCGGCGCCGGGGTCGTCGGGGTGCCGCTCTACGTGGCCGTCCTCGTGTGCCTGTCCGTCAACCGGTTCATCCTCGCCGGGCTCGGCGCGAGCCTGCCGCACGTCGTCCCCGAGGACGAGCTCGTCATGGCGAACGCCGTCTCCCCGACGAGCGGCACCCTCGCCGCGCTGCTCGGCGGCGGGGTCGGGGTCGGCGTCCGGCTCGCGCTCTCCCCCGGCAACGGCACCGACGCGGTGATCCTGCTCCTCGCGGCGGCGGGGTTCGCCGCGGCGTCCCAGGTCGCCCGGCTCATGGACAAGGACCTGCTCGGGCCGGACGGCGAGCGCCGGCTGCCGTGGCACGACGTCGCCGAGGCGGTGGCCGGGGTCGCGCGCGGGTTCGTCGACGCCCTGCACTACCTGCGGCACAAGCGCCGGCCGACGCTGGCGCTGGCCGCGATCGGCGGCCACCGGCTGGCCTACGGCGCGACGACCGTCGTCATCATCCTGCTGTGCCGCAACTACTTCACGGACCCGGCCGACACCGACGCCGGGGCGGCGCTGCTCGCGTCGATCTTCGTCGCATCCGGCGTCGGGTTCTTCGTCGCGGCCCTCGTCACCCCGGTCGCGACCCGGCGGATGCGGATGGAGACGTGGATCGTCGTCTGCCTCGTCGCGGCCGCCCTCGTCGAGGCGACGTTCGTCGTGTTCCTCGACGTGACGACCGCCCTCGTCGGCGCCTTCGTCCTCGGCACCGCGGCGCAGGGCGCGAAGATCTGCGTCGACGCGATCGTCCAGGGCAGCGTCGAGGACTCCTTCCGCGGCCGGGTCATGTCCTTCTACGACGTCGTCTTCAACGTCGCGTCGGTCGTCTCCGCCGCGGTCTGCGCGACGGTGCTGCCGGCCGACGGGTACTCGCCGGGCGTCTACGTCGGGATCACCCTGCTCTACGCGCTCACCGCCGTGCTCTACGGCCGGTTCCACGAACGCCGGTGAGAGGTCGTCGGCCCGCCCGGCGGAAAACCCGTGGCGGGTCCGATATGCCCGGTGCTGGACTGGGGGGATGTCGACGACGACCCGGCGCGGTGCCGTGACCCTCCGCACGCTCGACCTCCACGCCCCGGCGGACGTCGACCTCTTCCACCGGGCGTACGAGGACGTCGACCTCGTCGCCGACCGCCACCTGCTCGGCGACCGGGCGGCGCCCCGCTCCGCGGAGGAGACCCTCATCTCCGAGCGCGACAGCACGAGCTACCGGACGACGCGCGGCGTCGCCCTCGAGGACGACGGGACCCCGGTCGGCACGTGGCTCGTCGAGCTGACGGTCCACGACAACCTCGACGTCGGGTTCGTCGACGTCACCGTGCACCCGGAGCACCGTCGCCGGGGCATCGGCAGCACGCTGCTGCGGCACACGGAGGCGCTCGTCCGCGCCGAGGGTCGCCCCGTCGTCCAGACCTGGCAGGGCAGTGCCGTCGACCCGGCCGTCGAGGACCCGACGACCCCGTTCGCCACCGGGCACGGCTACGTCTCGACGCTGCCGAGCCTGCGCAACGACCTCGACCTCGACCCGGGGGCGGACGGTCTCGCCCGGGCACTGGCACCGCTCGACGCCGAGACCGCCGGTCGCTTCGACCCGGCGACCGACCGGCTGGAGAGCCGCGACGGGCAGTACCGGCTCCTCACCTGGTGGAACACCGTTCCCGACGAGTACCTCGACGACCGGGCCCGGCTCATGCAGCGGATGAGCACCGACGCCCCGTCGGGGGACATGACGATCGAGGAGGAGCGCTGGGACGGCGCCCGGGTCCGGGAGAACGAGGCGGTCGCCGCCGCGCAGGGCAAGACGGTGGTCGAGACCGCCGCCCTGCACGTGCCCTCCGGGCGGCTCGTCGCGTTCACCGTGCTCGCGCTCCCCAAGCACCTGCCGCACCATGCGTTCCAGTGGGACACGCTCGTGCTCCGCGAGCATCGCGGCCAGCGCCTCGGGATGGCGCTCAAGGCGGCGAACCTGCGGGCCCTCGCCGGACGCACGCCGGGGCTGCGCCGCGTCACGACCTACAACGCCGAGTCGAACGCACCGATGCTGCGGGTGAACCACGCGATGGGGTTCCGCCCCGTGCTGCGGACGACCTGCTGGGAGAAGAGGACGGGGCCCACCGATGCTCACGAGTGACCTGACCATCGCCGAGCTCGACGCCGAGCGCGAGGAGGACGCCGCGCTCTACCGTCGGGCGCACGACGCCGCCGACGTCGCCTCGGCGCGGCTGCTCCTCGGCGAACGGCACGGTGCCCGGACGGCGGACGAGATCCTCGCCTGGGTCCGCACCGACGCCGCGCACGACAAGCGGATCGGTGTCGGGCTCGTCGACGGGGAGCCGGTCGCCACGTGGGGGCTGACGTACTCCCTCCACGACAACCTCGACGTCGCCGACCTCGGGCTGACCGTCGCGCCGGGGTTCCGCCGGCAGGGCGTCGGCACCCGGCTGCTGGCGCACGCCGAGGCGCTCGTCCGGGAGTCCGGGCGGGGCGTCGTCCAGACCTGGGAGCTGCTGCCCGCCGACGAGAGCGCCGAGGACCCGACCACCGCGTTCGCGACGCGGCACGGCTACCGGTCGACGCTGCCGAGCCTGCGCAGCGACCTCGAGCTCGACCCGGACGACCCCGCGGCGCTCGACCGGGCGCTCGCCCCGCTCGTCGCCGAGACCGGCGAGCACCTCGGCGACGACTACCGGCTGCTCACCTGGTGGTGGGACCGGGAGCCGCACGCCTGGCTCGAGGAGCGCGCGCACCTCAACCGCCGGATGAGCACGGACGCCCCGACCGGGGACATGACGTCCGAGGAGCAGCGCTGGGACGCCGAGCGGGTCAAGGCCTGGGAGGGCACCGCCGCCGCCCAGGGCCGGGTCGTCGTCGACACGGCCGTGCTCCACGTGCCGTCCGGCCGGCTCGTCGCATTCACCCAGATCGGGGTGCGGCCGACCGACCCGGAGCACGCGTTCCAGTGGAACACGCTCGTGCTCCGGGAGCACCGCGGCCACCGGCTCGGGATGGCGATCAAGGCGGCGAACCTGCGGGCCGCCGTCGAGCGGTTCCCGCAGGTCCGTCGGATCACGACGTACAACGCGGCGTCGAACGCCCCGATGCTCCGGGTGAACGTCGCCATGGGGTTCCGGCCGGTGGCGCGGGAGACGTGCTGGGAGAAGTCGCTCGGCTGAGGTCCGCGCGGCCGGCCGGCCGGCGGTCAGCCGGTCGGCTGCTGGGTCCTCCACCACTCGACGAGGAGCGTGCGCGCCTCGTCTGGGTCGAGCGGCCCGCGGTCGAGCCGCAGCTCCTTGAGGAAGGTCCAGGCCCGGCCGACGTCGCGGCCCGGGCCGATCCCGAGGATCTCCATGATCGCGTTGCCGTCGAGGTCGGGGCGGACCGAGTCGAGCTCCTCCTGCTCGCGCAGGGCGGCGATCCGGGCCTCGAGGTCGTCGTAGGCGCCGGCGAGCCGGGCGGCCTTGCGCCGGTTGCGCGTCGTGCAGTCCGAGCGGGTCAGCTTGTGGAGCCGGTCGAGGAGCGGGCCGGCGTCCGTGACGTAGCGGCGGACGGCGGAGTCGGTCCAGCCGCCCTCGCCGTAGCCGTGGAAGCGCAGGTGCAGCTCGACGAGGCGCGCGACGTCCTTGACCGTGTCCTTGTCGAACCGCAGCGCCTTGAGCCGCTTCGCGGTGAGCTTCGCGCCGACGATCTCGTGGTGGTGGAAGGAGACCCCGCCACCCTCCTCGAACCGCCGCGTCGCGGGCTTGCCGATGTCGTGGAGCAGCGCGGCGAGCCGCAGCACGAGGTCCGGGCCGGGCACGGCGCCGTCCGGACCGTCCTCGAGGGCGATCGCCTGGGCGAGCACGGTGAGCGAGTGCTCGTAGACGTCCTTGTGCCGGTTGTGCTCGTCGACGACGAGCTTGAGCGCCCCCACCTCGGGGACGACGTGCGCGGCCAGCCCGGTGTCGACGAGCAGCTCGATGCCCGGGCGCGGGTCCGGCGCGAGGAGCAGCTTCTCCAGCTCGACCCGGGAGCGCTCGACGGCGACGATCGTCAGCCGGTCGGCCATGTCGTGCATCGCGCGGACGGCGTCCGGGTCGACCGCGAAGCCGAGCTGGGCGGCGAACCGGGCGGCGCGCATCATCCGCAGCGGGTCGTCGCCGAAGGACTCCTGCGGGGTGCCGGGCGTGCGCAGCCGGCGGGCGACGAGGTCGGTGAGGCCGTCGTGCGGGTCGACGAACGTCATCGACGGCAGCTCGACGGCCATCGCGTTGACGGTGAAGTCGCGGCGGCGCAGGTCGCCCTCGAGGGAGTCGCCGAAGACGACCTGGGGCTTGCGGGACGTCGGGTCGTACTCCTCGGACCGGTACGTCGTCACCTCGACGAGCACGTCCCCCTTGCGGGCGCCGATCGTGCCGAACTCCTTGCCGATGTCCCAGTGGGCGTCGCCCCAGCGCTTGAGGATCGCGATCGTGTCGTCCGGGCGGGCGTCGGTCGTGAAGTCCAGGTCCGGCGAGCTGCGGGCGAGGACGGCGTCCCGCACCGGGCCGCCGACGAGGGCCAGCCGGTGGCCCGCCCGCTCGAAGAGCACGCCGAGCTCGCCGACGGCGGGGTCGAGCACGAGGAGGGCGGCCGCGAGCCGGCGCCGCGCCTCGTCGACGGACGACGGCACGAGCAGCAGGGACGAGGACGGCGGCACGACCGTCAAGCCTGCCAGATCACGGACCCCGCCCCTGACCGGTTTCGTGCGGAGACGTCGCAGGGACCGTCGCGGCGGACCTTCGGGGGCGGCCGGGTGAAGGGGGTGCCCCATTACAGTGAAGGACATGTCCCGACCGTCCCGGCCCTCGCGCGACCAGCGGCGGTCGATGCCGACGGTCGAGGAGCTGTCCGCGGGCGGTCTCGTCGTGGACCTCGCCCGCGCCCGGCCCTGCGCGGCGGTGATCGCCCGGGTCAACCGGGCCGGCCGGGTCGAGTGGTGCCTGCCGAAGGGCCACCTCGAGGACGGCGAGACCCCCGAGCAGGCCGCCGTCCGGGAGATCGCCGAGGAGACCGGCATCCACGGCCGGCTGATCTGCGCGCTCGGGACCATCGACTTCTGGTTCTCCGCCGAGGGCCGGCGGATCCACAAGCGGGTGCACCACTACCTCCTCGAGGCCACCGGTGGTGAGCTGACGGTCGAGGGCGACCCGGACCGGGAGGCGGTCGACGTCGCCTGGGTGGCCCTCGACGACCTCGGGCGCGTGCTCGAGTTCCCCAACGAACGCAAGATCGCGCGGGCCGCGACCGCGCGCCTCGCGGACTCCGCGTGAGCGCCCCCGCGCCGACCGGCGCCGCCGTCCGGGCCAGGGGGCTGCCGGGCCTCGTCCGGGTGCTGGCCGCCGGGGCGGGCGCCGTCGCGATGGCCCTGGCCCCGGCCTCGCCCGGGGCCGCCCTCGCGACCCCGTTCACCGAGCCGCCGCCGGCCGCCGCCGCGGTGGCGGACGCCGCGCCGCAGCGGGCCGCGACGGCCACCGGCGACGGCACCGTCACGGTGACCGGCCTCACCCCGGGCACGCTCGTCCCCGGGGCCGTGCTCACGGTGACCGGCACGGTGCGCAACACGACCCGCGCGACGCTCGGTGCGCTGAGCGTCGACGTGCACATCCGGCCCGAGCGGATCCGGAGCCGGGCCGCGATCGAGGCGTGGGCCGCGGGCGAGGGCGACGAGTTCCCCGGCAAGGTCGTCGTCACGACGAAGCTCGCCGGCCGGCTCGCGCCGGGCGCGACCGCGACCTTCACCGCCCGCAAGGAGGTCGACACCTCGTTCGGCCTGCCCGGCGGGTCGGCGTCCTTCGGCCCCCGTGGCGTCACCGTCGAGCTCGTCGGCGCGACCGTGCGGGGGGGCACGCCCGCGAGCGAGGACGGCGCCCTGCGGCGCGGCGTCGTCGGCGCGCAGCGGACCTTCACCGTCTGGAGCCCCGAGACGGCCCCGCCGACGCTGCGGCTCGGCGTCCTCGTGCCGCTCGTCTCCACCCGCCCCGTCCCGGACACATCGGCCCCCGACGTGCAGACCCTCGAGGACCTCTCCCCGACCGGCCGGATCGGCCGGCTCACCCGGGTCGCCGCGACGACCCCGGGGCTGACCTGGGCCGTCGACCCCGCGCTGCTGCTCGCCGCCCACCGCGCAGGCCGGGCCGACGACGACGGCACCGGCACGGGGACCGCCACCGCGACGCCGTCCGGTGCGGCCACGACCCCGGCGGACGGCGGCCCGACGCCCACCGCCGGCACCGGGGACCCGGCCGACGGCGGCACCGGGACGACCCCGCCGGACGTCTCCGCCCAGGTGCCCGGCGCGCAGGAGTGGCTCACGACGGTCAAGGAGTCGATCGGCCGGCAGGACGTGCGTGCCCTGCCCTTCGGCGACCCCGACCTCACCGCGCTCGCCCGCGCCGAGCAGCCCGACCTGCTCACCGCCGCGCTCACCGCCGGGGACAGCGCCGCCCGGACGGCGCTCGGGGCGGCGCTGCCGTCCGGCCTCGCCTGGCCCGTCGACGGGTTCGCCGACCGCGCGACGGCGGACCTCGCCGCCCGCACCGGGCTCACCGACCTCGTCCTCGCCGGCGCCGCCCAGCCCTCGACCGGGGCGCCCGACGTCACCCCGCGGCCGCGCAGCAGCATCACCGTCACGGACGGCACGGTCGGCGGGCTCGTCGCGGACGACGTGATGTCCTCGGCGTTCGCCGCCGCCGGCCGGGGTGGCGACGCCCTCGCCCAGCAGCGGTTCGTGGCCGACCTCGCGGCGACCGCCCGCGAGTCGCTCGACGCCCCCGCGCCGTCCGGCGCCGGCGGCCGCAGCGTGCTCGTCGTCGCCCCCCGGGACTGGCGGGTCGACGGCTCGAGCCTGTCCCAGGTGCTCGCGACGCTGCGGTCGACGTCCTGGCTCGCGCTGACCACGGCCGGCAGCCTGCGGACCGAGCCCGCGGACCGGACGAGCGCCCGCACCCTGAGCTACCCGGCCGCGGCGCGCAAGGCCGAGATCGCCGCCGACGCGCTGCGGCTCGTCGCGTCGGCCCGCCGCCGGTTGGCCCGCTTCGCCCCCGCGCTCGTCGACCCGGACCCCGTCGTCCGGCCGCTCGAGCGTGAGTCGCTCTCCCTCGTCGGCACCGCGTGGCGCAGCGACCCGCAGCGCCTCGACGCGCGCACCCGCAACCTCGGGCGGGCCGTCGACCGGTTCTACGGCGGGGTCCGGGTCGCCGTCGGCAGCTCGAAGAACCTGCTCGCGCAGACCGGCAACCTGCCCGTGACCGTGCAGAACGACCTCGACGTCGACGTCCGGGTCGTCGTCGCGCTGCGGCCTCGGTCCGGCCGGCTCCGCGTCGACGAGGCGGTGCCGGTGACCGTCGGGGCGGGCGCCCAGCGGCAGGCCCTCGTGCCGGTGCGGGCCATCGGCGACGGCAACGTCGACGTCGACGTCACGCTGCTCACACCGGACCTGCGTCGGATCACCCAGCCCGTGACGATCCCGGTCCGGGTGCGCAGCGACTGGGAGAACCGCGGGATCGCGGTCGTCGGCGGCGGCCTCGTGCTGCTGCTCGTCGTCGGCCTGGTCCGCGGCGTCCGTCGCGGCCGCCGGCCGTCGGTGCCGCTCGACACCGTGCCCGACCCGGACGACGTCGGGCGGGTCCTCGTCGACGACACCGGCCGGGTGCTCGCCGAGGCGGACGACGTCCCGGCGGAGGAGCCGGCGGCGGGCTCCCCGACGGACGAGGCCACGGACGCCCCGAAGGACGGCCCCCCGACCGGCTCCGGCACCCGGCCGCTCGACGTCGTCCCGCGGGACGGTGCCCGATGAGCGAGCGGCGCCCCGACCGGCGACCCGGCCCGGGCCAGGACGAGTGGGCCGGGCCGGCGCAGCGCAGCGCGCCGCGGGCGCGCGGCCGCGGCCGGCACGTCGCCGACAAGCGGACCTCCGAGTGGGACTGGGAGGTCTCGCTGCCGCCGGCGGCCCCCGGCGCGACCCCGGTCATGCAGCCGCCGGAGACGATCCCGACCGGGATCGACCTGTCGGACCTGGCCCGGACCGCCTACGCCGAGCACGTCGCGGCCGCCGGCCCGCCCGGCACCCCCGGGAGCCGGCCCTACCCGAGCCGCCGTTCGCTGCGGGCCGGGGCGGCCGGAGCCGGGATCAGCGTCGACGAGCTGCCGCGGCCACCGGGCGGACCGGGCGGACCGGGAGGACCGGCACCGGACGGGGTTGCGGGCGACGCGGAGGCGTCCGGAGCACCGACGGTCCCGGGAGCGCGGGACGGGCAGCAGGACACGGCGGGGGCCGGGTCCGACGCCGCGGTCATGCGCAGCAGCGCCCTCATGGCGGCGGGCACGCTCGTGTCGCGGATCCTCGGGATGGCCCGGGCGATCGTCGTCGCCTGGGCGATCGGCCTCGAGCTCGTCGGCGACACGTTCACGACGGCGAACACGATCCCGAACAACCTCTACATCCTCATCGCGGGCGGCGCGCTCAACGCCGTCCTCGTGCCGCAGATCAGCCGGGCGATGAAGCGCGGCGAGCAGGGCCGGGAGTACGTCGACCGGCTGCTGTCGATGTCGGTCGTCATCCTCGGCGTCGCGACGCTGCTCATCACCGCGGCGGCACCGCTGCTCGTCCTCCTCTACTCCGACAAGTGGGGGCCCGAGCAGCTCGCGCTCGGCGTCGCGTTCGCGTTCTGGTGCCTGCCGCAGGTCTTCTTCTACGGCCTCTACACGCTGCTCGGGCAGGTGCTCAACGCGCGCGGCTCGTTCGGGCCGTACATGTGGGCCCCCGTCGTCAACAACGTCGTCGCGATCCTCGGCGTGCTCTGCTTCGTCGCCGTCGCGGGTGCCGACCCGAAGGGCGACCAGCCGATGTCGGCGTGGTCGCCCGGGCTCATCGCGCTCTTCGCGGGGACGGCGACCCTCGGCGTCGCGTCCCAGGCGCTCGTCCTCGTGCCGGTGCTGCGGCGCAGCGGCTTCACCTTCCGGTTCCGCTGGGGGCTGCGCGGGGTCGGGCTCGGGACGGCGAGCACGGTCGCCGGCTGGACCTTCGCCGCCGTCCTCGTCGCCCAGCTCGGGTACATCGTCGCGTCGAAGACGGTCAACGCCGGCGGTGTCGCCGCGGCCACGAACGGCGGCAAGGGCGCCGGCCGGATCATCTACGACAGCGCCTACCTGATCTTCGTGCTGCCGCACTCGCTCGTCGCCGTCTCGCTCGTCACGGCGATCTTCACCCGGATGTCCCGGGCCGCGGCCGACGGCCGGCGGGACGACGTCCGCGCCGACCTGTCCCTGGGCCTTCGCACGGTCGGGATCGCGACGGTGCTCGCCGCGGCCGGGTTCCTCGTGCTCGCGCGGGACCTCGCCTTCGTCATGTTCGGCGCGAGCAGCCGGGCGCAGACCGACGTCATCGGCTGGACCGCGACGGCGATGGGCATCGGGCTCGTCGCCTACTCCGCGCAGTACCTGGCCCAGCGGGTGTTCTACGCCTACGAGGACGCGAAGACCCCCTTCGGCGTCCAGCTCGTGCAGACCCTCGTCTGGGTGGCCGGCGTGCTGCTCGTCCGCTGGCAGCTGGACGGCGCCCAGATCGTCGTCGGCGCGGGTGCCGCGCTCGCGCTCTCGCTCGTCGTCGGCGCGACGATGTCGCTGGCCCAGGTGCGGGTCCACCTCGGCGGGGTCGGTGTCGCGCAGATCGTCCGGACCCACGTCCGGCTCGTCGTCGGGGCCGCCCTCGCCGCGGTCGCCGGCTGGTCGGTCAAGGTGTTCGTCCTCGCGTGGCTCGGTGCGGGCGCCGGGGCGGTCGCGCTCGGGCTCGTGGTCGCAGGGCTCGTCATGATCGCCGTGTACGCCGCCGTGCTCAAGGTGCTCCAGGTCCACGAGCTCGACGACCTCGTCGAACCGTTGTTCGGGCGGCTGCGGCGCCGCTGACCCGCACGGGTGGTCCCGTTCAACCCCGAGGTGTGTCGTGCCGACACAGTCGTCCATGACGGGGCTGGCGGGGTGGCTCACGGCGGGGGTCGCCGCCGCCGCGGTGTCGCTCGTCGGCTTCGACGCCGTCTCGGTCGGGGCGACCCGGCTCTCCGGCACGGACCTCGCCGCGGCGGCCGCGCTGCGTGCGAGCGGCACGCTGGCGCGGACCGGATCGGTCGAGCGCGCCTACGCGGACGGCGTCGCGCGGGTCCACGAGGGCGACCCGACGGCGACCGTCCCGCGCGAGCGCTTCCGGGTCGACGCGGACGGCGGCGTGCACCTCGTCGTCCGGCGGACGGCCCGCACGCACCTGATCGCCCGGGTGCCCGCCCTGCGCGACCGTGCCGTCGTCGAGGTCGACGGGAGCACTCCCCCGGCCCCCTGACCTGCGAACGCGGGGCACGGATCCGGGTGGCGACGATCCGTTCCGGAATCGTTACCCCACGTCACGCGGTGGGTGGATTCGTTGGCCGCGCAGCGTAGGCACCGACCACCGAGCGTCTCCGGCGCACCGCGTGGCGACGTCCGGGGACTCTCGACGGTGCCAGTACGGCGCCGGTCGGCCTAGCATGGGGGCCGCCGGATGCCTTCGGATGGGGCTGACGGCGTCTTCGGAGGGGAGTACGGGGCTGGACGGCGTCGGCCAGGGATTCGTCCTCGCAGGACGGTACCGACTCGAGGAGCGGCTCCAGGCCGGCTCGGGCGGGTCCCTGTGGCGTGCCGTCGACCAGACCCTCGACCGGCCGGTCGTCGTCCGGGTGCTCGACGCGGCGCACCCGCAGTCCGAGGACATCGTCGACGCGGCCCGCCGCGCCGCGCTCGCCGAGGACCCCCGTCTGGTGCGGATCCTCGACGTCGGCTCGCAGGCCGTCCCGGGCGGGCACGCGACGTACATCGTCAGCGAGCACGTCAACGGCCGCAGCCTCGCCGACGCCGTCACCGCCGGCCCGCTGCGCGCCGAGATGGCCCGCCGGATCATCGGGGAGGCGTCCCAGGCGCTCGCCCGCGCCGGCAGCCGCGGCCTGCACCACATGCGCCTCGACCCCGGCTCGGTGTGGATCACGAGCGACGGGTCGGTCAAGGTCTCCGGGACGGCGATCGACGCGTCCGTCGCCGGGGTCGAGCTCGAGACGTCGCAGGCCGCCGAGCGGGCGGACACCGTGGGGCTCGTCAGCGTCCTCTACGCGGCGATCACCGGCCGCTGGCCCGGTGACCAGACGACGGCGCTCGGGGCCGCCCCGCGGGTCAACGGCCGACCGGTCGCCCCCGGCGACCTCGTCGCCGGGATCCCCAACGACCTCGACACCCTGTGCACGGTGACGCTCGGCCCGCACGACGACGGCCCGCGCACGCCCGCCGAGCTCGCCGACCAGCTCGCCCCCTGGGCCCGCAGCGCCCAGCTCACCGACCCGCGCGGCCTCGCGCTCAACAGCCCGGACCGGCCCGCCCCGCGCCCGGCGCCCAAGCCGGTCCAGCACCCACCCGTCCGGC
>NZ_MWLL01000153.1 GCF_002198675.1 Kineosporia sp. R_H_3 | reverse complement strand
GCCCCGCCCTCGAACCCGTCGCGATCGTCGGACTGGCCGCGATCATGCCGCAGGCACCGGACGCCGCCGCGTTCTGGGCCAACCTCACCGGCGGCGTGTACTCGATCACCGACGTCCCGCCGCAGCGCTGGGACCCGGACCTCTACTACGACCCGGACCCGCACGCGCCGGACAAGACGTACTCCCGGATCGGCGGCTGGGTGGGCGACTTCGCGTGGGACCCGGTGGCCTGGCGGCTGCCCGTCCCGCCGACCGTCGCCGGCCAGATGGACGACGGCCAGCGGTGGGCCGTGTCGGCCGCCCGGGCCGCCCTCGTCGACGCCGGCTGGCCGGACTGGTCCGTCGACCCGGAGCGGGTCGCCGTCGTGCTGGGCAACGCGATCGGCGGCGAGAAGCACTACCGGACCAACCTGCGGGTCGACCTGCCCGAGGTGCTGCGCCACCTGCGCGCCGCGCCCGCGTTCGCGGCGCTGCCCGCCGACGTCCGGGACAGCATCGTCGAGCAGACCCGGACCCCGTACCTCGCCCGGCTGCCCGAGATCACCGAGGACTCGATGCCGGGTGAGCTGGCCAACGTCATCGCCGGCCGGATCGCCAACCTCTTCAACTTCCGGGGCCCGAACTTCACCACCGACGCGGCCTGCGCCTCCGGGCTCGCCGCGATGAGCACCGCCGTCCGCGGCCTGCAGACGCGCGAGTACGACGCCGTCGTCACCGGCGGGGTCGACCGCAACATGGGGGTCGCCGCGTTCGTGAAGTTCTGCCGGATCGGGGCGCTCTCGGCGACCGGGACCCGGCCGTTCGACGCGGGCGCCGACGGATTCGTCATGGGGGAGGGGTGCGCGCTCTTCGTCCTCAAGCGGCTCTCCGACGCCGAACGCGACGGGGACCGGGTGTACGCCGTGGTCCTCGGCGTCGGCGGCTCGAGCGACGGGCGGGGCAAGGGGATCACCGCGCCGAACCCGGTCGGGCAGCGGCTCGCCGTCGAACGCGCCTGGGAGATCGCGGGCGCCGACCCGGCGAGCGCCTCGTGCGTCGAGGCGCACGGCACCTCGACCCGGGTCGGGGACGCCACCGAGCTGGCCAGCCTCACCGAGGTGTTCGCGAAGGCCGGGGCGGCACCCGGGTCGATCGCCCTCGGTTCGGTGAAGTCGAACATCGGCCACCTCAAGGCGGCCGCCGGTGCGGCCGGCCTCTTCAAGGCCGCGATGAGCCTGCACCACAAGGTCCTCCCGCCGAGCCTGTCGTTCCGGGACCCGAACCCGAACGTCGACTGGTCGGCGGTGCCGTTCCGGGTGAACACGACGCTGCGCGAGTGGGACGCGCCGGCGGACGGCGGTGCCCGCCGCGCCGGGGTCAGCGCGTTCGGCTTCGGCGGGACGAACTTCCACGCCGTCCTCGAGGAGCACGTCCCCGGCCGGTACGCCGCACGCCCCCGGGTGCTCGCGAGCGCCGAGGTGCCGGCGTCGCCGCGGGTCACCGCGCCCGTCGAGCGGCGTGTCCCGCTGCGCGGGGCGCTCGTCGTCGGCGGCACGGACGACGCGGACGTCGTCGCGCGGCTCACCCGGCACCTCGCCGCCGCCCGGGCCGGCACCGCTCCGGCACCGGCCGCCCCCGACCCGGCGACGGCGGCCGCGGCCGTCCGGGTCGCCGTCGACTTCGCCGACGCCGCCGACCTCGCCGCCAAGCTCGACAAGGCGGTCAAGGCCTTCGCCGCCGGGCCCGCGGCCGCCCCGATGTGGAAGCTGCTGCGCTCCCAGGGCGTCTTCGTCGGCCGTGGCCCGGCCCCGAAGGTCGCGTTCCTCTACACCGGCCAGGGTTCGCAGTACGTCAACATGCTCGCCGGCCTGCGGGCCACGGAGCCGGTCGTCGCGGGCACCTTCGCCGAGGCCGACGAGGTGATGACCCCGCTGCTCGGCCGGCCGCTGTCGTCGTACATCTTCGTCGACGGCACGGACCCGGTCGCCGTCGAGCGGCTCGAACGGCAGCTGCTGCAGACCGAGATCACCCAGCCCGCCGTCCTCGCCACCGACCTCGCGCTGACCCGGCTGCTCGCCGCGTACGGCGTCCGCCCCGACATGGTCATGGGGCACAGCCTCGGCGAGTACGGCGCCCTCGTCGCCGCCGGGGCGCTGACGTTCTCCTCCGCGCTCGAGGCGGTCAGCGCGCGCGGCAAGGAGATGGCCGGCCTGGCGATGGACGACAACGGTGCGATGGCCGCCGTCTTCGGGCCGCTGGAGACGATCGAGCGGGTCGTCGCCGAGTCCCCCGGGTACGTCGTCATCGCCAACATCAACTCGACGTCGCAGGCCGTCATCGGCGGCGCGACCGCGGCCGTCGAGCAGGCGATCGAGACCTTCCAGGGCCTGGGCGTCAACGCGGTCCGGATCCCGGTCAGCCACGCCTTCCACACCTCGATCGTCGCGCCGGCGAGCGTGCCGCTCGTCGCGACCCTGCGCCGGCTCGACCTGCGGCCGCCGGTGCTGCCGATCGTCGCGAACGTCACCGGGGAGTTCTACCCGGACGGCGGCACGACCGAGGACGTGCTCGCGATGCTCGGCCGCCAGGTCGCCTCGCCGGTGCAGTTCGTCCGCGGCCTGCGCACGCTCTACGACGCGGGCGCCCGCGTCTTCGTCGAGGTCGGCCCGCGCAAGGCGCTCGCCGGGTTCGTCGAGGACGTCCTCGTCACCGCCCACGACGACGTCCTCGCGCTCTTCACGAACCACCCCAAGAGCGGTGACGTCGCGTCCTTCAACGCCGCGCTCTGCGGCCTGTACGCGGCCGGGCTCGGCCTCGACGGGCCGGCCGCCGCGCCCGCCGCACCTGCACCGTCGGAAGGGACCGTCATGTCCGCGCCGCAGCCCGCCGTCCCGTCACCCGCCGTCCCGTCAGCCGCCGCCGTGGCCGCCGCACCGGCCGACGAGCCGTTCGCGGCGCTCGGCAAGGCGCTCGCCGACGTCCTCGCCCAGGGCCTGCGGCTCGCGTCGGGGAGCGCCGGAGCCGTTGCGCCGCAACCGACCCCGGCAGCCGCGGCGCAGGGCCCGTCGGTCATGGAGCCGGTCGTCGTCAGCGGTGCGGCGCTCGGGCTGCCCGGCGTCGACCGGACCTTCGACGACGAGAACGTCGCGCGGATCCTCGCCGGTCAGCAGTTCATCGACTCGCTGCCGCACCGGTTCCGCAAGCGGATGGTCGACATGCACATCACCCGCCTCGTCAAGAGCGAGGCGAGCGGTCCGTCGTTCGAGGAGATCAGCAGCGAGGCCGACGTCATCAAGCTCGCCGGCCGGCACGCGCCGCTCGACGTCGTGGAGGAGTTCGGCGTCGACGCCGCCC
The DNA here is from genome assembly GCF_002198675.1 of Kineosporia sp. R_H_3. GTDB lineage: Bacteria > Actinomycetota > Actinomycetes > Actinomycetales > Kineosporiaceae > R-H-3. Next base: position 19,053 of record NZ_MWLL01000153.1, on the reverse strand, counting down.
GGGACGCCGCGCTCGACACCGCGACCCGGCTCGCGATCGGCGCCGGCTTCGACGCCCTCCGGGACGCCGGCATCCCGCTCGTCCTGCGTTACCGGACGACGACCCTCGGCACCCGGCTGCCGGACCGCTGGGGCCTGCCGGACGCGCTCCGCGACGACACCGGTGTCGTGTTCGCCGCGGCCTTCCCGGGCTACGACTCGTTCGCCTCCGACATCGAGCGCTACATGACCGACCGCGGCCGCCGCGAGCAGGTCCTCGCGCTCGAGGCCGTCCGGGCCCGGCTCACGGGCGCCGAACCGGCCTGCGCCGAGGTGGACCGCCGGATCGCCGACCTGCGGCACCAGCTCGAGACCGACCCGTTCGTCTTCGACCGCCGGTTCCTGTTCCGGGCGCTGTCGATGGGCCACTCGCAGTTCGCCGAGATCATCGGTGCCCGCGGCCCGAACACGCAGGTGAACGCCGCCTGCGCGAGCACGACCCAGGCCGTCGCCGTCGCCGAGGACTGGATCCGGGCCGGGCGGTGCCGCCGCGTCGTCATCGTCTCCGCCGACGACGCGACCGGGGACGCGCTGCTGCCGTGGATCACGTCCGGCTTCCTCGCCTCCGGCGCGGCCGCGACGGACGACGTCGTCGAGGACGCCGCGACGCCGTTCGACCGCCGCCGGCACGGGATGATCGTCGGGATGGGCGCCGCGGCGCTCGTCGTGGAGTCCGCCGCGGCGGCCCGGGAGCGCGGCGTGCAGCCGATCGCCGAGGTGCTCGGCGCGGTCACCGCGAACAGCGCCTTCCACGGCACCCGCCTGGACGTCGAGCACATCGGCCAGGTCATGGAGCAGGTCGTCGCGCAGGCCGAGGCCCGCGGCGTCGACCGGCATGCGATCGCCGCCGAGACGGTTTTCGTCTCGCACGAGACGTACACGCCGGCCCGGGGCGGCAGCGCGTCCGCCGAGATCAACGCCCTGCGATCCGTCTTCGGCGCGGACGCCGACCGCGTCGTCATCACGAACACCAAGGGCTTCACCGGGCACGCGATGGGCGCCGGCATCGAGGACGTCGTCGCGGTCAAGGCGCTCGAGACGGGGATCGTCCCGCCGGTGCCGAACTACAAGGAGCCCGACCCGGACCTCGGCCCGCTCAACCTGTCGACGGGAGGCGCCTACCCGGTCCGCTACGCCCTGCGGCTCGCCGCCGGGTTCGGCTCGCAGATCGCGATGGCGCTGCTGCGCTGGACCCCGGTGCCGGACGGCCGGCACCGCGCGCCGTCCGAGCTCGGGTACGCCTACCGGATCGTCGACCCGGCGGTCTGGCAGGCCTGGCTGGACCGGGTCAGCGGCCACCCGGGCGCCCGGCTCGAGGTCGACCACCGGCGGCTGCGCGTCGTCGACGAGCAGATGTCCGCGCCGGCCACGTCGCCGGCGCCCGCCGCCCCCGCGGCCGCACCGTTCGTCCCGGCGCAGGCCGCGCCGGTCGAGCCGCCGGTGACCGCACCGGTGCCGGCGCCCCCGGTGCCGGCTGCCGCGGTGCCGGCCGCCGTGGCAGGTCCGGTGGCGGAACCGGTGGCGCAGCCGCCCGCCGACCCCGTGACGGACGCCGTCGTCGGGATCGTGTCGGAGATGACCGGGTACCCGCCGGAGCTGCTGGCGCTCGACCTGGACCTCGAGGCGGACCTCGGGGTGGACACGGTCAAGCAGGCGGAGGTGTTCGCCGGGGTGCGGGAGCACTTCGGGGTGGAGCGCGACGCGGCGCTGCAGCTGCGGGACTTCCCGACGCTCGCCCACGTCGTCGGCTGGGTGCGGTCGAAGACCGGCATCGCCGCGCCGGCGGCGGAACCGGTCCGGGAACCGGCCTCCCGGCCGGCCGCCGGACCGACCCCGGAGCCGACCCCGGAGCCGGCCCCGGAGCCGACCGGTGCCGCCGGTGACCCGGTGCTCGACGCGGTCGTCGGGATCGTCTCGGAGATGACGGGGTACCCGCCGGAGCTGCTCGACGCCGACCTCGACCTCGAGGCGGACCTCGGGGTGGACACGGTGAAGCAGGCGGAGGTCTTCGCAGGGGTCCGCGAGCACTTCGGCGTGGAACGGGACGCGAACCTGCAGCTGCGGGACTTCCCGACGCTCGCGCACGTCGTCGGCTGGGTCCGGTCGAAGACCGGCATCGCCGCGCCGGCGGCGGCACCGGCGGCGCAACCGGCGGCGGAACCGGTCGCGGCACCGGCCCCTGGGCCGGTCCCGGAGCAGGCCGTGCCGGCCGGTGACCCGGTGCTCGACGCGGTGGTCGGGATCGTCGCGGAGATGACGGGGTACCCGCCGGAGCTGCTCGACGCCGACCTCGACCTCGAGGCCGACCTCGGGGTGGACACGGTGAAGCAGGCCGAGGTGTTCGGACGAGTCCGCGAGCACTTCGGGGTGGAACGGGACGCGGCGCTGCAGCTGCGGGACTTCCCGACGCTCGCCCACGTCGTCGGCTGGGTCCGGTCGAAGACCGGCATCGCCGCTCCTGGCGCCGGACCCGTTGCAGGACAGCCCGTCCCGGCCGCCAGCGGGCCGGCGGAGCAGACAGGGCAGCCCGAGCAGGCAGGGCAGCCCGAACAGCCCAAGCAACCGGAGCAGCCGATGCTCCGCGGCGACCTCGCCGCGATCGACGCGCTGCCGCGCCGGGTGCCCGTGCCCGTCGTCCGCCCGGTGGCGTCCGCGTGCACCGCCACCGGGGTCACCCTCGGCGCGGGTACCCGGGTCGTGCTCGCCCCGGACGCCGGTGGCGTCGCGGGCGCGCTCGCCAAGCGGCTCGACCGGCTCGGGGTCACCGTGCTCACCCTGGACCCCGGCTCGACGGTCGACGAGGTCACCGCGACCCTCGACGGCTGGCTCGCCGACGGACCGGTGCACGGCGTCTACTGGCTGCCCGCCCTCGACGACGAGGGCCCGCTCGACGCGCTCGACCTCGCCGGCTGGCGGGAGGCGTTGCGGCGCCGGGTGAAGACGCTGCACGCGACGATGCGCCGCCTGTTCGACGGCGCCCCGTTCCTCGTCGCCGGCACCCGGCTCGGCGGGTTCCACGGCTACGACGAGGCCGGGGCCACGAGCCCGCTCGGCGGCGCCGTCACCGGGTTCACCAAGTCGTACAAGAAGGAGCAGCCGGACGCGCTCGTCAAGGCGGTCGACCTCCCGCCCGCCGACCGCAGGACCGCGGCGCTCGCCGACGCCCTCGTCGAGGAGACCCTCGTCGACCCCGGCTGCGTCGAGGTCGGCCGCCCGGCCGGTGCGCAGCGCTGGGGCGTCGGGCTCGCCGTCCGGCCGTTCCCGGCGCTGCACGACGGCGCCGCAGTTGGCGACGGCGGCCTGACGCTCGACGGCGGCTCGACCGTCGTCGTCACCGGCGCGGCCGGCAGCATCGTCTCGGCGATCACCGCGGACCTCGCCGCGGCGTCCGGCGCGACGTTCCACCTGCTCGACCTCACCCCGGCGCCCGACCCGGCCGACCCGGACCTGCAGCGCTACCTCACCGACCGGGACGGCCTCAAGTCCGACCTCGCCGCCCGGATGAGGGACCGCGGGGAGCGGCCCACGCCGGTCGCGATCGACCGGGAACTGGCCCGGTTCGAGCGGCTGGCCGCCGCGCTCGCGGCGATCCGCGCCGTCGAGGCCGCGGGCGGGACCGCGCGGTACCACAGCGTCGACCTCACCGACGCGGCCGCGGTCGCGGCGGTCGTCGCCGACGTGCGGGCGTCGTCCGAGCGGGTCGACCTGCTGCTGCACGCGGCAGGGCTGGAGATCAGCCGCGGGCTGCCGGCGAAGGAGCCGCGCGAGTTCGACCTCGTCCTCGACGTCAAGTGCGACGGCTGGTTCGGCCTGCTGCACGCCCTCGGCGACACCCCGATCGGGGCGACCGTCGTCTTCAGCAGCGTCGCCGGTCGCTTCGGCAACGCCGGCCAGACCGACTACGCCGCCGCGAACGACCTGCTGTGCAAGGTGACGAGCAGCCTGCGACGGACCCGCCCGGGCACCCGCGCGATCGCCCTCGACTGGACGGCGTGGGGCGGGATCGGGATGGCCACCCGCGGCTCGATCCCGAAGATCATGGAGGCCGCCGGGGTCGAGATGCTGCCCCCGGAGGCCGGGATCGCCTGGATCCGGCGTGAGCTCGTGTCGTCCGGCTTCCGCGGCGAGGTCGTCGTCGCGGGCCGGCTCGGTCTCATGGCGGCCGAGAACGACCCGGCCGGCGGGCTCGACGTCGCGGCCGTCGACGTGGCCGGCTGCGGCCCGATGGTCGGCGCGGTCACGGGCGTGCGGACGACCGACGGGCTCGTCGTCACGACGACCCTCGACCCGGTCGCGCAGCCGTTCCTCGACCACCACCGCATCGACGGCGTCCCCGTGCTGCCCGGCGTCATGGGGATGGAGGCGTTCGTCGAGGCCGCCCGGCTCGCGGCGCGGCTCGGCGGGGTGCCGCACGAGGTGACCGGGCTGGAGGACGTCGCGTTCCTCGCCCCGGTGAAGTTCTACCGGGACGAGCCGCGCACCCTCACCGTCACCGCGCTGCTGCGCGCCGACGCCGGCGGCGACCTCGTCGCGGACTGCCGGCTCGAGGCGCAGCGGGTGCTGCCCGGCGCCGCCGACCCGGTGACGACGGTGCACTTCACCGGACGCGTCCGGCTCTCCACCGAGGCCGCACCGGCCGCCCCCGACCTCGTCGTCGACCTCACCGAGCCCGCGGGGGACTGCGCCCTCGGCCCGGACGCGGTGTACAGGCTCTACTTCCACGGCCCGGCGTACCAGGTCGTCGGCGGGGCCTGGCGGACCGGGGACGGTGCGACCGCCCGGCTCGCCGACCCGCTGCCCGAGGACCACGTGCCGGCCGCGGCGCCGCTCGCCTCCGCACCGCGGCTCGTCGAGCTGTGCTTCCAGGCGGCGGGGCTCTGGGAGGCGGGCCGGCAGGTCCGGCTCGCGCTGCCGCGCGCGGTGGCCCGGGTGCGCTGGGTGGCGGGTCCGCCGCCGGCGCCGGGGGACGGCGCGCTGTTCGCGGTGGCGACCGCCGAGGACGCCGGCGGCGTCTTCGACTGCGCCGTCGTCGACGCGCAGGGCCACGTCGTCCTCGCCCTCGACGGGTACGCGACCGTCCCGCTGCCGGCGCCGCTGCCGGACGACGTGAGCGCCCCGCTGCGCGACGTCTTCGCCGGCTGACCGCCCCGACCCGCTGCCCCGACCCGCTGCCCCGACCCGTTGTCCCGCACCGTCCCGACAGGAGCGTCGTCTGTGACCAGGATCCGCCGTCTCGCCGTGCTCGACCGGGGCGAGGTCGCCGTCCGGCTCCTCGCGGCGGTCGCCGAGCTCAACCGGGAGGCGGCCGGGACGGTGCCCGCGCCGCCGCCCGTGACGACCGTCGCCGTGGTCACGGGTGCCGGGTCGGCGTGGTCCGCCCGCGAGGCGGACGAGGTGCTCGAGGTCGGGGAGGCGGACGGCGACGCGCCGGCCCGGGCGGTCCTCGACGCCGGTGCGGACGCGGTCTGGGTCGGGGCCGGGGCGGTCGCCGACCCGGCCGCCCGGGCCGACCTGGTGGCCCGTTTCGAGGACGCCGGGGTCACCGTGGTCGGCCCGTCGGCCGCGACCCTGCGGCTGCTCTGCTCCCCGGACGGCCTGCGGTCCGCCGCGGCCTCCGCCGGTGTCCCGGACCGCTGGCCCGACGGCGCCGTGCCGCCCGCGGTCCGCCGGGTCGACGTGGACGTCGTCACCGACGGCGCCGGCACGACCTGGGTGCTCGGGAGCCGGGACACCACGGTCCGGTACGCGGGCCGCGCCGTCCTCGTCGAGTCCGCTGCGCCGGGTCTGCCGGACCCGGTGCGTGCCGTGCTCCACGAGCAGGCGGAGCGGCTCGTGGACCGTCTCGGGCAGCGCGGGGTCGTCGCGGTCCGGTTCGAGGTCGCGGAGGACGCCGTCCGGGTCGCCGGGCTCGCCGTCCCGTCGTTCGTCGACCAGACCCCGACCGAGGAGGTCGGGGGCGTCGACCTCGTGGCCCTCCACCTGGACGTCGCCGCCGGCGGCAGGCCGGTGCCGCCGCCCGACGAGGTGGCGGGGCACGCCGTCCAGGTGCGGCTGACGGCCCTCGACGTCGGGGTGGACACGGCCGGCGGCGGCACGGTGACGCCGGGCCGGCTGCTGCTCCTCGACGTCCCGGCGGTGGCGGGCGTGCGGGTCGACGACGGCCTGCGCGCGGGGGACGCCGTGACCGCGGACTCCCCGGTGCTCGCGACGCTCACGGCCTGGGGGCGGACCAGGGCGCAGGCCCTCGCCCGCCTGCGCCGGGCGCTGTCCCGGACCGCTGCCGTCGTCGACGGCGGGACGACCGACCGGGCGTTCCTGCTCGCCGTCCTCGCGCACCCCGACCTCGCGGCCGGCCCGGTCGACGCCGGCTGGCTGGACCGGCTCGTCGCCCGGGGCGCGTTCGACCCACCGCCGGACGCGGTCGCCGTCCTCGCGGCCGCGGCCGAGGCGTACGACGCCGACCGGGCCGCCGCCGAGGCCGCCTTCCACGCCCGGGCCGCGCGCGGCCGGCCGGAGCCGCCGGAGGCCGTCGGCACCCGCGTCGTCCTCGGCTACCGCGGCGGTGCGCACGCCCTGCGGGTCGACCTCGTCGCTCCCGGCCGGTACCGGGTCGGTGACCCGGACGGCGCGGCGGACGTCGTCGTCGAGCGGCTCGGTGCCTTCGAGCGCCGGCTGGTCTGCGGCGGACGCCGGCACCGGGTCGTCGTCGCCACCCACGGCAGCGTCGTCCGGGTCGAGGTCGACGACACCGCCCACGTCCTGACCCGGGAGGACGGCGTCGTCGTCCGGGCCGGCTGGCCCGCGTTCGTCGTCGAGGTGCTCGTCGCCCCCGGGGACCACGTCCAGGCCGGCAAGCCGGTCGCGGTCCTCGAGTCGATGAAGATGGAGTCCGTCGTGCCGGCGCCGTTCTCCGGCGAGGTGCTCGGCGTCGACGTCGTCGCGAACGCCCAGGTCGAGGCGGGCGCCGGGCTGCTGCGGCTGCGGGCGGACGACCTGCGCTCCCGACCCTCCGTGGAACCCGTTGCGGCACAGCCGGTCCCGCTCGGGCTGCGCGAGCTGGCCCGGCCCGAGGACCCGGGGCTGCGGCCCTGCGAGCGGGTCTACGGCCCGCTGCGCGAGTACCTGCTCGGCTACGACCTCGACCCGACGACGCTCACCCGGCTGCTCGCGGCGCAGCGCCGCCTCGCCGAGCTGTCGCCGCCGGACGACGGGTCGCTGCTCGCCTGCGAGGACTCGCTGCTCGGGCTCTACGCGGACCTCGGTGCGCTCTCCCGGCCGCGCAGCGAGAACGACGACGCGGACGACGGGCCCGAGGCCGAGGCGGTCCGGGACGCCCGCACCGGCAGCGCGCAGGAGTACCTCATCGCGTTCCTGCGCTTCCTCGACGCCGACCGGGCGATGCTGCCCGGCCTCTACCGGGAGCGGCTGCGGGTCGCGCTCGACCGGTACGGCGTGACCTCGCTGGACCGGACGCCGGAGCTGGAGTCCGCGGTCGTCCGGCTGTACCGCTCCATCGGCCGGGTCCGTGAGCTCGCGCCGGTCGTCGTCGCCGTCCTGGCCCGCAGGCTCGCCGCCGCCGACGTGCTCGCGGCGACCGCCGGCCCGCGCGAGCGCAGCCTGCTCGACCGGCTCGCGGCGGCGACCCAGGGCCGCCAGCAGGACGTCGCCGACCTGGCCCGCGACGTCCGGTTCCACCTGCTCGACGAACCCGTCCTGGAGTCCGTCGTCGCGGACGTCTACGCCGAGATGGAGGGCCACCTCCTGGCCCTGCACGCCGACCCGCTCGCCGCGGACCGGGCGCACCGGGTCGACCGGCTCGTGCTCGCACCGCACCCGATGCGGGCCGCGCTGCTGCGGCACTGGCTCACCGCGGGCGACGGGACGGCGGGGGAGCCGCTGCGGCGCACCCTGCTCGAGGTCTACGTGCGCCGGTTCTACCGGATCCGGCCGCTGCGCGATCTGCGCACGCTCGTCGTCGGCGGGCACCTCGTGGCCGCCGCCGACTACACCCACGACGGCCGGGACGTGCACCTCGTCGTCGCCTACGCGCCGCTGGAGGACCTGCCGTCCGTCGCGGACGCCGTTGGCGAGCACCTCGTCGCGCCCGCCCCGGGCACCCCGCCGGTGCCCGCGTCGACGGACGTCGTCCTCGACGTCGTCACCTGGCAGGCCGGGGAGCGCCCGGAGATCGACGCGACCGCCGCCGCCGTCGCGGACCTGCTCGGCGCCGTCGACGTCGGGCGCCGCCTGCACCGGCTCGACGTCACCGTGACGAGCACGGCCGGCGGCAGCAAGGAGCACTTCCGCACCCAGCACCTCACCTTCCGGCAGGACGCCTCGGGGGCGTTCGTCGAGGACGTGCTCTACCGCAACCTGCACCCGATGCTCGCCAAGCGGCTGGAGCTGTGGCGGCTGTCCGGGTTCCGGCTGGACCGGCTGCCGTCGGCCGAGGACGTCTACCTGTTCCACGGCGTCGCGCACGACAACCCGAAGGACTCGCGGCTCTTCGCGCTGGCGGAGGTCCGCGACCTCACGGCCGTCCGCGGCGAGGACGGCTCGCTGAGCTACCCCCGGCTGGAGCGGATGGGGCTGCAGGCGCTCGCCGCGATGCGGGCGGCGCTGGCCGGCTTCCCGGCCCGGGAGCGCCCGGTGGCGAACCGGATCGTGCTCGCCGTCCGGCCGCCGTGGGACGTCCCGCGCTCGGCGTGGGCCGGGCTCGCGAGATCCCTCGCTCCGCTGGCCTCGGGGGCGGGGCTGGAGAAGGTCGTGCTGCGGGTGCGGATCCCCGGCCCGGCCGGCCCGCGGGAGGCCGTCCTGCACCTCGAGGGGGTCGGCGGCCACGGGGTCACGGTGCGGGTCGAGGCACCCGGTGACGCCCCGGTGCGGGCGCTGTCCGCGTACCAGCAGAAGGTGCTGCTGGCGGCCCGGTTCGGGGTGCCGTACCCGTACGAGGTCGTCCGGCTGCTCGCGTCGGCCGAGGGCACCCCGGGTCTGCTGCCGCCCGGCTCGTTCGTCGAGCACGACCTGGACGCCGCGGACCGTCTCGTGCCGGTGGACCGGCCGCCGGGGGAGAACTCGGCGCACGTCGTCGTCGGGCTGGTGACCAACCGCACGGACGTCGTCCCGGAGGGGATGACCCGGGTGGCGATCCTCTCCGACCCGACGAAGGGGCTCGGCAACCTCGCCGAGCCCGAGTGCCGCCGGATCAACGCCGCCCTCGACCTCGCCGCGTCGCTCGGCGTGCCCGTCGAGTGGTTCGCGGTGTCGTCCGGGGCGCTCATCGCGATGGACTCCGGCACCGAGAACATGGACTGGATCGCTGCGACGCTGCGCCGGATCATCGAGTTCACGCAGGACGGCGGGGAGATCAACATCGTCGTCACCGGCATCAACGTCGGCGGGCAGCCGTACTGGAACGCCGAGGCGACGATGCTCATGCACACCCGGGGCATCCTCGTCATGACGCCGTCGAGCGCCATGGTCCTCACCGGCAAGCAGGCCCTCGACTTCTCCGGCGGCGTCTCGGCGGAGGACAACTTCGGCATCGGCGGCCACGACCGGGTCATGGGGCCGAACGGCCAGGCGCAGTACTGGGCGCCGACGTTCCTCGAGGCGTGCGGGGTGCTGCTGCGGCACTACGAGCTGACCTACGTGGTGCCGGGGGAGCGGTTCCCGCGCCGGCGCCCGACGTCGGACCCGCTCGACCGCGACGTCCGTCCCGCGCGGCACGTGCCGGTGCCCGGCAGCGACTTCACGAGCGTCGGGGACGTCTTCGACCCGGTGGCGAACCCCGACCGCAAGAAGCCCTTCGACATCCGGTCGGTGATGCGCGCCGTCGCGGACGCCGACACCGAGCCGCTGGAACGGTGGGAGCACTGGCGGGACGCCGAGAACGCCGTCGTCTGGGACACGTGCGTCGGCGGCATCCCGGTGTGCCTGCTCGGCATCGAGTCCAGGACCGTGCCGCGCCGCGGTTTCGTCCCGGCCGACGGCCCGCCCGCCTGGACGAGCGGCACGCTGTTCCCGCAGGCGTCCCGCAAGACGGCCCGTGCGGTGAACGCGGTGGCCGGACGGCGTCCGCTCGTCGTCCTGGCGAACCTGTCGGGCTTCGACGGGTCACCGGAGTCGATGCGCCGCTGGCAGCTCGAGTACGGCGCGGAGATCGGCCGGGCCGTGACGAACTTCGACGGGCCGATCGTCTTCGTCGTCGTCTCGCGCTACCACGGCGGCGCGTTCGTCGTGTTCTCCAAGGCGCTCAACGCCCGGATGGAGATCGCCGCCGTCGAGGGGTCCTACGCCTCCGTGATCGGCGGCGCACCGGCGGCGGCGACCGTGTTCGCCCGTGAGGTCAAGGCGCGCACCGACCGCGACACCCGGGTGACCGAGGTGCGGGAGCGGCTCGCGACGGCGAAGGGCGCCGCCGCCGGCCGGCTGCGGGTCGAGCTCGCCCGGGCGACGGAGCGGGTCCGCTCGGAGAAGCTCGGCGAGGTCGCCGACGAGTTCGACGGGATCCACACGATCGAGCGGGCGCTGCGGGTCGGCTCGGTCGACCGGATCATCGCGGCGCAGCGGCTGCGCCCGTACGTCGTCGACGCCCTGGAGCGCGGGATGGCGCAGGGCTGAGCACGTCGGCCGCAGGGGCGCGCCGGCCGGCGGTCAGGTCGGCAGCCGGCGCGCCCGGGCCGTGCGCACGACGTGCTGCCGGAAGAGCTCGGCCGCGGGGAGCAGCGGGCGCTCGGTCGACCAGGCCATGCCGATCTCGCGGACGGCGGCCGGGTCCGTGAGGGGCAGGTACCGCAGCGGGCTCTCGACGGCGTCGGCGTCGGCGACGTGCGGGGCCGGGACGATGCTCACCCCGAGCCCGGCGGCGACGAACCCGCGCACGGTCGCGAGGTCGGTGCCGACGAAGGCGATGCGCGGCTCGAAGCCGGCCCGCTCGCACAGCTCGCCGACCTGGCGCCGCAGCAGGGAGGTCGGCCGCAGCGCCACGAACGGCTCCTCGGCTGCCTCCGCGAGGTCGATCTCGGTGCGGCCGGCCAGCGGGTGGTCGCGAGGGACGGCGAGGCGCAGCGGCTCGACGAGCAGCCGCTGCCACTTGACGGTGGGGTCCGACCGCCGCCACGCGGTGATCTCCAGGTCGGTGCGGCCGCCGTCCAGCACCGGGGAGACGAGCTCGTCGCGGACCTGCCGGAGGGTGAACTGCACCCCGGGGTGGTCGGCGCGGAAGGTGCCGACGAGCTGCGGCACGAGCCAGGTGGCGAGCGACTGCTGGAACGCCACGGTCACCGTGCCGCTGTCCGGGTCGACGAGCTCGCTCACCGCCGCCAGCCCGTCGTCGAGGTTGTTGAGGAGCGCGTCCACGTGCCGCTTGAAGGCCGCGCCGGCCGGCGTCATCCGCAGGGTCCGGCCGGACCGGTGGAGAAGCGGCGTCCCGACCTCGGCCTCGAGCCGGGCCAGCCCGCGGGACACCCCGGACTGCGTCACCCAGTACAGCTCGCCGACCTGCGTCACGGTGACTCCGTCGGCGACCTGCTGGAACCAGCGGAGGGCGTCGGTGTCCATGGCCCCAGGGTAACCCCGTCCCATGACCAGAGTGCATGGATACCATGAACATCACTCATTGGACGCATGTAAGCGTTTGCGTGACACTGGATGCATGACGACGAACAGCACCGACACCGGCTCCACCACCTCGGCCCCGTCGTTCCTCACCGTGCTCCGGGACGACCTCCGCACCCGCCGCGCCGCGCGCGCCGAGCGCCGCAAGCTCGACCGCGAGCTGGCCACCTACCGCACCCCCGCCGAGCGCGACGACCTCGCCGCGATGCTCGACCGCTACGACGACGTGGACGCCGCCCCGGTCCGTGAGGCCCTCAACCGGGTCAACGCCGCCTGACCTGCTCGAACGGCTCGCCCGGCCACGGGTCCACCGGGACGGCGCGGGCCAGGTCGCCGCTCGTCGGCAGCAGTGCCGGCGGGTCGTGCGGCTGCACGGAGGCCGCCGTGACGACGAAGCCGCCGTCCCGGCGCCACCACCCGGGGAGCACCTGCCCCGTCGGCACGTGCCGCACCGTCAGCGGCCGCCAGCCCGGCGCGCCGTCGACGCCGTCCGGGCCGTCCGGGCCGCCGCCCCCGAGGGTCACCTCGACCGCCCGGGTGTCGGTCCGCAGCCCCGTGCGCAGCACCTTGAGCGCGCTCTCCTTGGCCGACCAGAGGACGTTCGCGAGCTCCGACCGGCCGCCCGGCCCGTCGCCCGAGGGCGCGGTACGGACCCGTGAGGCCTCCGCCGTCGTGAGGAAGTCCGCGACGAACGCCTCGCTGCGGGGCTCGACGAGCTCCAGGTCCACCCCGACGGCGTCCGGACCGTCGCCGACGAGGCACACCGCCCAGCCCGCGCGGTCCGTCACCGACACGTCGACCTCGAGCGGCGTGCCGTCGACGACGACGTAGGGCGCGCCGGACGCGTGGTGGAGCACCGCGACCCGCGACAGCGCCCGGACCGGCGCCTGGCCCTCGCCCCCGCCGAGGGCGACGAGCTCCGCGAGCTCGGCGTCGAAGCCGGCGACCAGAAGCTCGGGATCGCTGACGACCTCGGCGTCCGTGCGGAACCCGACGCGGACCGTGCCGGCGTAGGAGAACACGCACACGCCGAGCGTCTGGTCCGCCGCCTGCGGCACCCAGCCCAGCACGCCCGTGAGCGGCACCCCGGCCAGGGTCCGCCGGTCGGTCGGTCCGACGACGTTCGTCAGGACGCCGATCGCCTTGGCGGAGAAGAAGTCGACGAGCAGCCGCTCGACCTGCGGGTGGGTCAGGCCGATCGCGCCGATCGTGCCGAAGGTGATCGCCGCCTCGGGGGAGGCCTTGATCGCGTCCATCCGTCTGCGGGTCCGGTCGAGCCGGGTCCGGGCGTCGACGTCGGTGCTCACGAGCGGGAAGAGCACGAGGGCGAAGCGGTTGCCCAGCTCGGCGGGCAGCGGCCCGTCACCGCGGACGTTGACCGGCACCATCGCCGTGAGGTCCACCGGGTCGGCGCCCCGGGCGACGAGGTAGGACGCGACGGCCCCGCCCACGGCGGCCATGAGGATGTCGTTGACCGTCGACCCGGTCGCCCGCCCGGCCGCCTTGACCGCGGCGAGGTCGTGCGGCCTCGACCAGACGGCGCGCTTGGCGACGCCAGGGGTGCCCGACAGTGGGGTCCGCGGCAGGCTGCCGAGCAGCAGCTTGTCGACGACCTGCCCGGTCTGCACCGCGAGCGTCAGCGCCTCGACCGCGGCCTCGGGCCGGACGAGGCGGGCCAGGTCGGCGAACAGGTGCAGGACGCTGCCGACCGGGCCGCGCGCGCCGTCCCGGACCTGCGGCGGCACGGTCGCCGGCGGTTCGCCGTCCGCGGGGTCGGTGAGCGACAGCAGGACGTGCGCGAGCGCGATCCCGTCCGCGAGCGCGTGGTGGATCCGGGTCAGGACGACCGAGCCGGCGGGCCCGCCGTCGTCGGGCCGGTAGCCGTGGACGAGCCACACCTGCCACAGCGGGTGCGCGAGGTCGAGGGGCTGCGAGATGTGCTCCTCGACGAACGCCCGCAACGCGGCGTCCCCGCCGGGGGAGGGGAGCCGGCGGACGGTGACGTGCCGGTCGAGGTCGAAGCCGTGGTCCTCGACCCAGCGCGGCGGCCCGAGCGGGAGCATCGGCTCGGCCGGCCGCATCCGGAACACCGGGAATCGGTCCAGCAGCCGCTCGGTGACGACGGTGCGCAGCCGGTCGACGCGCACCGTGCCCTCGAACCACATGAGGGTGTCGATGACGAGCAGGTTCTCCGGGCGGTCCATGTGCAGCCAGATCGCGTCGACCGCGCCCATCGTGTGCCGTGCCGTCGCAGCCATGGGTCACCTCGCGTCCCCGCGCGTCCGTGCGTCGCTCGTGGACTCGAGGGTCGCACCTGTGGTCGGGTGCACGCACAGGTCCGAGGTCCTCGGCCGCAGCCGTCGCGGCGGGCCGCACCACAGTGGGGGAGCCATGACCGGCAAGGCACTGACGTACTCGAGCTACCTGCGGGTCGACGACCTCCTCGCCCTCCAGGAGCCGCGCTCGCTCGACCCGGTGACCGGGGAGACCGAGCACGACGAGATGCTCTTCATCGTCATCCACCAGGTCTACGAGCTGTGGTTCAAGCAGCTGCTCCACGAGGCGTCCCGGCTCGGTACGGCCTTCGAGGGTGGTGACGCCCGCACCGCGCTGGCGACGCTCACCCGGATGCTGACGATCCTCAAGACCGTCGTCGGGCAGGTGGACGTCCTGGAGACGATGACGCCGCTGTCGTTCGCGGGATTCCGCGGGCGGTTGGACTCGGCGTCCGGCTTCCAGTCCGCACAGTTCCGCGAGCTCGAGGCGGTGCTCGGACGGCGTGACCCGGCGATGCTGTCGCCGCACCCGCCCGGCCCGGCCCGGGACCGGATCGAGGCCGCGATGGGGCGCCCGGGCCTGTGGGCGCAGTTCCTCGGGTTCGCCGGGCTCGCCGGCCTCGACGGTGAGGCGCTCCTCGACGGGCTCGAGCGGGTGTACCGCGAGGACGCCCTGCGCGCCTTGGTCTGCGAACGGATGGTCGACCTCGACGAGGGCTTCCAGGAGTGGCGGTACCGGCACGTGAAGATGGTCGAGCGGACCATCGGCGGGCAGATGGGCACCGGCGGGTCGTCCGGGGCCGCCTACCTGCGCAGCACGCTGCTGCGCCCGATGTTCCCCGCCCTGTGGCAGGTGCGGGACCGGTTCTGACCCGGCGGGTCACGCGGTCGCTGCCCCGGCGCTGACGTGGTGGTCGCGGACGAGCCGCCGGACGGCGTCGGCGACGGCGTCGGGGGTCTGCACCGGGGTCATGTGGCCGATCCCGGGCAGCTCGACGAGGCCGACCGGGTGCGGCAGGGCGGCGTCGATCCGGCGCGAGTGCCGCAACGGCGTGAGCCGGTCCTCGGTGCCGCAGAGCACGAGCGTCGGGACGTCGAGGGCCACGACGTGGTGGCCGAGGTCGAGGTCGGCGAGCATGCGGGCGAAGCCGGCCCGGGTCTGCGGCGGGCACGCGAGGACGACGTCCGTGCAGTACGCGCGCTGGTGCCGGTCGGCCGCGGGGGACAGCGTCATGTGGCTGATCGCACTGCGCCGCGCCCACGGGGGCAGCAACGTCAGCAGCCGGGTGTCGCCCATCCCGCGCTCCGTCACGGCCCTCGCGACGGTGCGCAGCGGGCCCGGGTGCGGCATGAGGCGGACCTCTTCGACGAGACCGCCGACACCGGTGCTCGCGAGCAGCGCCGCGCAGACCTTCTCGTGCAGCACGTCGGGGCGTTCGCCGGCGAGCGCGACCAGGGCCATCGCGCCCATGCTGTGGCCCGCGACGACGGCCCGCTCGCCGGCCCGCACGGTCGCGCGGAGGACCGCCTCGAGGTCGTCGACGAGCGCCGTCGCGGTGCACGCCGAGGGGGCCACCAGCTCGCTGCGGCCGTGGCCGCGCTGGTCGTAGACGACGGCGCGCACGTCGTCGCCGAGCCGGTGGAGCACCCGGCCCCAGAAGCCGGCCGAGCACGTCCAGCCGTGGCCGAGCAGGACCGTGGGGGCGTCGTCCGGGCCGTGGACCTCGACGGAGAGCCGGGTGCCGTCGGCGGACAGGACGGTCAGCCGGGTGCGGGGGACCGGCGGGAGGAAGTCGTCGGGCAGCGGCATCGTCGTCACCGCCCGCGCTGCGTGACGACGGTCGCCGGGCGGCCCTGCCGCATCCCGGCCGCGCGACGCGCCGTCCGGTACTCGGCGAGGTCGACCCGGCGGGTCTGCCGGCGCAGCCGCCACGTCGTCCCGGGCCAGAGCGTGCTGATCCGGCCCTGCGCGTCCTGGTACCAGGAGCTGCAGCCGCCGGTCGCCCAGATCGTCGTCGAGAGCCGCTGCTGGACGTCGGCGTTCCAGGCGTCCTGGGCGCTCTGCTCCGGCTCCATGACGTCGAAACCCCTGCTGCGCATGAGGTCGAGGGCGTCGAGCAGGTAGGCGAGCTGGGACTCGATGACGTGGACCATCGACGAGTGCCCGAGCCCGGTGTTGGGCCCGATGAGGAAGAACAGGTTCGGGAAGCCCGTGACGGTGGAGCCGCGCAGGGCCTGCATGCCCGTGCCGGCCCAGACGTCGGCGAGCGTGCGACCGGCGCGGCCTACGACGTGCCGCGCGACGGGCAGGTCCGTCGCCTCGAACCCGGTCGCGAAGACAACGACGTCGGCGGTCCGGCGGGTGCCGCCGGCGCCGACGACCTCGTCGCCCTCGAGCGCGGTGACCGCCTGCGGGACGACCTCGACGTTCGGCCGGCTGAGGGCGGGGTAGAAGTCGTCGGAGATGAGGATCCGCTTGCAGCCGGCGCGGTACCGCGGGGTGAGGACGGCGCGCAGGTGCGGGTCGGTGACCGACTTCCCCATCGTGCGGCGGGACAGCGCCTCGACCGCGCGCATGAGGGTCGGCCGCCCGACGAAGCCGAGGACCATGAGCTCACGGCCGGCGTAGATCGCACCGCGCACGCACCTCTGGACGGCGGGCACGCGCCGGTAGAGCGCGCGCCGCCAGCCCGGGATCCGGTGCTGGTTGCGGGGGATGACCCAGGCCGGGGTGCGCTGCATGACCGTGACCGACTCGGCGACCTTCGCGATCCGCGGGACGAGCTGGATCGCGGAGGCGCCGGTGCCGACGACGACGACCCGGCGGCCGGTGAGGTCGAGCGAGGCGTCCCAGCGGGCGGTGTGGAGAACGGTGCCGGTGAACGTGTCCGTCGTGACGCCGTCCGGGAGCCGTGGTTCGGACAGCGGCCCGGAGGCGTTGACGAGGACGTCGGCGAGGACGTCCCCGGCGCTCGTCGTGACGGCCCAGACGCTGCGGTCGTCGTCCCAGCGGGCACCGAGAACCTCGACGCCGCAACGGATCAGGTGGCCGACGTCGAAGCGCCGGACGACGTCGTGCAGGTACGCGTGGATCTCCGGCTGGAGGGAGAAGCTGTGCGTCCAGTCGGGGTTCATCGCGAACGAGAACGAGTACAGGTGGCTCTGCACGTCGCAGCCGGCGCCCGGGTAGCTGTTGTCGCGCCAGGTGCCGCCGACGTCGTCGGCCTTCTCGAGGACGAGCACGTCGTGACCGGCCTGCGACAGGCGGACCGCGGCGCCGATCCCGCCGAACCCGGCACCGACGACGAGCACGTGGACGCGCTCGGGGAGGGCGGCCGCGTCGCCGCTGGGCGAGGTCATGGAACGACCATACTTACCATTGAACGTTGTAACAATACTGGGGAGTAACTTCGCTCGATCGCCTTGCCGGAATGCTGTTGCGGGGCGCCTGTCGGCCGGTGAGGCTCGGGCCGTGGCGATGCACCCCGACGAGCTCGACGTGCCGGTGGACGTGGTGGTGCGCCTCGTCGGCGAGCAGTGCCCGCAGTGGGGCGGCCTGCCGGTGCGGCGGGTGGTGTCGACCGGGACGGTGAACGCGGTCTTCCGCCTGGGCGAGGACGTCGCGGCGCGCTTCCCGCTGCGTGCCCGGCCCCCGGCCGAGGTCCGGGCGTGGCTGGAGTCGGAGGTCGCCGCCATGGGAGAGCTGGCCGCGTGCAGCCCGGTCCCGACACCGCTGGCGCTGGCCGTCGGTGCGCCCGGACCGGGCTACCCGCTGCCGTGGCTGGTGCAGACGTGGCTCCCCGGCCGGGACGCGGCGGTCGACGACGCGTCGCGGTCCGTGCTCTTCGCCGAGGACCTGGCCCGTCTCGTGACCGCGCTGCGGGGCGCCCCGACCCGCGGTCGGACGTTCGCGGGTCCTGGTCGGGGCGGGGACCTGACCGACCATGACGCCTGGATGGACGAGTGCTTCCGGCGCAGCGAAGACTTGCTCGACGTCGTCGCGCTGCGCCGGCTGTGGGGCGACCTGCGGGACCTGCCCCGCATCGGCCCGGACGTGATGTCGCACGGGGACCTCATGGCGCCCAACGTTCTCGTCGATGCCGGCCGGCTCGTGGGGGTGCTCGACGGCGGGGGCTTCGGCCCGGCCGACCCGGCCCTGGACCTCATCGCCGCCTGGGACCTGCTCGAGGCCGTGCCCCGGGAGGTGTTCCGCCGGGCCCTCGGCTGCGGTGACGTCGAGTGGGCGCGGGGCAAGGCCTGGGCCCTCGAGCAGGCCATGGGGTTGGTCTGGTACTACGAGCGGTCCAACCCCGTGATGAGCAGCCTGGGCCGGCGGACGCTCGGCCGGATCCTTGCCGATCCCGGGTGACGGCGTTCCGCCCGGCGGGGCGTGCGCTCCCGGTGGGTCGTCAGAAAGGCGGCGGATCCTCGGGTGCAGGCCGTGGGAGATGCGGCAACGGGGCGCGGGGGAGTGCGGTCCAGGTGCGTCCGGTGCGGGTGGTCCACAGGGTCGTGCCCGGTGGGTCCCCGGGGTGGTGGCGTTGCTGCGGGACGAGCAGTCCGGCGGTCTTGAGCCGGTGGCACGCGCGGCACAACGGCCGGGTGTTGCACTCGCAGGTGGCGCCGCCGTGTCCGTAGGGGGTTTGGTGGTCGAGGTCGCAGCGCCAGGCGGCTTTCCCGCAGTTGGGCCCGGTGCAGGTCGGGTAGGCGTGCTCGATGAGGAGCTTCAGTCGTTCGCTGGCGACGTACCCGGGCGTGTAGGTGCTCTTCCCGACGCCGAGGACGGTGTCGTGTTCACCGTCCACGACCACGCACCGGAAGACGCCGTTGGTGACGAGGTCGCGGATGGCGTCGGCGGGGATCGGCCCGTAGCCCTGCAGGGTGCCGGGGTCGTCGACCAGGCCCATCAGGGTCTCGGCGGAAACGATGACGTTCACGGTGACCTGCACGTCGGGCCAGGTGCTGGTGAACCACTCCGGCACGGACCCCTCGTCATGCTCCTCGCCGGAGGGACTGCGGCCGTCAGGTGACGCTGTCGCTGCCGGCCCGGGAGCGGGCGCAGCGGCGTCGGTCGGGACGCACCCGGCCGGGACCGGCAGCACATCCGCGGGCACCGGGAG
>NZ_MWLL01000152.1 GCF_002198675.1 Kineosporia sp. R_H_3 | reverse complement strand
GAGCGCCTCGAGCACCTTGAGCGCCTCGCGGACGACGAGGTCGGGGCTGAACTGCACCTGGCGGTGGGTGTGGGGCGGGCCGCCGTTGGCCGCGGCGTCCTCCTCGAGGAGCAGCTCGGCGGCGGTCCGGCCGAGCTGGTGCCGGGGCTGGCGCACCGAGGTGAGCGGGACGGCGGCCGCGGCCGCGAACTCGATGTCGTCGTAGCCGACGATCGCGACGTCGTCCGGGACCGCCATCCCGAACTGGGTCAGCTGCTGGAGCAGGCCGAGGGCGAGCAGGTCGTTCGCGCAGAAGACCGCCGTCGGACGGCGGCGGGCCGGCATGCCGGTGATCCGCTCGCCCGCACCGCGGCCCTCGCCGACCGTGAGGCCCTCGGTGACGATCTCGGTGAGCGCGTCCGCGGGCAGGCCCGCGGCGGCGAGCGCGGCCCGGGCGCCCTGGAGCCGTTCGCGCACCTGGACGATGCCCATCGGGCCGCCGACGAAGGCGATCCGGCGGTGGCCGAGCTCGAGCAGGTGGGCGACCGCGAGCTCGCCGCCCTCGACGTCGTCGACGGACACGCTGCAGCCCTCGAAGCCGCCGTGCTGCGCGCGGTCGAGGAGGACGACGGGGACGCCGCGGCCGGGCAGCGCGGCCAGCCGGTCGCCGTCCGGGTCGACGGGGGTCACGAGGACGCCGCGCACGCGCTGCTCGAGGAGCAGGTCGAGGTAGTCGTCCTCCCGGCGTGCGTCCTGGTCGCTGTTGCAGAGGAACAGCGCGAGACCTGCCGCGCGGGCCGCCTCCTCGACGCCCTTGGCGACGTCGGAGAAGAACGGGTTGCCGGCGTCGAGCAGGACGTAGGCGATCGTCCGGCTGCGCCCCGCGCGCAGCTGGCGCGCCGACTCGTTGCGGATGAACCCGAGCTCGGCGATCGCCTCCTCGACGCGGGCGCGGGTGGCGGCGCCCACGTGGTCCGGGCGGTTGAGGACGTTGGAGACCGTGCCGACCGAGACGCCTGCGCGGGCGGCGACGTCCTTGATCCCGGGCGGAGACACGGCAACCTCCGAATCGATGCGTCTGAAACGTCCCAGACGGACGGCGGGGGCGCGGGCCGCCGTCTGTGCGCAGTATGCACCTCGCGGGCCTGCTGCCGTTCCCGGACGCGCGACGAGCGCCGCCTGGACTGGAAACGCTCTCGGATGGAGCGGCCGCTGTCGGGCGGCCGACCTCGGTCACGAGACGGTAACGCGGCCTTGACGCCCGGGAAACGGGCCTCTTAGAGTCACCGCTCTGAAAGGTTTCATGAGAGGTGGGTCACAGGTGGTCGACGCAGAGCCGCTCGTCCGCGTGCGTGGCGCGGCGAAGGCGTTCGGGGGTGTCCAGGCCCTCCGCGACGCCTCGCTCGAGCTGTTCGCCGGCGAGGTGCACGCCCTGCTCGGCGAGAACGGCGCGGGCAAGTCGACGCTGCTCAAGGTGCTGGCCGGCGTCCACCGCACCGACGCCGGCGAGGTGACCATCGGCGGCGGCCCCTTCGAGCAGGGCAGCACCCGGCGCTCCCGCGAGCAGGGCGTCGCGGTGATCTACCAGGAACCGAGCCTGTTCCCCGACCTCTCGCTCGCGGAGAACGTCTTCATCGGCCGCCAGCCCGTCACCGGCCGCGGCGCGGTCGACTGGGCCCGGATGCGGCAGGAGGCCGCAGCGCTGTTCGGCCAGCTCGGCGTCGACCTCGACCCGGACCGCCCCGCCCGCGGGCTGTCGATCGCCGACCAGCAGATCGTCGAGATCGCCAAGGCGCTGTCCACCGACGCCCGGGTCATCGTCATGGACGAGCCGACCGCAGCGCTCTCGGCGTCGGAGTCCGAGCGGCTCCTCGACGTCGCCCGGCGGCTGCGGGACGGCGGCGCCGCCGTCGTCTTCGTGAGCCACCGGCTCGACGAGGTCTTCGCGCTGTGCGACCGGCTCACGGTCATGCGGGACGGCGCGACCGTGCGGACGAGCACCGTCGAGGGCACCGACGCCGGCGAGGTCGTCCGCTGGATGGTCGGACGCGAGCTCACCGACCTGTTCCCCAAGACCGAAACGACCACCGGCGACGTCGTCCTGCGGGTGCGCGGCCTGACGACGGACGGCGTCTTCGACGACGTGAGCTTCGACGTCCGCGCCGGCGAGATCGTCGCGTTCGCCGGCCTGGTCGGCTCCGGCCGCAGCGAGGTCGTCCGGGCCGTCTTCGGCATCGACCGCTACGACAGCGGCTCGGTCGAGGTGCTCGGCGCCCCGCTGCCGCCCGCCGACCCGCGGGCCGCCCTGGCCCGCGGCGTCGCGCTCGTCCCCGAGGACCGCCGCCAGCAGGGCCTGTTCATGCCGGCCTCGATCGCCCGGAACACGGCCGTCGTCGTGCTCTCCCGGCTGGCCCGCCGCGGGGTGGTCCGGGAGCGGGCCGAGCGCGAGCTCGCGGCGCACTGGGCGCAGCGCCTCCAGCTGCGCCACGGCGGCCTCGACCAGCCCGTCGAGCGGCTGTCGGGCGGCAACCAGCAGAAGGTCGTGCTCGCCAAGTGGCTCGCCACCGACCCGCGGCTGCTCGTCGTCGACGAGCCGACCCGCGGGATCGACGTCGGCACCAAGGCCGAGGTGCACCGGCTGCTGTCCGAGCAGGCCGGCCGGGGCCTGGCCGTCCTCATGGTGTCCAGCGAGCTGCCGGAGGTGCTCGGCATGGCCGACCGGGTCCTCGTCATGCGGGAGGGCCGGCTCATGGCCACCCTCGACCGCGACGAGGCGACCCAGGAGCGGGTCATGCTCGCCGCGACCGGCCAGGCGTCGGTCGCCGGCGAGGGGAGCGCCGCGTGAACGGCGGGCTGCGGCGGGTGCTCGCCGGCCGGGAGGCCCCGGTCGCCGGTGCGCTGCTCGTCGTCCTCGCGGTGACGACGGCCGTCAACCCGCGGTTCCTCTCCGACCAGGGCCGCTTCGACCTGCTCGTCGCCATCGCCATCACCGGGCTCATGGCCGTCGGCCAGACGTTCGTGCTCGTCATGCGGCACGTCGACCTGTCGGTCGGGTCGGTGCTCGGGCTGTCCGCCTTCATGGCCGGCTCCGCGGTCCGCGGTGACACCGGCGGGCCGCTGGTCCTCGCGCTGCTCGTCGGCGTCGTCGTCGGCGTCCTCGCGGGGCTGGTCAACGGTGCCCTCGTGGCGTTCCTGCGGCTGCCC
The DNA here is from genome assembly GCF_002198675.1 of Kineosporia sp. R_H_3. GTDB lineage: Bacteria > Actinomycetota > Actinomycetes > Actinomycetales > Kineosporiaceae > R-H-3. Next base: position 101,104 of record NZ_MWLL01000152.1, on the reverse strand, counting down.
GCGCTCGTCGTCACCCTGGGCACGCTCTACGTCTTCCAGGGCGTCCAGGCGCTGCTCACCGGCGGCACCCGGATCAACGCCGACCAGCTGCCCTCCTCGGTCGTCGGCTTCGGGGTCACCGGGTTCCTCGGCGTCCCGTGGCTCATGTGGGTCTGCCTGCTCGCCGCGGCCCTCGGCGGCGTCTTCCTGCGGACCCGCCGGTCGGGGCGCGACCTCTACGCGGTCGGCAGCAACCCGCCCGCGGCCGAGCTCGTCGGCATCCCCGTCGCCCGGCGGACGCTGCTCGCCTACATGGTGAGCGGGGCCTGCGCCGGCGGTGCCGGGGTGCTCTTCCTCGCCCGGTTCGGCGGCGTCGACTCCAACGCCGGCATCGGGTACGAGCTGCCCGTCGTCGCGGCCTGCGTCGTCGGCGGCGTGAACATCTTCGGCGGCTCCGGGACCGTGCTCGGCGCGCTCCTCGGGGCGATGCTCCTCAAGACGATGGGCGTCTCGCTCAGCGCGCTCTCGGTGCCCGAGTTCTGGCAGCAGGCGATCAACGGCCTGCTCCTGCTCGTGGCGATCACCGCCGACCGGGTCGTGCTCCTGCGTCGCGAACGTGCGGCGCGCGTCGAGGCCGCCCGGCACCGGCGCGAGCAGGCGGACGCCGAACCGGCGCCACCGGCGGCGGGCGCGGAGAGCCCCGGCCACGAGGGTGCGACGACGACGGAGGTCGTGCGATGAGCCGCGTGCTCAGCTGGGACCGCTCGGTCTTCGTCCTGCTCGTCGTCACCGTCGCGGTCGGTGCGGTCGTCGACCCGGACTTCGCCGGCGGCTCGAACCTGGGGTTCGTCCTGCAGGACATCGGCGAGATCATGCTCATCGCGCTGCCGATGACCTTCCTCATCATGACCGGCGAGATCGACCTGTCGGTCGCGTCGACGGCGGCGCTGGCCGGCTGCGTCCTCGGCTGGGCCTGGCAGGCGTCCGGGTCGATGGCGGTCGCGGTCCTCGCGGCCGTCGGCACCGGGGTCGTCTGCGGCGCGGTGAACGGCTTCCTCGTGACGCGGCTCGGGCTCGGCTCGCTCGCGGTGACGATCGGCACCCTGGGCCTGTACCGGGGCCTGTGCTACGCCCTGCTCGGCGACACGACCGTCGCGGACTTCCCGGCGGGCTGGACGAACCTCGGGTTCTCCTCGATCCCCGGCACCCCGCTGCCGTACGTGACACCGCTGCTCGTCGTCCTCGCGATCGTGTTCGGCGTCGTCCTGCACCTGACCCGGACCGGGCGCTGGGTCTTCGCCGTCGGCCAGAGCGTCGAGGCGGCCCGGTTCGCCGGCATCCCGGTGGCCCGCCTCAAGTTCCGGCTCTTCGTCGTCACCGGTGCGGTGGCCGGCCTCGCAGGCGTCGTCTACGACCTGCGGTTCGCCAGCGCCCGCCCGGACGGCGCCCTCGGCTTCGAGCTCGCGGTCATCGCGTCGGTGCTCTTCGGCGGCGTCTCGATCTTCGGCGGCGTCGGGACGATGTGGGGCGTCGTCAGCGCCGTGCTCTTCCTGGGCAGCGTCCGATCGCTGCTGCAGCTGCAGGGCGTCCCCGGGAACGCGCTGACGATCATCACCGGCGGCCTCCTGCTCGCCTCCGTCGTCATCCCGGTCGTCGCCCAGCGCTGGAGCGCGTTCCGCGAACGACGCGGCCGGGCCCTGGCCGCCGCCGCCCCCTGACCCTTCCCCGCCGGGGAAGCGCACCACCCCGCACCGCCGTACGACCCGCACCGTCAGACCCGCACCGTCAGACCCCGCACCGTCAGACCCGAACCGCACGACCAGCACAGCGCAGTCACCGTCTCCCAAGGAGTGCAGATGCGTCCCACCCGTCTCCGTCTCGTGGCGTTCCTCGCTGTCGCGGCCGCCTCGCTGGCGGCCTGCGGCGGCGGTTCGAGCGCCGGCGCGGGCTCGTCCTCCAGCGCCGCGGCGCCCAGCGAGTCCGCCTCCACCCCCGCCGCCACGGCGGGTGCCGTCAAGGAGGGCCTGAAGATCGCGATCCTCCCCAAGGCCATCAACATCCCCTACTTCGACGCCGCCTACGCCGGCGCGCAGAAGGCCTGCGCCGAGATCAAGGCCGAGTGCGAGCAGATCGGCCCGACGCAGGCGACCGGGGCCGCGCAGCTGCAGTTCATCAACACCGTCATCCAGAAGAAGTACGACGCGCTCGTCATCTCCGCGGCCGACGCCAACTCCGTCGTGCCGGCGCTCAAGAAGGCGCAGGACGCCGGGGTCGCCGTCGTCACGTACGACGCGGACGTCGCCGACACCTCGGCCCGCAGCGTCATGGTCAAGCCGACGACGCCGGACCTCATCGGCAAGTCCCAGGTCGACTGGATCTCCAAGGCGATCGGGTCGGGCGGCGGCGAGATCGCGATCCTCTCGGCGGCGGCCACCGCTGAGAACCAGAACGCCTGGATCAAGATCATGGAGGCCGAGCTCGCGGCGAACCACCCCGAGCTCAAGCTCGTCGACACCGTCTACGGGGACGACGACGCCGCCAAGTCCGCCGAGAAGGCGGCGGCCCTCATGCAGTCGCACCCGAACCTCAAGGGCATCATCAGCCCGACGACGGTCGGTGTCGCCGCCGCCGCGAAGTACATCAGCGGCTCGAAGTACAAGGGCACCGTCCAGGTGACCGGTCTCGGCCTGCCGAGCGAGATGAAGGCGTACGTCAAGGACGGCACCGTGAAGTCGTTCGGTCTGTGGGACCCGGGCATGCTCGGCTACCTCGGCGTCTACGCGGCGGGCGTCAAGGCGAGCGGCGGCGACCCGAAGGCCGGCTTCAAGGCCGGTGACAAGGACTACACGGTCGACGGCGACGGCGTCGCGATCGTCGGCCCGCCGCAGGAGTTCACGGCCGAGAACGTCGACCAGTTCACCTTCTGACCGTTGGGAAAGACCCGGCGCCGGTGCCGCCCACGGGGCGGCACCGGCGACCGGCCCGCCGAAAGGGCCCGTCCGTGAACCGGTACTGCTTCCTGCTCCAGGTCCGCCCGGAGCGGCTCGAGGAGTACGCCGCCGCGCACGAGCGGGTCTGGCCCGACATGCTGCGGGCCCTCGCCGCGACCGGCTGGCACAACTACTCGCTCTTCCTGCGCGACGACGGTCTGCTCGTCGGCTACGTGGAGAGCCCCGACCTCGCGGCGGCGCAGGCCGCGATGGCCGCGACCGACGTCAACGCCCGCTGGCAGGCCGAGATGGCCGGGTTCTTCGTCGGGCTCGACGGCCGCGGTCCGGACGAGGGCTTCCTGCTGCTGCGGGAGGTCTTCAACCTCGACGACCAGCTGTCCCGGCTCCCCGCCCCCACGACCCCTTCGGAGCACTGACATGGCCGATCTGCCCGCCGCCGTCCTGGACACCCTCTCCACGGTGGCGATCGAGCTGCCGTCCTGGGCGTTCGGGAACTCCGGGACGCGCTTCCGGGTGTGGCCGTCGGCGGGGACGCCGCGGAGCGTGCACGAGAAGATCGCGGACGCGGCGCAGGTGCACGCGTACACCGGGGCGGCCCCGTCGGTCGCCCTGCACATCCCGTGGGACGAGGTCGACGACTACGCCGCGCTGCGGGCCTTCGCCGAGGACCTCGGCGTCCGGTTGGGGACGGTGAACTCGAACACGTTCCAGGACGAGGCCTACAAGTTCGGGTCGCTGACCTCGTCGGACCCCGGCGCCCGGCGCAAGGCCGTGGACCACCACCTGGAGTGCATCCGGATCATGCACGCGACGGGGTCGCGGGACCTGAAGATCTGGCTCGCGGACGGCGCGAACTACCCGGGGCAGAACGACCTTCGGCGCCGGCAGGACAACCTCGCGACCTCGCTGGCGGAGATCTACGCGGCGCTCGGTCCGCAGCAGCGTCTCGTGCTGGAGTACAAGTTCTTCGAGCCGGCGTTCTACTCGACCGACGTGCCGGACTGGGGGACGGCGTACGCGCACGTCGCCGCGCTGGGTGAGCGCGCGGTGGTGTGCCTGGACACGGGTCACCACGCGCCGGGCACGAACATCGAGCAGATCGTCGCGACGTTGCTGCGGCTGGGGAAGCTGGGCTCGTTCGACTTCAACTCGCGGTTCTACGCCGACGACGACCTCATCGTGGGGGCCGCGGACCCGTACCAGCTGTACCGGATCATGGTCGAGGTGGTCCGCGGCGGCGGGCTCGACCCCGCGTCCGGGGTCGCGCTCATGCTCGACCAGTGCCACAACGTCGAGGCGAAGATCCCGGGCCAGATCCGGTCGGTCCTCAACGTGCAGGAGATGACGGCGCGGGCACTGCTGCTCGACCGGAGCGCACTCGAGGCGGCGCAGGACGCGAACGACGTCCTCGCCGCGAACGAGGTCTTCATGGACGCGTTCTACAGCGACGTCCGGCCCGCTCTCGCTGCGTGGCGGGAGTCCCGGGGTCTGCCCGGCGACCCGATGAAGGCGTTCCTCGCCGACGGCTACCTGGCCCGGATCGCCGACGAACGCGTCGGCGGCACCCAGGCCGGCTGGGGCGCCTGATGACCACCGGCCCGTCCGATCGACCCGCACGCACCGCATACGGCACCGCCGAGCCGGATCCGACACCCCGGAAGGACCTCATGACCCACGCCACCCGTACCTGGACCGCTTCGATGGTCGCCCCCGACGAGGACTTCGCGGGTGCACCGCTGCTGCGCGGGGAGGTCGTGCTGGACGCCGGTCACGGCGACGTCGTCTCCGCACGGCTGCTCGCGACCGCGCACGGCGTGCTCGAGGCGTACGTCGCCGGCGAACGCGCGGACGACGACGTGCTGACCCCGGGATGGTCCTCGTACGAGTGGCGGCTGCGCTATCGGGAGTACGACGTGAGCCGGCAGGTCGCCACGGCCCAGCGGGACGGCCTCGGCCAGGTCGTGCTCGGGCTCGCGCTCGGCAACGGGTGGTGGCGCGGCCGGCTGGGGTTCCTCGGCAACCGGTGCGTGTACGGCAGCGAGCTCGCCGGGCTCGCCGAGCTCGAGGTGACGTTCGCCGACGGGCACGTCCAGGTGGCCGGCACCGGCACCGCCTGGCGCTCCGGCCCGTCCGCGGTCACCGCCAACGACCTCTACGCGGGCCAGACCGTCGACGCCCGGCTCGCCGACGACGGCTGGCTGCGCCCCGGTGCCGACGTCTCGGACGCGGCCGGCTGGGCCGGCGTCCACGTCGTCGGGCGCGACCCGGCCACCCTCGTGCCCTACCTCGGGCCGCCCGTGCACCGGCAGGGCGTCCTGGCCCCGGTGGCGGTCACCACCGCCCCGTCGGGGCGCACCGTCGTCGACTTCGGGCAGAACCTCGTCGGCTGGGTCCGGCTGCGTGTCCCGGCGGGCGCCGGCGCCGCGGGCACCGTGGTGACGGTCCGGCACGCCGAGGTGCTCGAACCGGACGGCGAGCTGAGCACCCGCCCGCTGCGCACCGCCGAGGCCACCGACCGGTTCGTCCTCTCCGGCCGGACCGACGCCGAGGACGTGTTCGAGCCGACGTTCACCTTCCACGGCTTCCGGTACGCCGACCTCGACGGCTACCCCGGTGAGCTCACCGCGGGGAACGCCGCCGACGTGCTCGAGGCCGTCGTCGTGCACTCCGACCTGGAGCGGACCGGCACCTTCGAATGCTCGGACCCGTTGCTCAACCGCCTGCACGAGAACGTCGTCTGGTCCCAGAAGGGCAACTTCCTCGACCTGCCCACAGACTGCCCGCAGCGCGACGAGCGGCTCGGCTGGACCGGTGACATCGCCGCCTTCGCGCCCACCGCGGCCTACCTCTACGACGTCTCCGCATTCCTCGGCGACTGGCTCTGCGACGTCGACGCCGAGCAGCGGTCCGCCGGCGGCATGGTGCCGCACGTCGTCCCCGACAACCTCAAGTACGACACGCTCCCCGAGTTCTTCCCACGCGCCGAGACGACGGCGTTCTGGTCCGACGCCGTCGCCTGGGTGCCGTGGGCGCTCTGGCGGGCGTACGGCGACCTCGAGGCGCTGCGCCGCCAGTACCCCGCGATGCTCGCCCACGCCCGCCGGGTCACGACCCTGCTCTCCCCGAACGGGTTGTGGGACACCGGGTTCCAGTTCGGCGACTGGCTCGACCCGACGGCGCCGCCGGAGGCCCCGTTCGAGGCCAAGGCCGACCAGGGCGTCGTCGCGACCGCGTGCGCCGTCCGGACGTACACCGTCGTCGCCGACGTCGCCGCCCTGCTCGGCCACGACGAGGGCGCCGCGCGGACCCGCGCCCTGCGGGACCGGACCCGGGCCGCGTTCGCCGAGCACTACGTCGGCGACGACGGCACGATCCGCTCCGACTGCCAGACCGTCTACGCGCTGGCGATCGCCTTCGACCTGCTCGACCACGCCCACCGTGACGCAGCCGGCAAGCGCCTGGCCGATCTCGTCGTCGAGGCCGACCACCGGGTCTCCACCGGGTTCGCCGGCACCCCGTTCGTCCTCGACGCGCTCACCGCGACCGGGCACCTCGACGTCGCCTACGCCATGCTCACCGAGCGAGGCTGCCCGTCCTGGCTCTACCCGGTGACCATGGGCGCCACGACGATCTGGGAGCGCTGGGACTCCCTGCTCCCCGACGGCTCGGTGAACCCCGGCGAGATGACGAGCTTCAACCACTACGCCCTCGGCGCGGTCGCGGACTGGATGCACCGCACCATCGGCGGGATCACCCCGCTCGCACCCGGCTGCTCGAAGGTCCTCGTCGCCCCCCGCCCGGGTGGCGGCATCACCTGGGCGAAGGCGTCGCTGCGGACCCCGCACGGCACCGTCGCCGTCTCCTGGACCCTCGGCCCCGACGGCGCACCCGTCGTCGAGGTCGAGGCCCCCGGAGGTGTCGAGGTGGTCAGGGGCTGACCCGGACGCCGCCGCCGGCCCGCGNGGCCGCCGGGGCGGCGGGCCCGCCGTCGAGCACGTGCCGCAGCTTCTCGCCCTCGATGTCGAGGTCGGGCAGCAGGCGGTCGAGCCAGCGCGGCAGCCACCAGGCCGAGCGGCCGAGCAGCGTCATGACCGCCGGCACGACCGTCATCCGGACGACGAAGGCGTCGAACGCGATGGCGACCCCGAGGGCGAAGCCGATCGACTTGATGAACGACTGCGGCGACGTCACGAAGCCGAAGAAGACGCTGATCATGATGATCGCGGCGGCGGTGACCACCCGGGCGCCGTGACCGAAGCCGCTGACGACGGCGTCCCGCGCGGACGCCCCGTGGACGAAGTCCTCCCGCATCCGGCTCACGAGGAAGACCTCGTAGTCCATCGCGAGGCCGAAGACGATCCCGACGAGGAAGATCGGCAGGAAGCTGATGAGCGGCCCGGTCTGCTCGACGCCGAAGACCGCGCCGAGCCAGCCCCACTGGAAGACCGCGACGACGGCGCCGAAGGTCGCCGCGATGCTCGCGAGGAAGCCGACGGCGGCCTTGACCGGCACGAGCACGGAGCGGAACACGAGCATGAGCAGCAGCAGGGCCAGGCCGACGACGACGCCGATGTAGGGCAGCAGCGCGTCCTGGAGCTTCTCCGAGATGTCGATGTTGATCGCCGTGATGCCCGTGACGCCGACGCCCGCACCGGGCACGTCGCCGTCCAGCGCCCGGATGTCGCGCACGAGCGTCTGCGTGGCCGTCGCGCTCGGGGCGCTGCGCGGGACCACCGTGACGATCGCGGTGTCCCCGGCGGCGTTCGGGGTCACCCCGGCGACGGCGAGGACGTCGGGCAGCGCCTGGATCCGCTGCACCACCTGGCCGGCGAGCGGTTCGACCCCGGAGCCGGCCGTCGCCTCGACGACGACGACGAGCGGGCCGTTGAGCCCGGGCCCGAACCCGGACGCGATGAGGTCGTACGCCTTGCGCTGCGTCGTGTCCGGGGCCGCGGTGGAGTCGTCGGGCATCCCGAGCCGCAGGTCCTGCGCGGGGATGGCGACGACCCCGAGCGCGACGAGCGCGGCGACGAGGACGGGCAGCGGGTGCCGGGCGACCGTGCGGGCCCAGCGGAAGCCGAAGGCCGGCTTCGCCGACTCCTCCGCGTCGTCCTCCGGGTCCCGCGGGCGCAGCCCGGGGATCCGGCCGCCGGCGATCCGGGCGCCTGCGAAGCCGAGCAGCGCGGGCAGCAGGGTGAGCGCGATGAGGACGGCCAGCGTGACCGTCGCGGCGGCCGCGACACCCATCTGCGTGAGGAAGGGGACGCCGACGACGAAGAGCGCCCCGAGCGCGATGACGACCGTGGCGCCGGCGAAGACGACCGCCGACCCGGCGGTCCCGACGGCGCGGCCGGCCGCCTCGTCGAGGTCGCGCCCGAGGGCGATCTCGTGCCGGTAGCGGGAGACGATGAAGAGGGCGTAGTCGATGCCGACGGCGAGACCGATCATGAGGGCCAGGGTCGGGGTGTTCGAGGACAGGTCGGCGAAGCCGGTCGCCGTGGTGATGCCGGCGAAGACGATGCCGATGCCGAGCAGGGCGGTGAGCAGCGGCATGCCGGCGGCGACGAGGGAGCCGAACGTGACGACCAGGACGATCGCGGCGACCGAGACGCCGATGACCTCGCCGATCCCGGTCTCCGGCCTGGGCTGGAACGCGTCGCCGCCGACCTCGACCCGCAGGTTCGCGGCGCTCGCCCGGGTCGCGGCGGCGACGAGGGCGTCCCGGTCGGCGTCGGAGAGGTCGGCCGACTGGACCGCGTAGGAGACCTGCGCGAACGCCATCGTCTGCGCCGGGTTGACCGAGCGGGTCGCGAACGGGTCGGTCACCGAGGCGACCTTCGGTGCCTTCCGCAGGTTCGCGACGGTCTTCGCGACCTGGGCCGCGTACCCCAGGTCGGTGATCCTCGAGCCCTCCGGGGCGACGAGGACGACCCGCGCGGTCGCCCCGGAGGCGTTGGCCTCGGGGAAGCGCTCGCCGAGCACGTCGATCGCCTGCTGGGCCGGCGTGCCGGGGATCCGGAAGGCGTCGGACGACGTCCCGCCGAGCGTCAGCGCGGACGTCGCGACGGCGGCGAGCACCGCGAGCCAGAGCAGGGCGACCGCACGGCGGTGCCGGAAGGCGCCGCGGCCGAGGCGGTAGAGGAACAGGGCCATCTGAGTGCTCCGTGTCGTCGGTGCTGCGGGGTGGACGGGCGACGGGTCGGCGTGGGCGGGTCAGTGCGGGACGGGCAGGGGCGCGGGCAGACCGGCCCGGACCCGGGTGAGGCAGTCGCGGACGAGGTCGGGCAGGTTCTCGCCCTGGCCGCGCACCCACAGCCCGACGGCGACCCGGACGGCGACCATGACGGCCCCCGCGAGCACGTCGGGGGTGGGGTCGGCGAGCGGGTCGACGCCCAGCCGGTCGGCGAGCACCTGGGCGATCCGGGCCTCGACGTGGACGAAGGCGGCGAGCTGGTGGGCGACGAGGGCCGGGCTCTCGTCGAACATCGCGAACAGGCCGGCGGCGTCGGCGCGGGAGCCGACGAGAGCGGTCGCGTGCTCCGGCAGCAGGACGAGGAGGCTCTCCCACACGGGCTCGTGGGTCGGGCGGCCGGCCAGTGCGTCGGCCAGCTCGAGGCCGCGCTGGGCGAGCCCGTCGACGACCGCCTCCTCGACGCTCGAGAAGTAGTTGCGGAACGTCCGCGGCGAGACCCCGACGCGCTCGGCGACCGACTCGGCCGACACCGCCCGCAGGCCCTCGGCGAGCGCGGAGCGCAGCGCGGCCTGGCTCATCGCGGCCCGCGCCTCGCGCTTCTTGCGCTCGCGCAGCCCCTCGTCGCGGATCACCGGACCACTATCGGCGGATCTTGCAGTTCCGGCAAATTTTCCGGATCGGAATCGCCCGGACGGCTCTCCTGGCGGTCCCCGGGCCGGTGCTCAGCCGACGGGGCGGTGGACGACGAGCGCGACGTCGTCCCGGCCGCCGGCCGGCAGGAGCCGGGCGAGGAGCCCGTCGGCGAGGTCGTCGAGCGGTGCGTCCGGGCCGATCGTCCGGACGGCGGCCGCCAGGTCGTCGAGGCCGGTGCCGATCGAGGCCGGCGGGTGCTCGACGAGCCCGTCCGTGAAGAGCACGAGGGTGTCCGCGTCGCCGAACGGCACGGTGACGTCCGAGCGGGCGCCCGCGCCCGGGACGGTGAGCGGGACGTCGCCGGAGCCCTCGAGCCAGCCGGTGCCGCCGTCCGGGTGCAGGAGCAGGCCCGGGACGTGCCCGGCCGAGCTGTACGTCAGGGTGCCCGCGGAGCGGTCGACGACGCCGCAGAAGACCGTCGTGCACTCGGCGCCCGTCAGCTCGTCGGCGAACGCGTCGAGCGAGGTGATCGCGTCCGAGGGGGTCCGCCCGTCGAGGACGAAGGCGCGCAGCGCCGAGCGGAGCTGGCCCATGACGGCGGCCGCGCCGAGGCCGTGCCCGACGCAGTCGCCGACGACGACCGCCGTCCGGCCGCCGCCGAGCCGGACGGCGTCGTACCAGTCCCCGCCGACGGCGAGCCCGCCGATCTTGGGCCGGTACCGGGCGACGACGTCGGACATGCCGGTGACGCCCGGCAGCATCGACAGCTGGAGGGTCTCCGCGACGTGCCGCAGCGCGCCCACCTCGCGGTCCCGGCGGACGGCGGCGCCGAGCGCCGCCCCGAGGTTGTTCGCGAGCAGCTCGAGGAACGCCTGGAAGCCCTCGTCGAGCGGGCGCATCGGGCCCGCCTCGAGGACGGCGACGCCGACCGCGGCCGACTCGCCGCTCTTGCGCAGCGGGCAGACGAGCGTGTGGCCGACGACGACGGGGGCGCTCCCGCGGGCCGCGTCGCGGAGCAGGGCGCCGTCGACGGCGTCGACCCCCTCGCGGGCCCGGGTCGTGGCGAGGAGCAGGAGGTCGTCGCCGTCGACGAGGTGGACGTCGGCGGCGGCGACGTCGTCCGGGGCGAGCCGCAGCAGGCCGGCGGCGACCCGGCCGACGTCCTCGACGTCTCGCGCGCCGTGCAGCCGGCGGGAGAGCTCGGTGAGCAGCCGCAGCCGACGGCCCTCGACGACCGACTCGGTGGTCTCCGTCGCGATGTCGAGGACGCCCCGCACCGTGCCGTCCTCGTCGCGCAGCGGCGAGTACGAGTAGGTGAAGTAGGCCTCCTCGGTGAACCCCGAGCGGTTGACGACCAGGCGCATGTCGGTGGTCCACGTCGGGCGGGCCGTCGTGAGGACCTCCTGGAACAGCCCCTCGACGTCCGGCCAGACCTCGGCCCAGACCTCGGCGCAGGGGGCGCCCATGGCTGCGGGGTGCTTCTGCGTGCCGAGCATCTCGCGGTAGCCGTCGTTGTAGATCATGACGAGGTCCGGGCCCCACGTGACGAGCACCGGGAAGCGGGTGCTGAAGCACAGTTCGACGGCGGCCCGCAGCGGCTGCGGCCACGCGTCCGGCGGGCCGAGCGACGTCGCGGCCCAGTCGACGCCGCGGGCCAGGTCGCCGCACGGCGTCCCGGCGGTGACCGCCGTGAACCACGCCGGAAGCATGCGCCGAAGATAACGACACCATCGGGCGTCGGCGCAGCGAGGACGGTGCCGTACCGGGCGTGACCCGGGTCTCGGAAACAGAATTCGTGAGTCGCACGTGAGGTGACGTGTCGTCGCGGCATTACCCACCTAATGCGCAGAATGCGACGGATCGCGTCGGCCGCTGCGTCCGGGGGCGTTGTGACGTGCGCCACGCGGGAGGGTGCGGGAGCCTCGCGCGGGTCCCGACAGGCCCGCCGCCGGCTTCCGCTGCAAGCGAACAGAGAACCGGCCAACGCCCCGGGCGGAACACGAAAGTCCTCGTCAGAGTTGGTCGAAGCACTGGGAGCGGTGACGACTTGCCTCGAAGACAGGGGGTGAGGTTGCCGGTACCCGCAGATAGCATCGACAGGTCAGCGCTGGACGACCGTCCGGCGCCGGACCGCACGCACGCGAGGAGCGCTGATGTTCGAGAGGTTCACCGACCGCGCCCGCCGTGTCGTCGTCCTGGCCCAGGAGGAGGCCAGGATGCTCAACCACAACTACATCGGGACAGAGCACATCCTGCTCGGCCTGATCCACGAGGGCGAAGGCGTCGCCGCCAAGGCTCTGGAGTCCCTCGGCATCTCGCTCGACGCCGTGCGCGAGCAGGTCCAGGAGATCATCGGGCAGGGCCAGCAGGCGCCGTCCGGCCACATCCCCTTCACGCCGCGCGCGAAGAAGGTGCTCGAGCTCTCGCTGCGCGAGGCGCTCCAGCTGGGGCACAACTACATCGGCACCGAGCACATCCTCCTCGGCCTCATCCGCGAGGGCGAGGGCGTCGCCGCCCAGGTGCTCGTCAAGCTCGGGGCCGACCTCAACCGCGTCCGGCAGCAGGTCATCCAGCTGCTGTCCGGGTACCAGGGCAAGGAGCCCGCCGCCGCGAGCGGCGCCCAGGAGGGCACGCCGTCCGGCTCCCTCGTGCTCGACCAGTTCGGTCGCAACCTCACGCAGCAGGCCCGCGAGGGCAAGCTCGACCCGGTCATCGGGCGTGAGAAGGAGATCGAGCGGGTCATGCAGGTGCTGTCCCGCCGCACCAAGAACAACCCCGTCCTCATCGGTGAGCCCGGCGTCGGCAAGACCGCCGTGGTCGAGGGCCTCGCGCAGGCGATCGTCCGCGGCGAGGTCCCCGAGACCCTCAAGGACAAGCAGCTCTACACGCTCGACCTCGGCGCGCTCGTCGCCGGTTCGCGCTACCGCGGTGACTTCGAGGAGCGCCTGAAGAAGGTCCTCAAGGAGATCCGCACCCGCGGCGACATCATCCTGTTCATCGACGAGATCCACACCCTCGTCGGGGCGGGTGCCGCCGAGGGCGCGATCGACGCCGCGAGCATCCTCAAGCCGATGCTGGCGCGCGGCGAGCTCCAGACGATCGGCGCGACGACCCTCGACGAGTACCGCAAGCACGTCGAGAAGGACCCTGCCCTGGAGCGGCGCTTCCAGCCGATCCAGGTCCAGGAGCCGTCGCTGTCGCACACGATCGAGATCCTCAAGGGCCTGCGCGACCGGTACGAGGCGCACCACCGGGTCTCCATCACCGACAGCGCCCTCGTCGCCGCGGCGACCCTTGCCGACCGGTACGTCAACGACCGGTTCCTGCCGGACAAGGCGATCGACCTCATCGACGAGGCGGGCGCGCGGCTGCGCATCCGCCGGATGACGGCCCCGCCGGACCTGCGCGAGTTCGACGAGAAGATCGCGCAGACCCGGCGCGACAAGGAGAGCGCGATCGACGCGCAGGACTTCGAGAAGGCTGCCGCCCTGCGCGACACCGAGAAGAAGCTCCTCGCGGCGAAGGCCGAGCGTGAGAAGCAGTGGAAGGCCGGCGACATGGACGTCGTCGCCGAGGTCGACGAGGAGCTCATCGCCGAGGTCCTCGCCACGGCGACGGGCATCCCGGTCTTCAAGCTCACCGAGGAGGAGTCGGCCCGGCTCCTGCGCATGGAGGACGAGCTCCACAAGCGCATCATCGGCCAGAACGACGCGATCAAGGCCCTGTCGCAGGCGATCCGGCGCACCCGGGCCGGCCTCAAGGACCCGAAGCGTCCCGGTGGCTCGTTCATCTTCGCCGGCCCCACGGGTGTCGGTAAGACCGAGCTCGCCAAGGCGCTCGCGGAGTTCCTCTTCGGTGACGAGGACTCGCTCATCCAGCTCGACATGAGCGAGTTCTCCGAGAAGCACACGGTCTCGCGGCTGTTCGGCTCGCCCCCCGGCTACGTCGGGTACGAGGAGGGCGGCCAGCTCACGGAGAAGGTGCGGCGTCGTCCGTTCTCGGTGGTCCTCTTCGACGAGGTCGAGAAGGCCCACCCGGACATCTTCAACTCGCTGCTCCAGATCCTCGAGGACGGCCGCCTGACCGACAGCCAGGGCCGGTCGATCGACTTCAAGAACACGGTCATCATCATGACCACGAACCTCGGGACCCGGGACATCGCCAAGGGTGTCCAGATGGGCTTCCAGGCCAGTGCGGACACGAAGACCGGGTACGAGCGGATGAAGGCGAAGGTGACGGACGAGCTCAAGACGCACTTCCGCCCCGAGTTCCTCAACCGTGTCGACGACACGATCGTCTTCCCGCAGCTGTCGCAGGACGAGATCATCCAGATCGTCGACCTGATGCTCGCCAAGCTCGACGAGCGCCTGCGCGACAAGGACATGGGCATCGAGCTCACGCCGTCCGCGAAGGTGCTCCTGGCGACGAAGGGCTACGACCCGGTCCTCGGGGCGCGCCCGCTGCGGCGGACGATCCAGCACGACATCGAGGACCTGCTCTCCGAGAAGATCCTCTACGGCGAGCTGAAGCCGGGTCAGATCGTCCTCGTCGACACCGAGGGGGAGGGCGACAAGGCCGTGTTCACCTTCAAGGGTGCGATGCGGACGACGGTGCCCGACGTCCCGCCGGTCGAGACGACCTCCTCGGCGCCCGCCGCCGAGGACGGCCCGCTCGGCGCGGCCGAGGCCGGCTGACACAGCACGACGCACGACGACGGGCCCCGATCCCTGCGGATCGGGGCCCGTCGCCTTTGCCGCTGCGGACCGGGGGCGGTCAGCGGCGGACCGTCAGCGCCACCCGCTCGTGGCCGCCGAGGGCGCCGTCCCGGACGAGGGCGACCCAGCCGCCGCGGTCGAGGACGGTCTCGATGAGCTCGTCGACGAGGTCGTCGATGACGTCGGGCGCCTCGGTGTCCTCGGCCGGGGTGACGAGGTCACCGTCCACGGAGAGCCGGGCCGGGAAGCGGTAGCCCTCCTCGACGGCGAGCATCTCCGGGCGCTCGGTGCGGGCGGCGAGCCAGGCCGAGGCGATCCCGGCGGCGACCCGGTGCGCACCGGCCCGCCGCTCGAGCAGGGCGAGGGCGTCGTCCTGGCGGGAGAGCAGGTAGCGCTCGAGGACGGGCCGGGTACGCGCGGCGAGGTCCTCCAGGGTCGAGTGCTCGACCGCTCCGTGGACGACGCCGGCGAGCCGCCCGGTGTGCCGGGACACGGCGGTGAACGCGGCGACGGTCCGTTCGGGCCCGGCGACGACGAGCGGGGCCGGGTGCAGCCGCAGGTGGGTGCCCAGGGCTCGGTCGACGATGCGCATCGACGTCGCGAGGTCGGGGGTCTCCAGCGTCCGCAGGTCGAGCGGGAAGTGCCGGCCGGGGACCGGGGCCAGCCGGCCGGCCTGGCCGTCGAAGAGGGCGGCCCGGTGCGCGCTCAGGCTGAGGACGACGTGGCGCGGGGTGCGGTGGAGCGCCCTGACGAGGTCCCGGGTCGCGAACGACGGGTCGACGACGGTGCGGTCCTCGACCTCGACGGGCAACCGGACGCTGCGGGCGAGGGCCTCGCTCGCGTACAGGGCGAGCCCCCGCTCGGTGGGCGCGGTGACCGCCTCCTGCACGAGCCGGTCCAGGGCGTCGACGACCGTCCGGCTCTCGAGCCCCTCGGTCCGCAGCCGGCCGAGGGCGTGCAGTCGCAGCCGCTCCAGGCGGGCCGCGTCGCCGGGGGTCATCCGTGGCGCCGGCTGCGTCGTCATCATGAGCGAGACGCACGGGTAGCCCCGGACGGCCTGGACGAGCGTGACGAGGCCGGTGGTCAGCGGGGACGGCGACCAGGCGGCTCCGGCAGCGGGCGGGACCAGGGTCAGCTCAGGCACGGCGGGGCTCCTTCGAGGTGGCGGGGGACGATCGGGCGGTGGCCGGGCCGGCCGGCGCCCCGCGACCCGACGGCACGACGCGAGGGAGCGTCGCGGCCTGCCGCACGGGGAGCGGCAGAGACGTGCCGATGAGGGCTGCTGCGGGGAGCCGGCCGGACCGGCCGGTCGCGCGGTACGGCTGCCTGCCACGGACCGCCGGGGTGCGCCGGGGCGCGGTGCGGCGGGCGGTCGGTGGCGCGTCGGGGGTACGCATGACAGCCTCCGGCGACAGGAGCCTGCCTCCCGCGGACCGGTCGGCCCGCGGGAGGGGCTCGGAACCGGAGGTCTCTCCCGGCCGCCTCGGGCGCGGCCCCGGGCCGCCGGACGCCGCGCCGTCCCGGCCTCGCCGGGGTGCTGCGGAATCGTGATGACGACGACCCGGTCTCGGGATACTCCCCTCCATCTATGCGTCTAGTTTCAGGAACTCAATTTCGTCTGTCAAGAGATCGAGAACGAGTGATCGATCGCAGGATCGGACCTGCGGGCGACGACCTGCCACATGCGTGCCGTGCGGACGTACGGCTCGCGATCGCAGAGGGCGAGCTCGAGGCGCTCCAGGTCGGCGTGGAACGCCGGGTCGTGCTTGCGGGCGTCCCGCCAGGCGTCGCGGTGCGCGCCGAAGTCGGTGCGCGGTGGGGCTGTGGGGCCGTCGTCCGCCGTCACCCGACCGGGACGACGCCGTCGGCCGTGAGGTCGACGACGCGGTACCAGCCGGCCGGGTCCGAGGCGGTCTGCTCGGCGAGGTCGGCGTAGACCTGCGCCACGACGTCCGGGGCGAAGGGGGTGCCCTCGGCGACCGTCCCGCGGATCGTCACGGTCGCGACGTGGATGCCGTCGGGGGCGAGGTCCTCGGCGAGGGCGAGGGAGAGGTTGCGTAGCGCGGCCTTCTGCACCCCGAGGGTGGCCGCCCCCGGGAAGGGCCGGTCGGCCGAGCCGCCGCCGGTCGCGAGGATCGTGCCGGTGCGCTGGGCACGCATCGTCGGCAGCACGGCCCGGGCGGCCGTGAGCAGCGGGGCGGTGCCGACGGCGAGGTCGGCGAGCAGGTCGGCGGCGCTCGTCTCGTCGCTGCGCTGCGCCCGGTAGCGCGACGGGTTCACGACGAGGACGTCGACCCGGCCCGAATGCCCGCAGAACCGCTCGATGGCGAGCGTCAGGCGGGCCTCGTCGGTGACGTCGCACGGCGTCCACCCGGTCGTGACGCCCGCCGCCTGGAGCGAGGTGCCGAGCTCGGTGAGCCGGGCCTCGTCGCGTGCGACGAGCGCGACGTCGTAGCCGAGGGAGCCGAAGCGGCGTGCCGTCGCGGCCCCGATGCCCGGGCCGGCGCCGACGATGACAGCGAGAGGGTTCGACACGGGGGCGACGCTACCGCCGTTCCGCGGCCGTGCGCGTCGCGTGCGCCTCGAGCCCGTCGAGGAGCAGCTGGAGCCCGAACTCGAAGGCGTCGAGCGCCTCGCGCTCGAGGTACGGCGTCGTGTCGTCGGGGGCCCGGTCGGGCTGCTCGTACACGCCCTCCGCGGCCAGGGCCGTGATCGTCGGGTACCGGGTCGGCCCCTGCTCGGCCATGATCTCGTCGAGCAGCGGGGCCCGCTCGCTCCACCACTCGTCGTCGGAGACCCCGGTCGTCGACTCCGCGGCGCGGCTGTCCGCGTAGGTCCGCGCCGCACCGCGGACGAACGCGTCCACCGCGGAGGCGGCCCGGCCCGCGTCGAGGGCGGACAGGCCGGACGCCGTGAGCACCCGGAGCAGCTCCTCGTACCGGTCGAGCTCGTTCGGCCCGAGGACGGCGCGGCCGCCGGCGACCTGCAGCGCCCACGGGTGCCGGCGGTAGAAGTCCCAGGCGTCACGGGTCGCGGCCTCGAGCGCGGGCCGCCACCCGGCGCCGAGGTCGTACCGGGTCGGCCGCTCGCCGAGCACCGTGTCGAGCATGAGGTCGACGAGCTCGGCCTTGCCCGGCACGTAGCTGTAGAGCGACATCGCGCTGCGCCCCAGTCGCTCCCCGACCTTGCGCATCGACAGTGCCGCCAGCCCCTCGGCGTCCGCGATCGTGACCGCCGCCGCGACGACGTCCGCCACCGTCAGCCCCGGCCGCGGCCCGCGGCCCGTGCTGCGCGCCCGGCCCCACAGCAGCGCCATCGTCTTCTCGACGTCTCCGCGGCCGGCGTACTCGGTCACCGGGCGCTCCGCGCCGTCGCCGGGGTCGCAGGCGGCACCGTGCGGGTCCGCCACGGCCCGGGGCAGCAGGGCATCTTGCAACTCCTTACGGCGTACGCTAATTTCGTCACCCGATCTCCTTACAGCGTACAGAGTGGGGTGCTCATGCGGGGCTCAGGGGTGGACGGGACGGCGATCGAGGCGAGCGGGCTGGTGAAACGCTACGCCGGGGCGGCGGCGCTGGACGGCGTCGACCTCGCCGTGCGGGCGGGCACGGTGTGCGCACTGCTGGGCCCGAACGGGGCCGGGAAGACGACGGCTGTGCGGGTCCTCACGACGCTGCTGCGCCCCGACGCGGGCACGGCGCGGGTCGCCGGGGCCGACGTCCTGCGCGAATCGCAGGAGGTGCGCCGACGGATCGGGGTCAGCGGTCAGGAGCCGGCGGTCGACGAGATCCTCGGCGGCCGGCAGAACCTCGTGATGTTCGCCCGGCTCCTCGGCTACCGACCGGCCGCGGCCGCCGAGCGCGCCGACGCGCTGCTCGACCGGTTCGGGCTCGCCGGGGCGGGCGCCAAGCAGGTCAAGCACTACTCCGGCGGGATGCGGCGCCGGCTCGACCTCGCGGTCACGCTGCTGCTCGCCCCGCAGGTGCTCTTCCTCGACGAACCGACGACAGGGCTCGACCCCCGCAACCGCAACGAGGTCTGGGCGGCCGTCCGGGGGCTCGTGGCCGGAGGGACGACGGTGCTGCTCACCACCCAGTACCTCGACGAGGCGGACCGGCTCGCCGACGAGGTCGTCGTCATGGACGAGGGCCGGGTCATCGCCGCCGGCACCCCGGCCGCGCTCAAGGCCCGCGTCGGCGGCGAGCGGCTCGAGGTCGTCGTCCGGGACGCCGCCGACCTCGCGGCGGCGACGGCGGCCCTCGCCGAGGTCTGCGACGGGCCGCCGGAGGTGGACGCCGACGCGGGGCGGGTCGGCGGGGACGTCGCCCGCCCGGTCGCCGCGCTGGGCCGGGTGCTGTCGACGCTCACGGCCGCCGGTGTCGAGCCGACGGACATCGGCCTGCGCCGGCCGACGCTGGACGACGTCTTCCTCCGGATCACCGGTCATCGCACCGGGCCACGGCCCGACCGGGCTGCCGAGGTCGCCGACGGCACCGAGGGCACCGACGGCGCCGAGGTGGCGGCGTGAGCGGCGCCACGCCGGTCGCGACCGGCCCGGCCCCGCTGCCGCAGGTGCTGCCGGCGGGCAGGCTGCGCCGGGCGGTCCGCGACGGGCTGCTCGTCGCCCGCCGGGACGTCAGCCACTGGGTCCGCGAACCGCAGATGATCCTCTGGGGGCTCGCCGTCCCGATCGTCACCGTCCTGCTCTTCGCCTACGTGTTCGGCAGCGGCATCCGGGTTCCCGGCGACGGCGACTACCGCGACTTCCTCATGCCGGGGATCTTCGTCCAGACGATGGCCTTCGGGATCGGGGAGACGCTCGCGGCGGTCCAGGCGGACTCGGCCAAGGGGGTCACCGACCGGTTCCGCACGATGCCCATCGCGCCGTCCGCGGTCGTCCTCGGGCGCTGCCTGGCCGCGATGCTCTACTCGACGGCGAGCCTGGGGCTCATGGTCGGCTGCGGGCTCGCGATCGGGTGGCGCTGGCGCGGCTCGGCGGTCGATGCGCTCGCCGCGCTCGGGCTGCTGCTCCTCCTGCGGTTCGCGCTCCTGTGGGTGGGGATCCTGCTCGGGCTCAGGGCGAGGAGCGCGGAGGCGGCCAACGCGGTCTTCGGGCTGCTCTACCCGGTGACGATGCTGTCGAACGCGTTCGTCGCCGCCGAGCTCATGCCGGGCTGGCTCGGCACGGTCGTCGAGTGGAACCCGTTGTCGAGCAGCATCACCGCGACCCGCATGCTCTTCGGCAACCCGGTCGGCACGGCGACGAGCTGGCCGGGCGAGAATGCCCTCGTGCTCTCCGTCGTCTGGCCGCTCGTCGTGACCGCGGTCTTCCTGCCCCTCGCCGTCCGCGCCTTCCGTGGGCTGAGCCGGTGACGGGCGACGTGACGGCCCACGAGAACCTCTACGGCGCCATCGAGGTCCGCGGGGCCCGCGAGAACAACCTGCGCGGCGTCGACGTCGACATCCCCAAGCGCCGGCTGACGGTCTTCACCGGCGTCTCCGGTTCGGGCAAGTCGTCGCTCGTCTTCGGTACCGTCGCCGCCGAGTCCCAGCGGCTCATCAACGAGACGTACTCGGCGTTCCTGCAGAACTTCATGCCGACCCTGGCCCGGCCCGACGTCGACGCGCTGCGCAACCTCAGTGCCGCCATCGTCATCGACCAGGAGCGGATGGGGGCCAACGCGCGCTCCACGCTCGGGACGGCGACCGACGCGTACTCGATGCTGCGGGTCGTCTTCAGCCGGATCGGGACGCCGCATGCGGGGCCGTCGAACGTGTTCTCCTTCAACGACCCCGCCGGGATGTGCCCGCAGTGCGAGGGGTCGGGCCGGGTGAGCACCCTCGACGTCGACGCGATGGTCGACCGCGACCGGTCGCTCAACGAGGGCGCGATCCTGCTGCCCGGCTACGCCGTCGACTCCTGGCAGTGGCGGATCTTCGCCGCCTCGGGCTTCTTCGACCTCGACGCGCCGCTGCGCGACTGGACCCCGGAGCAGTGGACCCGCTTCCTCGAGGGTCCGTCGACGAAGGTGTCGATCGCGGGGGTCAACCTCACCTACGAGGGCCTTCTCGACCGGTTCCGCCGGCAGGTGCTCAGCAAGGACGTCGACTCCCTCCAGCCGCACGTCCGCGCGGTCGTGGACCGGGTCGCGACGTTCGCCACCTGCAGCGCGTGCGGCGGTGCCCGGATCAACGAACGGGCCCGGGCGAGCCTCGTCCACGGCCGCAGCATCGCGGAGTGCGCGGCGATGCAGGTGAGCGACCTCGCGCAGTGGCTCGAGGTGCTCGACGAGCCGACGGTGGCGCCGATGGTCGACAACCTGCGGGGCACCCTCGCCGGGCTCGTCGAGATCGGGTTGGGCTACCTCAGCCTCGACCGCGAGTCGGGCACCCTGTCCGGCGGCGAGGCGCAGCGGGTCAAGATGGTCCGACACCTCGGGTCCGCGCTCACGGACATCACCTACGTCTTCGACGAGCCGACCGCGGGCCTGCACCCGCACGACGTCCAGCGGATGAACGAGCTGCTGCAACGCCTGCGGGACAAGGGAAACACCGTGCTCGTCGTCGAGCACAAGCCCGAGGTCATCGCGGTCGCCGACCACGTCGTCGACCTCGGGCCGGGAGCCGGCCGGGCCGGTGGCCAGGTCGTCTACGAGGGCGACGTCGCCGGGCTGCACACGTCGGGCACGGTCACCGGCAAGCATCTCGAGCGGCGGCAGCCGGTGAAGACGGACGTCCGGACCCCTACCGGCGCGCTGCGCATCGAGCACGCGACGCTGCACAACCTCCGCGACGTCACCGTCGACATCCCGCTCGGCGTGCTCGTCGCCGTCACCGGGGTCGCGGGCTCCGGCAAGAGCTCGCTGATCCACGGCTGCCTGCCCCGCGTCGACGGGCTCGAGATCGTCGACCAGGGGGCGATCCGTGGCTCGCGGCGCTCCAACCCGGCGACCTACACCGGGCTGCTCGAGCCGGTGCGGAAGGCCTTCGCGAAGGCCAACGGCGTACGGCCGGCGCTCTTCAGCGCGAACTCCGAGGGCGCCTGCCCGGAGTGCAAGGGCCTCGGGATGATCTACACCGACCTCGCGTTCGTCGCCGGGGTGGCGAGCGTCTGCGAGGTCTGCGAGGGCCGACGCTTCACCGCCGAGGTGCTCGGCTACCGGTTGCGGGGCCGCACCATCGACGACGTGTTCGGCATGTCGGTCACCGAGGCGCGGGACTTCTTCGTCGAGAAGGCCGTCCGGGTCGTCCTCGACTCGCTCGACGACGTCGGGCTCGGCTACGTCACCCTCGGCCAGCCCCTGACGTCGCTGTCCGGCGGGGAGCGCCAGCGGCTCAAGCTGGCGATCCACCTCGCGGGCACCGCGACGCGCGTCGTCGTGCTCGACGAGCCGACCACCGGGCTGCACATGGCCGACGTCGACGGCCTCGTCGGGCTGCTCGACCAGATGGTCGACCGGGGCCGGTCGGTCATCGTCATCGAGCACAACCTCGACGTCGTCGCGCGCGCCGACTGGGTCGTCGACCTCGGCCCGGGCGCGGGCCACGACGGCGGCCTCGTCGTCTTCGAGGGCCCGCCCGCGGACCTCGCGGCGGCCGCCGACCGCTCGCTGACGGGGCTGCACCTGGCCCGGCGGTGACCCTCGCCACCTGCCCGTGACGGCGCCGGATGTGGTCCACTTGGTCCGCAGACAACGTTGCCATGCAGGGAGGGTCGATGGCCTACGTGCCCGTGGAGCAGCGCCGGGCGCAGCTCGTCGCGGCCGCCCTGCGCGTGCTCTCGCGCGAGGGCGTGGTCGGTGCGACGACCCGCCGGATCGCCGACGAGGCCGGGGTGCAGGTCGGCACCGTGCACTACTGCTTCACCGACAAGGAGGAGCTCTTCGCGGCCGTCATGGACCACCTCACCGACGAGCTCCTCGGCGCCGGCGGCGGGGCGCCCCTGCCGGACGGCGACCTCGTGGCGATGCTCCGCGGCGGCCTCGACGTGCTCTGGCCGGTCGTCGGCGCCGACCGCGGCAAGCAGGCCGTCGGCTACGAGCTCACTCTCACGGCGATGCGCACGCCGCGCCTCGAGGGCCGCGCCAGGCAGCAGTACGCCGCCTGCCTGGCGGCCGTCGAGAGCTTCCTGCGCCGGGTCGCGGCCGGTGCCGGGCTGCCCCTGCCGGACGGCGAGCCGGCCCGGCTGGCCCGCTGGGTCGTCGCGACCGTCGACGGCGCCGTGCTCCAGCTCGTCGTCACCGGGGACGAGGCGGCCGCGTACGAGGTGCTCGACGGCCTCGTCGTCGCGGTCGCGACCCGGATCCGGGAGAGCGCCGGAGCCACCGCGGCGCCCGCGGCCCGTCCGGCCCGTCGCCGTGTCCCCAAGCCGGCCGTCCCGCCGGAGTCGTGATGGACGCCGACCTCGTCGTCACCCCCGCCGTCCGGATCCCCGCCGACGAGCTGCGCTGGCGGTTCTCCCGCTCGTCCGGCCCGGGCGGGCAGGGCGTGAACACGACCGACTCACGCGTCGAGCTCGGCTGGGACGCCCCGGCGTCCGTCGCGCTCCACGGGCTCGGTGAGGGGGTCCGGGAGCGGGCGCTCGAGCGGCTCGCCGCACGGTCCGTGGACGGCGTCGTGACGATCGCGGCGTCCCAGTTCCGCTCGCAGCTGCGCAACCGGGAGGCGGCCCGCGCCCGGCTCGCCGCGCTCGTGCGGGAGGCGGTCGCGCCGCCGCCCGCGGCCCGCCGCAGGACCCGACCGACCCGCGGCTCCCAGCTGCGCCGGCTCGAGGGCAAGAAGCGCCGCTCCCAGGTCAAACGCCTGCGCCGGGGCGAGGAGTAGGCCGGACGGCGGACGTACCGCGGCTGGCCGACCCCGCTCCCGCGGATGCGGGCCCGCGCTGGCTAGCCTTGCGCCGTGGAACCCGGCGACTTCGTGGCAGCACTGCGTGGCGCCGCTCCCTACGTGCACTCCCACCACGGCCGCACCGTCGTCGTCGCGTTCCCCGGCGAGACCTGCGCCCGGCCGGACTTCGAGCGGCTGCTCTCCGACATCGCCCTGCTGTCGAGCCTCGGGCTCAAGGTGGCGATCGTCCACGGGGCCCGGCCGCAGATCGACGCCGAGCTCGCGCTGCGCGGCCTCGAGCCGCAGTACGTCGGCGACCTGCGGGTCACCGACGAGGCCGCGATGGTGGCCGTCAAGGCCGCGGTCGGCGCGCTGCGGATGGACATCGAGGCGAAGCTCTCGTCGAACCTCGCCGGCACCCCCATGGGGGGTGCGCAGGTCAAGGTCGTCGGCGGCACCTGGGTCACCGCGCGGCCGGTGGGCGTCCGGGACGGCGTCGACCACCTGCTGACCGGCGCCGTCCGGCGGATCGACCTGGACGCCGTCCAGGAGGCCCTGTCCGCGGAGCGGATCGCCCTGCTGTCGCCGGTCGGCTACTCCCCGACGGGCGAGGCCTTCAACCTGCGCAACGCCGACGTCGCCGAGGCGCTCGCCGGCGGGCTGCACGCCGACAAGCTCGTGTTCGTCCTGGAGTCCGACCCCGCGACGTGGGACCTCGCGCGGTCCGCCGGTGACGCCGGGCACCTGCTCCTGTCCGACGCCGAGCGCTTCCTCGCGAGCGACGAGGTGCTCGGGCAGCTCTCCGCCGAGGACCGCAACTGCGTCCGCGCGGCGCTCGCGGCCTGCCGGTCCGGGGTGCGCCGGGTGCACCTCGTCGGGGCGGGCTCCGACGGGTCGCTGCTGCGCGAGCTCTACACCCGGGACGGCGCCGGGCTGATGTTCTACGCCGACGAGGACTACGAGTCGACCCGGGACGCGACGATCGCCGACGTCGCGGGCATCCTCGCCCTGCTGCGGCCGCTCGAGCAGGCCGGGATCGTCGTCCCGCGCTCGCGCGAGCAGCTCGAGCTCGACGTCGACGGGTTCTCGGTCATGGTGCGGGACGGCATGGTCATCGCCTGCAGCGCGCTCGTGCCCTACGACGAGGACGGCGCCGCCGAGTTCGCGGCGGTCGCCGTCCACCCGAGCTACCGCGGCCGGGACCGGGCCGAGGCGCTGCTCAAGCGCGCCGAGGTGACGGCGCGGCAGCGCGGCCTGACCCGGCTGTTCGCGCTGACGACGCACACACCGCACTGGTTCGTCGAGCACGGGTTCGTCCGGGGCGGCCCGCAGGACCTGCCGGCCGCCAAGCGGGCCGGCTACAACGAGCGCCGCAACTCGCTCGTGCTCGTCAAGTCGCTCTGACGGCCGGGAACGCCGGAGCCCCGGCAGCCGATGGCTGCCGGGGCCCGAGACGTGGGGTGGTGCGGGTGGTGCGGTCAGACGCCTGCGGACGACATCGCGTAGCGCTCCTCGAGCTGCCACTCGACCTGGCGCTTGAGGCCGTCGAACGGCTCGACCGAGGGGTTGTAGCCGAGGAGCTCGCGCGCCTTGTCGACGACGGCGCTCGTGGAGCGCTGGTCGCCCGGGCGCTTGGGGGCCCAGGTGATCTCGGGCGTCACGCCCGCGTGCTCGCCGATGATCGAGAGCGCCTCGAGCAGCGTGATGAGCTTGCCGCCGCCGATGTTGAAGATCTCGCCGGCCGGGCCCAGTGCGAGCGCCGCGCTGATCGCCGACACGGCGTCGTCGATGTACGTGTTCGACCGGCTCTGCAGCCCGTCGCCGTGGACGACGACCGGCCGGCCGCTCGTCACGGCGTCCGTGAAGATGTTGTAGGCCATGTCCGGCCGCTGCCGCGGGCCGTAGACGGAGAACAGCCGCAGCACCGTGACCGGCAGGTCGTGGGTGCGGTGGAAGGCCAGCGCGAGCTGCTCGGCGGCGAGCTTGGTGACGCCGTAGGGCGAGACCGGCAGCACCGGCACCGACTCGTCGCCCGTCGCGTCGAGGCCGTAGACCGAGGAGGTCGAGATCTGCACGAAGCGGCCGACGCCCGCGCGGTGCGCGGCGTCGAGCAGACGCTGGGTGCCCAGGAGGTTGCAGTCCTGGTACAGCTGGAACTGGCTCCAGCTCTTGGCCAGGCCCGGCATGGCGGCCGCGTGGACGATGCCCTCGACCCCGTCGAGGACGGCGTCCAGGTCGCCGTCGCGCAGGTCGACCTCGGCGAGCGTGAACCGGGGCGCCGCCTCGAGCCAGTGCGAGAGGTTGCGCTCCTTGAGCGAACGGTCGTAGTAGGGGACGAAGGAGTCCAGCCCCACGACCTCGTGCCCGTCGCGGACGAGCGACTCACTGAGGTGGGAGCCGACGAACCCGGCGGCCCCGGTGACACAGACCTTCAATGAACTGCCTCTCCCTGTCGAACGCCCCCGATGCTCAGAAAGGTAGACGGACGATGAACGAGGGATCGCCGGAACAGGTGAAAATCAGGTGTTCGTGCCCGCGAACGTGATGGAGGCCACGTGAAATCGCTTGCGTGCGTAGAGTGATCGGTTACCCCGGGAGCGTGAGGCTGCCGTCGTCGAGGACGTCGACGAGACCGTCCGCGACGAGGCTGCCGAGGCACCGGTCGCGCTGCAGCGGGTCGCGCAGGACGTCGTCCGGCACCTGCGCCACGAGGTCGTCGAGCGGCACCGGGCCGGACGCCGCGCGCAGCACCGCGAGGACGAGGCCGCGGACGAACCGGTCGGTCCCGGCGTAGGACTGGCCGCGCCGCGGCGGCCCGTCGTGGGCCGGCGCCCCGGCCGCCTGCCAGGCGCAGAGGTCGAGCACCGGGCACTCGCCGCAGCGCGGGGACCGGGCGGTGCAGACGAGCGCGCCGAGCTCCATGCTCGCGACGGCCCACGTCGCGGCGGTCGCGGCGTCGTCCGGCACGAGGGCCGCGGCGAGCGTGCTCTCGGCGGCGGTGAGCGCCGGGGCCGGGTACTCGGTGCCCGTCACGGTGCGCGCGAGCACGCGGCGGACGTTCGTGTCGACGACGCACGTGCGCCGGCCGAACGCGAACGCCGCGACCGCTGCGGCGGTGTAGCTGCCGACGCCGGGCAGCGCCCGCAGGTCGGCCTCGTCGGCCGGCACCTGCCCGCCGTGCCGTTCCACGAGCGCGGCGGCCGCCTCGTGCAGCCGCAGCGCGCGGCGCGGGTAGCCGAGCCGGTCCCACATCCGGATCGCCTCGCCGGGGGCGTCCGCGGCCAGCGCCGCCGGGGTCGGCCAGCGCTTCATCCACGCCTCCCAGGCGGGCAGGACGCGGGCGATCGGGGTCTGCTGGGCCATCACCTCGCTCACGAGGACGCCCCACGGCGTCCGGTCGTCGCGACGCCAGGGCAGGTCGCGCTGGTGGACGGCGTACCAGGCCAGGACCGGTGCGTGGAGGGGGTGCGCGGGCATCGGCGGCATCGTCGCACGGTGCCCCGCGACGCCGCGTGCCGGGCCTGACGCGTCAGCCGGAGAACGGGTCGACGTACGGGACGCCGAGGTCGGCCACGTCCTTCACGTTGCGGGTCGCCAGCGTCAGCCCGTGCACCAGCGCGGTGGCGGCGAGCAGGCCGTCGATGACCGGGACCGGCCGCCGTGCACCCAGCCTGCCCCACTCGTCCGCGACGGCCGCGGTCACGGGCAGGGTCCGGTCGGCGTAGTCGACGAGGATGCCGTCGATCCGTGCGTCGAGCAGCTGGGCCCTGGCGGGGTCGCGAGGAGCGAGACGTTCGACTCCCCTTCGTAGCTCGCCGAGCACGAGGACGCTGAGGAACGACGGGGTCCGCGTCCGTCGCCACCACTCGACGACCCGGGGGTCCGGCTCCCGCCGGAAGAGCTCGGACACGACGTTCGTGTCGAGCAGGAAGCCGCTCACCGCGTTCACTCCTCGTCGAAGATGCTCGACCCGTCGTCGGGCAGGACGCCCACGCGGCGCTCCTCGACGATCTCGTCGAGGATGTCGGCGAGGTCGTCGCTCTTCGGGCCGTGGAGCAACCAGTCCTTGAAGTCGACGGTCACCCCGGTGAGCCGGTGGTAGTACGCGGCGTCGATGACGAACGCGACCTCTTCGCCGTGCCGAGTGACGGCCTGCGGGCCCTCCTCGTGCGCCTTCCGGAGCAGCTCGCTGAACCGCTGCTTGGCCTCCTGGACCTGCCACGTCATGGCGTCACCTCCGTCTGGACAGTCTAGACAGAGCGGGGTGGGACGACAAGATCGCAGATGGTGCGGGCAGGGTCAGACGTAGCGTTCGAGGATGCTCGACTCGGCGAGTCGGGACAGGCCCTCGCGGACGGCGCGGGCACGCTGCTCGCCGACGCCCTCGACGGTCATGAGGTCGTCGAGGTTCGCCGCGAGGAGCTTCTGCAGGTCGCCGAAGTGGTCGACGAGCCGCTCCATGATCGTCGGGGGCAGTCGCGGGACCTTGTTGAGCAGCCGGTAGCCCTTGGGGCTCACGGCGGCGTCGAGCGCCTCGCCGCCGGTCGAGAAGCCGAGGACCCGCGCGACGAGCGCGAGGTCCACGAGCTCGGTCGACGGGATCTGCGCGACGTCGTCGAGGAGCTCCCAGACGGTGCGCTCGCTGCGGGCGGCGTCGATGTAGTCCCGGATGACGAGCTCGCGGTCGGGGCTCACGCCGCCGATGAGCTCGTCGAGCTGGAGGGAGAGCAGCCGGCCGTCGGTGCCGAGCTCGACGACGTAGTGCGCGATCTCGGTGGAGATCCGGCGGACCATCTCGAGCCGCTGGACGACGATCGAGACGTCGCGGACCGTCACGAGGTCCTCGATCTCGAGCGCCGAGAGCGTGCCGGTCACCTCGTCGAGGCGCGCCTTGTAGCGCTCGAGCGTCGCGAGGGCCTGGTTCGCCTTGGCGAGGATCGCGTCGGAGCCCTCGAGCACGTACCGCAGCCCGCCGACGTAGAGCGCGACGATCCGCATCGACTGGCTGACGGAGATCACCGGGAAGCCGGTCTGCTTGGCGACCCGCTCCGCGGTGCGGTGCCGGGTGCCGGACTCGCTCGTCTCGATGGACGAGTCGGGGACGAGCTGGACGGCGGCCCGCAGCAGCCGGGTCAGCGCGGTGTCGGTGACGATCGCGCCGTCCATCTTCGCGAGCTCGCGCAGGCGCGTCGCGGAGAACTCGACGTCCAGGACGAAGCCGCCCGTGCAGACGTCCTCCACCGTGCGGTCGTGCCCGAGGACGATGAGCGCGCCGGTACGGCCGCGCA
The DNA here is from genome assembly GCF_002198675.1 of Kineosporia sp. R_H_3. GTDB lineage: Bacteria > Actinomycetota > Actinomycetes > Actinomycetales > Kineosporiaceae > R-H-3. The sequence continues at coordinate 72,519 of NZ_MWLL01000152.1, read as the reverse complement.
GGATGCGCTCGAGCCCGTCCCGCAGCTCGGTACCCGGGGCCACGGCGGCCAGGGTGGCGCGCAGCAGCTCCTCGGGGGAGCGATCTGGTGCCACGACGAGGTACCCCCACGGCGATCGGCGTCAGGCGCGCGACGGTGCCGCGACCTCCGGTCAGGGGGAAGTGTATCGGCGCGAAGGCCCCGATGCGGTCATAGGCGGGCGTGCCGTGACGAGACCCTCACCCCGTCCGACCTGCGACGACGCCCTCCGGGGCCGCTCCGCGAGGTGTCTCGCCAGCCTGCATGTGCACCTGCACGGGAACCGGCTCCCGGGGCCGGTCAGCCCCGCCCCGCCGTCGCCTTGAGGTAGGCCGAACCGACGTCCTCGACCTCGAGGACGACCATCCCGTCGGGCGCGGCGTCGTCGGTGCCGGCCGGCACGATCGCCTTGTCGAAGCCGAGCCGGGCCGCCTCCGCGAGCCGCCGGCCGACCCCGGCCACCCGGCGCACCTCGCCCGCGAGGCCCACCTCGCCGATCGCGACGAGCCCCGGGACGAGCGGCGCGTCGTAGCTGCTGCTCGCCACGGCCAGGCAGACGGCGAGGTCGGCCGACGGTTCGGTGAGCCGCACGCCGCCGACGGTCGCGACGTAGACGTCCTTGCCGGAGACCCCGAGCCCCGCCCGCTTGTCGAGGACGGCGAGCGCCATCGCGACGCGGGAGGAGTCCAGCCCGGACGTCGCGCGCCGCGGGTTCGGCGTCGTCGACGCCGCGACGAGGGCCTGCACCTCGGCGACGAGCGGACGGCGCCCCTCGAGCGCGACGGTGACCGCCGTCCCCGCGACCGCCGTGCCGCGCCGGGAGATGAACAGCCCGCTCGGGTCGGGCAGCCCGACGATGCCGGTGTCGGACAGGTCGAAGCAGCCGACCTCGTCGGTCGGCCCGTAGCGGTTCTTCACCGCGCGCAGCAGGCGCAGCCGGGAGTGCCGGTCGCCCTCGAACTGGCAGACCACGTCGACGAGGTGCTCGAGCACGCGCGGGCCGGCGATCGAGCCGTCCTTCGTCACGTGGCCGACGAGCAGGGTGGCCATCCCGCGGGCCTTGGCGACCCGGATCAGGGAGGCCGCGACCTCGCGGACCTGGCCGACGTTGCCCGGCGTGCCGTCGACGGCGTCGCTCGCGATGGTCTGCACCGAGTCGACGACGAGCAGGTCCGGCGAGCACTGCTCGACGTGGCCGAGCACGGTCGACAGGTCGGTCTCGGCGGCGAGCAGCAGCCGCGGGCGCAGCGCCCCGATCCGCTCGGCCCGCAGTCGCACCTGGGCGGCCGACTCCTCGCCGGTGATGTAGAGGACGGTGCGCCCGTGCGAGGCGGCCCGTGAGGCGACGTCGAGCAGGAGCGTCGACTTGCCGGTGCCGGGCTCGCCCGCGAGCAGGACGACGGCGCCGCTCACGATGCCGCCGCCGAGCACCCGGTCGAGCTCGTCGACGCCGCTGGCCCACGTCGCCGCGTGCGACGCCTCGACCTCGCCGATGGGTTGGGCCGGGACGGCCGCGTTCCGCGCCTGGGTGACCCCGGCGGTGCCGCCGCCACCGGCCTCCTCGAGGGTGCCCCACGCCTGGCACTCGCCGCAGCGCCCGACCCAGCGGGTCGACGTCCAGCCGCACTCGGCGCACCGGAACGTCGGCCGGGCGTCCCGCGCGGTCTTCGCCGCCGCCTTGCCCGCCTGCCTGCTCCCCGCCGCGCCGCGCCCCGGGCCCGCTGCTGTCGTCACGTCCGCGAACCTAGACCAGGGCGCCGACAACCGGCCGCCCGTGCCCCTCAGCGGGTCGTGACCGGGCCCATCCGGACGACCTCGAACGCACTGCCGGGCACGTTCTTCAGGGCACCCAGCTGCTCGTCGTCCCAGCGCCGGTCGGGCGCCCCGGACAGGTACCAGTCGCTGCCGTTGTCCGCGACGATCATCCCGTAGCGCTGCAGCGCCACGAGGACGACGCGGGCCTGCGGCGGGTACTTCGAGACGTCGAACGAGGCCTTGAGCCGCACCCGCATCCCCATCGGCGGCAGCGCGGTGCTCGGGTCGCTGCTGGCCCAGTGCCGGGCCGGGGCGACGTAGCCCTTGCGGGTGCGGCTGACGGTGAACCGCAGCGCGTGGTCGATGCGCCCGGCCCGGACCTCGTCGTAGCGGACCAGGCCGGGCAGGATCGGCAGCCCCGCGGCGTCCGCGCTCGTCCAGCCGGCGGGGCGGGAGGCACCGGTGCGCAGGTCGAAGACGGCGCCCGAGCCGGCCCGCCAGGACCGCCCGCCGTCGACGGGGTAGGCCGCGTACAGCTCGTAGAGCAACCGGCGGTCGCGGTCGACGACGATGACGTGCCGGTCGCCGTCCGCACCGGCGCCGCCCTCGACCGGGGCGTTGCGCGGCACCGGGTACGGGCCGCGGTCGCTCTCGTCGGCGTACTCGAAGCGCACCGGCACCTTCGCCTGCGTCCCGGCGACGACGACGTACGGGATGCCGAACGGCCCGCCGTCCCAGTCCGCGCCGAAGTCGGGGTGCAGCCGGTCGCCGGTCCCGATCGAGGCGATGAGCGTCGCGGACCGCGGGTCGACGGGGGCACGGTCGACCCGGGTGTTCCAGGCGTTCGACGCCGGGAAGAGGCGCAGGCCCGCCAGGCTCGCGCCGGGGCCGAGGCCGCCCAGGGCGCGGGCGGGGGCGCGGGTCGCGCGGCCCGCGCCGACGGTCACGGTGCCGGTCCGCGGGGTGGCGGTCCCGGCGGACGACGACACGGACGACGACGCGGACTGGGACGGCGGGCCGTTCGGCATCCCGTACGTCGTCGTCGCCGGGACGCAGGCGAAGGTGCCNGTCGCGGGCCCGGACGGCGCGGGCGCGGTGAACGCCTCGGTCGTTCCGCACGCCGCGAGCGCGAGGCAGGCGGCCGTGGCCACGACGGCGCCGGCGGCGGCGCGGGCGGCCCGGGGGAGCGTCACGGGCGTCACTGTGCCACCGACGTCCGGTGACCGGCCAGGGGCGGTCCGGGCGTACCGGCCCCGCGGCGGGCTCACCGAGCGTGAGCCCGCCGCCCGGTCCTTCGAGCCGGCCGGTCGGCCGTGAAGCCGGTGCTCAGCCCCGCGAGAGCATCGTCGTGGCGAAGATGATCCCGCCCGAGACGGTCGCGAAGGCCGGGACGAGACCGAGGATGAGCAGCCCCGCCTCGCCCTTGCGGCGCCAGAGGAACGCCATCGAGAACAGCACGATCGCGGAGCCGACGACGCTGATCGCGAACGCCGTCCAGATGTCGCTCGGGTCGGCGCCCCGGCTGCCCGGGGGGACGATGAGCGCCGGGACGGCGAGGGCGACGACGAGGCCGAGGGCCCAGACGGTGACGGCACCGATCGTCGTCGCGTCGGCCTTCGGCCAGCGGATGGGGGCCTGGGCCCGGTTCCCCGGGTCGCGCTGCGTGGCGGGCCCGGTGCCCTTGGACGTGGATGTGGTGGACATGACCTCCACGATCCTCCACGTCGGCCCTGCGCGCGACCCTGCCGCGCGGTCGGTCCGGCGGACCTGCGCCCGGGCCGCGGCTCAGTACGTCCGGTGCAGCAGGTTCACCGCGTAGTCGACGCCCGTCCCGGGGTGCTCGGCGAGGATCCGGTCGGCGTGCTCGGGGGCGAACTCGATCCGGACGACGGCCTCGAAGTCGGCCCGGGTGGCGTGCTCCCAGCGGATGTCGAGGCTGCGGCGCGTCCAGCCCTGGAAGGCCCAGAACCGTTCCACCGCACCGGGGTCGTACGTCGGCAGCGCCCGGCGGAACCAGCCGCCGAACGTCGAGCGGGTCGCATCGTTGTCGATGACGAACGCGGTGCCGCCGCGGCGCACGACGCGCCCGAGCTCGCGCAGCCCCGGCTCGCAGCCGGGGCCGAAGAAGTACGCCCAGCGGGCGTGGACGACGTCCACGCTGCGGTCGGGCAGCGGCACCCGCTGCGCCGACCCGGCCCTGACCTCCACGTGGGGCAGAGCCCGGGTGCGCCGGCGGGCCAGCGCGACGAGCGGCGGGTGCGGCTCGACGCCGACGACCTGCCGCGCGGTCGCCGCGAACCGGGGCAGGTGGAACCCGCTGCCGCAGCCGAGGTCGAGCACGGCACCACCGGCCCAGTCGTGCACCTCGCGCATCGCGGCCTCGATGACGCCGTCCGGGTCGACTCCGCGGTTCTCGATCTCGTAGACCTCGGGGTGGTCCCAGATGTTCGGGCTCTTCACGGCGTCGGTCATGGCGTTCTGCTCGTCCGCCCCGTCAGTCCGTGCGGACGTCCTTGGAGCCGGCGCGCCGCTTCGCGGACGACGCGCGGGCCGCCTCGGTCGCCGGGTGGACGCTGAGCGGGAGCAGCCGGCGGGAGCCGAGGACCTGCTCGCAGTGCCGGGCGAGCACCTCGTACGCGGGCAGCCCGATGAGCTCGACGAGCTCGTTGCGCAGGCTCTTGTAGACCGGCTCGCGCCCGACGTGGGCCTCGGCGTTGCCGGTGCAGTACCAGTCGAGGTCGTGGCCGCCGGGGCCCCAGCCGCGCCGGTCGTACTCGGCGATGCTCACCTCGTTGTACTCCGAGCCGTCCGGCCGCTCGACGGTGCGGTACGAGCGCCGGATCGGCAGCTGCCAGCAGACGTCGGGCTTGGTCTCGAGCGGGTCGCGGCCCTCGGTGAGGGCGAGCAGGTGCAGCGCGCAGCCGCCGCCGTCCGCGTAGCCGCCGGGGTTGAAGCCGCGCCGGTTGAGGAAGACGCAGGCGCCGTCGACGACCTTCGTCTTGCGGGCGCCGTCCGGGTCCTTCTCGGTCCAGTGCGAGCGCTTGGGGGACGACGCGTCCCAGCCCTTCGGCATGAGCTGCCACTGCTCGGGGGTGAGCCGTCGCGCGTGCTCCTCCACCCGCTTCTCGTCGTCCCGGTCGGCGAAGTGCGCGCCGAGCGTGCAGCAGCCGTCCTCGGGCCGCTCGGTGTAGATGCCGTGGCAGCCCTGGCCGAAGATGCACGTCCACGAGGAGGTGAGCCAGGTCAGGTCGGCCCGGTAGACCGTCTTCGCGGGCTTCTCCTCGGACTGCCCCGCCGGGCCCTCCGGGTCCGGGAACTCGACCCACTGACGGGCGCTGTCGAGCGGGATCTCGTGCGGGGTCAACGGCATCCGCACAGCGTAGGGGACGGCCCCCGGCCCCGGCGGCGTCAGGGCAGGAGGAAGTAGTCCTCGGTCGAGACGGGCGCGAAACCGAGCGAGGTGTAGAGCCCGAGCGCCCGCTCGTTGGCGACCTCGACCTCGAGGTGCACCAGGGCGGCGCCGTCGGCGAGTGCCTGCCGGCAGGTGCGGCGCAGGACGTCCCGGCCGATCCCCTGCCCTTGCAGGTCGGGGCGGACGGCGAACCCGTAGACGCCCGCGACGTCGTCCGTGCGGGTCAGCCGCAGGCAGCCGACGACGGTGCCGTCGCGCTCGGCGACGACGGTCTCGGCGCGCAGCCGGCGGGCCCGCTCGCTGTCGTCGGCGACGCTGAAGTCCGGGCCGTGCGCACCGAACGCGCCGCGCAGCAGCGCGTCGACCGCGGCGCCGTCGGCGGCGTCGGAGCGCATGGGGCGCAACGAGATCCGCGGGTCCTGCGGCCCGTCGGCGGGCGGGCCGGTGAGCTGTAGGGCGTGCTCGCTGTGGTCGAGGACGGCGCCCCGCGCCCGCGCGAACGCGGCGCCGGCGGGCGTCGTCCGCGGGGTGACGAGCAGGACCCGGTCGATCCCGCGCGCCGCGCACAGCGGCAGCGCCGCGTCGACGAGGGCGGTGCCGATCCCGCGCCGGCGCGCGGCCGGCGCGACCATGCCGCCGAGCTCGCCGAACGGCCCGCCGAACGCGTAGACGCCGAGGAAGCCCACGAGCCGGTCGCCGTCCCACCAGAGCAGGTCCTCGACGTCCTCCCCGGAGCGGCTGCGCAACGTGCCCCACTCGAGCTTGAGCCGGCCGCCGTCGGCGGCGACCACCTCCCGCTCGAGGGCGGCGACGGCGTCGAGGTGGTCGGGGGACAGGCCGCGCACGGGCTCCAGCACGCCGGCCACTGAAGCATCCTCCCCGGGAGGGCCGTCAACCGGTTTCGCGGCGGCGGATACCGTGGCGGCATGCGACTGGGTGTTCTCGACGTGGGATCGAACACCGTCCACCTGCTCGTCGTCGACGCGCACCCGGGTGCCCGGCCGATGCCGGCGACGTCCCACAAGCTCGAGCTGCAGCTCGCCCAGCACCTGCTCGCCGACGGCCGGATCGGCCGGGCCGGCGAGAAGGCCCTCGTCGAGTTCGTCGGCTCGTGCCTCGAGGTCGCCGACGACCAGGGCGTCGAGCAGATGCTCGCGTTCGCGACGTCCGCCCTGCGCGAGGCGCCGAACGGCGACGAGGTGCTCGCGAACGTGCGCGCCACGACCGGCGTCGACCTCCAGGTGCTCACCGGGGACGACGAGGCCGCGCTGACGTTCCTCGCGGTGCGGCGCTGGTACGGCTGGTCCGCCGGGCGGCTGCTCGTGCTCGACATCGGCGGTGGCTCGCTCGAGGTCGCCGCGGGCATCGACGAGCTGCCCGACGTCGCGGTCTCGCTGCCGCTGGGCGCCGGCCGGCTGACCCGGGAGCGACTGGCCGGCGACCCGCCGTCCGCAGACGACGTCAAGGCGACCCGCAAGTACGTCCGTGCCGAGGTCGCCAAGGTGGTCCGTGACGTGACGAAGGCCGGCGCTCCCGACGTCGTCGTCGGGTCGAGCAAGACGTTCCGCAGCCTGGCCCGGGTCTGCGGTGCCGCACCGAGCGCCGAGGGGCCGTACGTGCCGCGCACCCTGGGTCGCGCCGCCCTCGCCGACCGGCTCCCGAAGCTGGCGCGGATGTCGGCCGCGGAGCGCTCCGGCCTGCCCGGCGTGTCGGCCCGGCGCGCCGCGCAGCTGCTCGCGGGGGCGCTCGTCGCGGACGCCGCGATGGACCTGCTCGGCGTCCCCGAGCTCGTCATCTCGCCATGGGCCCTGCGCGAGGGCGTCATCCTGCGCCGGCTGGACTCGATCACGGCCGCAGAGTGACGGCCCGTAACCTGGTGTCATGCAGGTCGCTGGTCAGTGCCCGCCCACCGCGAGGGGCGCCGCGTGAGCCCTGACTCCTCGGACCGCCCCGGCCCGACGACCGGTGCCCCGGTCCGCGTACCCGCGGCGACCGTCGCCCTGTCGACCGCCTCGGCCTACCCGGAGACCTGCGTCGACGCCTTCGCGATGGCCGCCGACCTCGGCTACGACGGCGTCGAGGTCATGGTCTGGCCCGACCCGGTCACCCAGGACGCCGCCGCCCTCCAGCGGCTCTCGGACCACTACTCGATGCCCGTCCTGGCCGTCCACGCACCGACCCTGCTCGTCACCCAGCGGGTCTGGGGCCGCGACCCGTGGGCGAAGGTCGAGCGGTCGTGCGAGCTCGCGCGGCGGCTCGGCGCACCGACGGTCGTCGTCCACCCGCCGTTCCGCTGGCAGCGCGAGTACGCGACCGGGTTCGTCGAGGGCGTCGTCGAGATCTCCGCGCGCACCGGGGTGACGATCGCCGTCGAGAACATGTACCCGTGGCGGGCCCGTGGCCGGGAGGTCCTCGCCTACCTGCCCGGCTGGGACCCGGTGCCGCTGCCGTACTCGCACGTGACCCTCGACCTCTCGCACACCGCGACCGCGGGCTCCGACGGGCTCGGGATGGCCCGCGACCTCGGCGGCCGGCTCGCGCACGTGCACCTCGCGGACGGCCTCGGCTCGGCCAAGGACGAGCACCTCGTGCCCGGCCGCGGCGGGCAGCCCTGCGGCGCCGTCCTCGGGCTGCTCGCCGAGCGCGGCTGGGAGGGCTGCGTCGTCGTCGAGGTGAACACGCGCCGCTGCCGGACCCGGGCCGAGCGCGAGTCCGACCTCGCCGAGTCCCTCGCCTTCGCCCGGCTGCACCTCGCGGCCCCCGCCGCGGCCGAGGGCCGGGTGCCGGGCGCACCGCCGCTGCCGCCCGAGCGGCTCGTGCCCCCGGAGGGCGGGCCGGAGATCCTCCTGGACGCGGACGGCGAGGTCGTCGTCGGGGCGGACGGCGAGGTGCAGGTCACCGAGGCCGGGTGGCCCTCGCCCTGACGCGGCCCTGACCCGGCCCGTCCGTGTGCCCGGGCGAGTCCATCCCGTCCATCCCGTCCGTCCCGCCTCCGCGCGCCCGCAGGTCGGCGTCGTCCTTCGTCGGCTGCGCCGTCCCTCAGACCTGCCGGTGTTGACTTTTCACCAGGTGATGAATTCTAATTTCCTCACCTGGTGAAAACATGGAGGCTGACATGGTCCCGTCCACGGGGGCGTCGTCCCCGACCACCGCCACGACCACCGCCGCGGCCGAGCCGTCGTCCGCGGCCGCCGTGCTCGCGCCGCGCCGGCAGCGGCTCGTCCTGGCCGTCATGGGCGTCTCGCTCATGACCGTCGTCTCGGCCGTCAGCGGCCTCAACGTCGCGCTGCCGAGCCTCGCCCGGGACACCGGCGCGAGCCAGACCGAGCTGACCTGGATCGTCGACGCCTACACCGTCGTCTTCGCGGGCCTGCTGCTCTTCGCCGGTGCGCTCGGCGACCGCTACGGCCGCAAGGGGATCCTCGTCGTCGGGCTGCTCGTCTTCGGCGCGGCGGCGGCCGGGGCGACCGTGACGTCCGACCCGCAGGTGCTCGTCGCGCTGCGCGCCCTCATGGGCGTCGGGGCGGCGGCCATCATGCCGACGACGCTGTCGGTCATCACGACCTCGTTCCCGGAGTCGGAGCGGCCGCGGGCCATCGGCGTCTGGGTCGGGATCGCCGGTGGCGGCGCCGTCCTCGGGCTCTTCGGTGCCGGGCTGCTCCTGGAGTGGTTCGACTGGAACTCGTTCTTCGCGCTCAACGTCGTGCTCGCGACGCTCGGGCTCGTCGGCACGCTCGCCGTCGTCCCCGCCTCCCGCGACCCGCACGCGCCGCCGCTCGACGTCGTCGGCGCGCTGCTGTCGCTCGTCGCCGTGGGCGGGGTCGTCTTCGGCGTCATCGAGGGGCCGGGGCGGGGCTGGTCGGACGGCGTCACGGTCGCGGCGCTCGCGGCCGGGCTCGTCGCGGGTGCGGCCTTCGTCGGCTGGGAGCTACGCCGGCCCGCGCCGATGCTCGACCCGCGGCTCTTCCGGCTGCGCGGCTTCGGCTCCGGCACGCTCTCGATCACGGCACAGTTCTTCGCGGCGTTCGGGTTCTTCTTCGCGGTCCTGCAGTACCTGCAGTTCGTCGTGGGCCTCTCGCCGCTGCAGGCGGCGCTGCGGCTGCTCCCGCTGCCGTTCGTCATGGTGCCGCTCGCCCGGACCGCGCCGCTGCTCGCGCGCCGGGTCGGGTTCCGCCGCCTCGGGCCGGCCGGCCTGCTCCTCATGGCGTCCGGCTTCGTCGTCCTCAGCCGGCTCGACGTCGAGCTCTCCTACCCCGTGCTCCTCGGCGGCCTGGTGCTCTTCGGGGCCGGGATGGGGCTGGCCGGCACGCCCGCGACGACGGCGATCACCGAGTCGCTGCCGCCGGCCAAGCAGGGTGTCGCCTCCGCGGTCAACGACACCGCGCGCGAGCTCGGCAGCGCGCTCGGCATCGCGGTGCTCGGCAGCGTCATCAACCAGACCTACCGGGACGGCGTCGCGGACGTCGCATCCCGGCTGCCCGCCGAGGCCGCCGAGCACGTCCGGGCGTCCGTCGCGTTCACCCAGTCCCCGGCGGTCGCCCGGCTCGGGGACGCCGCCCGCCCGGTCGTCGACGCGGCCCGGGCCGCGTTCCTCGACGGCGTGAGCACCGCGATGCTCGCCGCGGCGGTCTTCCTCGTCGTCGCCGCCGTCGTCGTCCTCGTGCGGTCGCCGCGGGTGCCGCAGGGCTGACGTCGCGGCCGTGCCCGCGGGTCGTCCGGTTACGGTGACTGCCATGACCGACACGACCCGCCGGCGCGGGCGCCGCCCGGCGGGGGAGGACGCCCGGGCCGAGATCGTCGCCGCGGCCCGCGCGGAGTTCGCTGCCCGCGGCTTCGACGGCGCGACGCTGCGCGGCATCGCCCGTGCGGCCGGCGTCGACCCGCGGCTCGTGCACCACTACTTCGAGAACGGCAAGGAAGACCTCTTCATCGCGGCGTTCCAGTTCCCGGCCCGGCCCGCGGACGTCATCCCGGTGGTCTTCGGTCCGGGGATCGAGGGCGTCGGGGAGCGGCTCGTCCGGTTCTTCTTCGGCGTGTGGGACACCCCGGCGGGGCGCGAGATGATGCTCGGGCTCGTCCGGTCGGCGGCGACGAGCGAGCAGGCGGCCGCGATGATCCGGCAGTTCGTCACCCGGGCGATCCTGTCCCGCGCCGCCGACGTGCTGCCGGGCGCCGACGCCGAGCTGCGCGTCGAGCTCGCCGTCGCGCAGATGCTCGGCGTCGCCTTTCTGCGCTACGTCATCCGGGTCGAGCCGCTCGCGTCGGCCGACCTCGAGGACCTCGTCCCGTTCCTCGCGCCGACGGTCCAGCGCTATCTCGCGGGGGAGTGAGCCGCCCGCCGCGCGGGCGCCGTCCGTCCCTTGTGCGCCGTCCCGGGCCGGGTCTACTTTCATCGCATGCTGAAAAACCCGCCGGTGGGTCAGCCGGCGATCCGCGTCGAGGGGCTGCGCGTCGTCCGCGGCGGCCGCACGGTGATCCCGGGGCTGTCCCTGGAGGTCCCGCACGGCCAGGTCGTGGGGCTGCTCGGCCCGAGCGGCTGCGGCAAGTCGACGCTCATGCGGAGCATCGTCGGCGTCCAGAAGGTCGCCGGCGGCGTCGTCGAGGTGCTCGGGCTGCCGGCCGGGACCGAGCCGCTGCGGCACCGGATCGGCTACCTGACGCAGGCGCCGAGCGTCTACACCGACCTCACCGTGCGGGAGAACCTCGCGTACTTCGCGGCCGTCGTCGGGACGCCGCGCAGCGGGATCGCCCACGAGGTCGCCCGGGTCGTCGAGATGGTCGACCTCGGCTCGCACGTCGACGCGAGCGTCGGGGCGCTCTCCGGCGGCCAGCTCTCGCGGGTGTCGCTCGCCGCGGCCCTCGTCGGCGCCCCGGACGTGCTCGTCCTCGACGAGCCGACCGTCGGGCTGGACCCGGTGCTGCGCCGCGACCTCTGGGTCATCTTCCGCCGGCTCGCCGCCGACGGCGCGACGCTGCTCGTGTCGAGCCACGTCATGGACGAGGCGGTCCGCTGCGACCGGCTCCTGCTCATGCGCGAGGGCGAGTTCCTCGCCGACGACACCCTGTCCGGCGTCCTCGCCTCGACCGGTGCGGCGGACGCCGAGCAGGCCTTCCTCGCGCTCGTCGACCAGGCCCGGGACCGGGCCGCGGCCGGCGGCACCACGACCTCGGAGGTGTCCTCGTGAGCCCGCGGCTGATGCTCGTCACGGCGGGCCGGGTGCTGCGCCAGGTGCGGCACGACCGCCGCACGCTCGCGCTGCTCATCGTCGTGCCGTGCGTCCTCATGGGCCTGCTCGCCTGGATCTACGCGGACACCCCGGTCTTCGACTCGATCGGCGCCCCGCTGCTCGGGATGTTCCCGTTCCTCGTCATGTTCCTCGTGACGAGCATCGCGACCCTGCGCGAGCGGCAGTCCGGCACGCTCGAGCGGCTCCTCACGCTGCCGCTGGCGAAGGCCGACCTCGTCGGCGGCTACGCGATCGCGTTCGGCGCGCTCGCGACGGTGCAGGCGCTCGTGGCCGGGACCTTCGCGGTGTACGCGCTCGGGCTCGACGTCGCCGGCCAGGACTGGCTGCTCATCGTCGTCGCGGTCGTCGACGCGTTGCTCGGGACGGCGCTCGGGCTGTTCCTCTCGGCGTTCGCGGCGACCGAGTTCCAGGCCGTGCAGTTCCTCCCGGCGTTCGTGCTGCCGCAGTTCCTGCTGTGCGGCCTGCTCGTGCCGCGGGACCGGCTGCCCGACGTCCTGCACTGGGCGTCCGACGTCCTGCCGCTGTCCTACGCGGTCGACGCGATGCGGACGATCACGGTCGACGCGTCGGCCGGGGCGGACGTGGCCAAGGACGTCGGGATCATCCTCGGGTTCGTGCTCGTGCTCGTCGGGCTCGGCGCGGCGACGCTGCGGCGGCGGACGGACTGACCCCGGTCCGGGCGGATATCGCTGCGCGGACCGGGAACGGGAGGGTCATGGCTCCCAGGTTCCAGGTCAGGCCCCTCGGCGGCGGCATCGGCTGTCTCGCGATGCTGCTCGTCTCCGTCGTCGCCTCGGTGCTGCTCACCGTGGTGCTCAACGTCGTCCTGAGGTCGGTGTGACCCCGGTGCCGCCGGGCGCCGGTCAGCGCCGGACGAAGCTCAGCCGGACGAACGTGTAGTCGAGCCCCGTGCGCGCCCAGTGCACGGGCCGCTCGGCGTGCTCGAGCGCGAGGTCCCCGAGCAGGTCGAGGCCGTGCTTGTCGGCCAGGGCGACGAAGTCCCGGATGTCGGCCGGCGAGAAGATGTGCACCGGCTGGCCGTACATGACGACGCCGCTGGTGTCCGGCGGGTCCTGGTCGTAGTCGGTCGACACGACGAGCACGCCGCCGGGCCGCAGGATCCGGGCGCTCTCGGCGAGGAACGGCTCGAGCGGCACCCCGTGCTCGACGACGCTCATGCACGTGACGGCGTCGAACCGGCCATCGGGGAAGTCGGTGGCGGTGATGTCCCCGTACCGGAAGACGACCCCGTCGCGGCGGACGTCGTCCCCGAACTCGAGGTTGTTGCCGACGAGGTCCGTCAGGCCGTAGAGCCGCAGCCACGGCAGCACCGAGGAGTAGCGCGCGCTCCCGGCGTCGAGCACCCGGGCGTCGGTGCCGACCCGGTCGAGCACGGTGGCGACGGCGCCGAGGGCGTCCCAGTTCTTCGGCTTGTCGTGGTGCAGGGGCAGCCGCAGCCGCTTGCACTCGGCGACGGACGCCTGCCACTCGGCGTTGCTGCGCAGGACGTCGGTCGGCGGCACCGGGGCGGGCCGGCGCCGTCCCGTCGGGAACCGCCGCGCCTCGACCCGCCGCTGGACGGCGACCCGCCCCCACAGCGCGTACTCGGCGGCCCGCTTGGCGACCGCGAGCGCGATCCCGCCCGGAGGCGCGGCCGTCACCCGGCCCGGGGTGGTTCCGTCGTCCGTCACGGGTGTCGACCCTACCGGGCAGCGTGCGTGCTCCCGAGTGACGCCGGAGACGGACCCCGGCCCCGCGGCCCAGGACCCGCGCCCCGCCGTCCAGCCACTGAGACGGCCGTACCCCAGGTCGTCACAAGAGCGCTCCAACCGCCGACACGCCGGGTTCGCGGCGCGTTGGTGCGTTCTGCGGTACGCCTCGAGCGGGCGGAGCCGGCGTGAGCGGCTGATCGTGCGCCACGGGTGCCCCGGGGCGGGACGCCGCTCGCGGGTGTCTGCTCTGCCCTCGCTGGTGAGGGCAGAGCAGGTGGCCGGCTCGCTGATGATGGCAGAGCAGGTGTCCGGCTCGCTGGTGATGGCAGAGCAGGCGGGGTGCCGCGCCACAGCTTCGTCGTCACCCGACGACTCGCCGTGCTGGTCCGAGCGAGTCGCGGAGCAACATCGACGTCGTGGCGCGCATCGCCGTCGCCGAGGCGCGGCGCACCCTCACAAGTGAGGGCAGAGCAAGCGACACCCTCACAAGCGAGGGCAGAGCAAAGCATGGCGGTGCGCGCTCGGGGAGCACCTACGCTGGGGCCATGGCGGAGACGGTCGCGATCCTCGGTGCCGGGGTCATGGGTGAGACGTTGCTGGCGGGACTGCTCCGGGCGGGGCGGGACCCGCAGGACGTCGTCATCACCGAGAAGCGCCCCGAGCGGGCGGCCGAGCTCGCCGCCAAGTACTCGGTCAAGGTCCTCGACAACACCGAGGCGACGACGCTGAGCGACACGGTCGTCCTCGTCGTCAAGCCGCAGGACATCGCGGGCCTGCTCGCGGAGATCCGCGAGAGCCTGCGGCCCGGCGCACTCGTCGTCTGCATCGCGGCGGGCATCACGACCGCGTTCGTCGAGGAGCGGCTCAGCGAGGGCACCCCGGTCGTCCGGGTCATGCCGAACACGCCCGCCCTCGTCGACGAGGGGATGGCCGCCGTCTCGCCGGGGTCGCACTGCGACGCCGAGCACCTCGCCCGGGCCTCGGCGCTGCTGTCGGCGACCGGCAAGGTCGTCCAGCTGCCCGAGTACCACCAGGATGCCGTGACCGCGATCAGCGGCTCGGGCCCGGCCTACATCTTCTACGTCGTCGAGGCGATGATCGAGGCCGGCGTGCTCCTCGGGCTGCCGCGGGCGACGTCCACCGAGCTCGTCGTCCAGACCGTGTACGGCGCCGCGACGATGCTCAAGGAGACCCGCGAGCACCCGACCGTGCTCCGCGAGCAGGTCTCCAGCCCGGCCGGGACGACGATGGCCGCGCTGCGCCAGCTCGACGACCACAAGGTCCGCGCGGCGTTCCTCACGGCGATGGAGGCCGCGCGCGACCGGTCCCGCGAGCTCTCCTCGGGCCAGGCCTGACCCCGGGTCGCAGCGTCAGGGCCGTGCGGCGAACTTCTCGATCAGCTCGCTGTGCCCGCTGACGATGAGGACGTCGTGGCTGCCGACCCGGGTGTCGGCCACCGCGTAGGTGAAGTCCTCGCCCGGTGACTTCACGCCGACCACGGTGACGCCGTACTTCTTGCGGATCTGCGACTCGGCGAGGGTGAAGCCCTCGGTCTCGCGCGGGGCGCGCATCTTGACGATCGCGAAGCCGTCGTCGAACTCGATGTAGTCGAGCAGCTTGCCGGTGACGAGGTGCGCGACCCGGGTGCCGGCGTCCTTCTCCGGGTAGACGACGTGGTGCACGCCGATCCGGGACAGGATCTTGCCGTGGGTCGGGGTGAGCGCCTTGGCCCAGATCTGCTTGACGCCGAGGTCGACGAGGTTCACCGCGGTGAGCACGCTGGACTCCACCGACGTCCCGATCGAGACCACGGCGATGCCGAACTCGCTGCAGCCGAGCTGCTCGAGCGCCTCCGTGCTCGTCGTGTCCGCCTCGACGACGTGCGTGAGCCGCCCCGACCACTCCTGCACGAGCTGCGGGTCGCGGTCGACGGCGAGCACCTCGTGACCGAGCCGGGCCAGCGCGTTCGCCGTCGCGGAGCCGAACCGGCCGAGGCCGCACACGAGGACCGCGTCCTCCCGGGAGTTCCTGCTGCCGCCCACCGTCGTCCTTCCGTCGCGCCGTCCCCTGACGGGCCGGCGGTGCACGGGCTCCATGGTGCCGGACGGGTGCTCAGATCACGTGGTCGGCACCCGTCTCGCGCGGCTTGGGGACGAACGGCTCCGGGACGGCGTCCAGCAGCCACCCGGACTCGTCGGCGTCCGCGACCGCCCAGCGGTCCTTGCCGAGCTCCTTGGCGAGGTACAGCGCGTGGTCGGCGGCCTCGAGCACCTCGGACGGCTCGACGGCGAGGTCCGGCACCCGGGCGGCGACACCGGTGCTCACCGTGAGCACCCGGCCCTGCTGGCCCGGGAACGCGATGCCGGCTTCGTGGACGAGCCGGTGCAGCCGGCGGGCCACCTCGGCGGCCCCGGCCTCGCCGGTGTCGGGGAGCATGAGCGCGAACCGCTGGCCGCCGGTCCGGGCCACGACGTCGCCGGGGCGCTGGGCGGCCCGGGCGAGCACGCCGGCGACCCTGCGCAGCGCGACGTCGCCCTGCTCGTGGCCGGCGGCCTCGTTGTAGGCGGCGAGGTCGTCGACGTCGACGACGAGGACGGCGACCGGGCGGCCCTCGCGCTCGTGCCGCAGCCACAGCGCCGTCATCGCCGCGTTGAGCCCGTCGGCGTCGGCGAGCCCGGTGAGCGGGTCGGCCGACAGACCGGCCGACGTCCGGCCCGTCGACCGGGTGAGCGCCTCGACGGTGAGCCGGCGGGTGCGGCTGACGACGACCTGCTGGACGGCGTCCTGCTCCCGGGCGAGCTCGTACCGGCGGGCCATCCCGTCGAGGCAGGCCGAGACGTCCCGGCGCAGTGCGTCCCCGGCGACCGCGTGCGAGAACGGCTGGTCGTAGAGCATGAACCCGTGCTGGAACCGGCCGACGCGCAGCGGCTGCAGCACGAGGACGCCGCCCGCGAGCTCGCCCGCGAGCTCGGACGGGAGCATCCCTGCCGAGGGGAAGACGATGCCGGTCGCGGACTCGTCGACCCGGTTGCCGCGGTAGGCGACGACGATCCGCGCGGAGGCCGTCGGCGCCCCGGCCTCCGGCTCGAACGTCGCCATGAAGAAGCGGCGGATGCCCAGCCCGGGCAGGTGGTGGACGACGGACCGCGTGAGGTCCTGGAGCGAGTCGACCGAGCGCAGCGCCTCGCTGACGCCCCGGGCGTGGTCGAGCGCGGCGATCTCGCGGCGGCGGGCGTCGAGCCACACCTCGTGCTCGGCCTCCGCGAGGCGCGAGCTGAGCTCGCCGTGGAGCAGCGCCGCGCGCAGCGCCGCCGAGTGCGAGGGGCGGTGCACGAGCACGGCCTCGAGCAGCGTCGCCGCGGCCTGGACCCACCAGCCCATGTCGCCGCCCTCCTCGGCGGTCGACCACAGCGGGGGCAGGCAGTGCGACAGCCACGGCTGCGGGTCGCCGTCCTCGGCGACGGCGGCGAGCGCGAGGGCGCCCCACTCCCGCGCCCAGCCGGGCGGCAGCTGCACGGGCGGTGCGCCGAGCGAGGCGAGGCCGGCCTCGAGGTCGGTGCCGATGGCCTGCGCGTCCCGCTCGTCGACCCCCGCGGCGACGGCCACCTCGGCCGTCGTCCGGGAGCGCACGGCGGCCACCGGCTCCTGGCCGGCCCGGGCCCGGGCGATCCCGGACAGCGGTGCGGCGCCGCACGAGCGGCGCACGACGAGCCGGGCCGGCACGTGCTCGTGCGGGGACGTCGCGTCGCCGTCCATGCGGGCGAGCAGCAGCCGCGCGGCGCGCTCGCCCTGCTCGACGAGGCACTGGTCGACGGTCGTCAGCGGCGGGCGCGTCGCGCGCGCCACGGGTTCGTCGTCGAAGCCGGTCACGCCCACGTCCTCGGGGACGCGCCGGTGCGCGGCGAGCAGCGCGTCGACCGCGCCGAGGGCCATCTGGTCGTTCGCCGCGACGACGAGGTCGACGTACCGGTCCCGGTCGAGCAGCCGGGTCAGCTCGAGCCGCGCCGCCTCGCGCTCGAAGAGCCCGGTGAGCACGTGGTCGTCGTCGAGCACGACGCCGCCGTCCGCGAGCAGCCGGCGGACGGCGGTCTCGCGGTCGTCGGAGTCCGGGTTGCCCTGGGCGCCCCGGAGGAAGACGGGCCTGCGGACCGAGCGGGTCGCGAGCAGGTGCGCGACGAGGTCCTCCGTCGCCCGGCTGTTGTCGGCCCGGACGCCGGGGACACCGGCGAGGTGCGAGCCGACGGTCACGAGCGGCGGGTTGTCCTGGTCGAGGAAGGCCCCGACGTAGGCGTGCGCGGTCTCCTCGGTGACGCTCGTCGCGACGACGCCGCGGACTGCGTCCGGCCGCACGAGGTCGAAGACGCTGTCGCTGGCCGCCCCCTCGTGCAGGTGCCGCACGACGACGACGCTGGCGACGCCCTCCGCCGAGAGCACGGACTCCACGCCGCGCACGATGCGCTGCTGGTAGTCCGCCAGCCCGTCGACGAGGATCGCGACGGGCTTGTTCTGCGTGCGGGGACGCACGGTGCCTCCTGACGGCCGGAGCTGGACCTCACCGCTCCGATCGGCCTGCGCGGCGCCCGCCTTGAGCCTCAGCCGACGATCGGGCGCTCCTCGGGGAGCCGGAACGCACGGCCGCGCTCGCGCAGCGCGAGCGCCGCGGCGAGGGTCACGGTGCCGGTGCGGCCGATGTACATGAGGGCGGAGAGCAGGTACTTCGCCTCGTCCTCCAGGTTCGGGTCGGAGGTCAGGCCGGTCGACAGGCCGCACGTCGCGAACGCCGAGATCACCTCGAAGAGCACGCGGTCGAGGTTCTCCCCGGTGATCGCGAGCAGCGCCAGGGTCGCGGCGAGGACGATCGTCAGCCCGGCGAGGAGCACCGTGACGGCGAGCCGCACGCTCGCCGAGGGGATCCGCCGTCCGAACGCCTCGATGTCCCGGTCCCCGCGGGCCTCGGCGACCGCGGCGAGGGTGAGGACGGCGAGGGTGCCGACCTTGATGCCGCCCGCGGTCGAGGCGCTGCCGCCGCCGATGAACATGAGGACGTCCTGGACCAGCCAGGTCGTCTCGTTCATCTTCGAGACGTCGACCGTCGCGAACCCGCCCGACCGCGGCATTGCGCCCTCGAAGACCGCGGTGAGCACGCGCGTGCCCGGGTCGAGGGCGCCCAGGGTCTGCGGGTTCGTCCACTCGAACGCGCCGATGAGCAGGATCGACGCCGCGAGCAGCAGCGTCGTCGTCGTGAGGGTGAGCTTGGTGTGGACCGGCCACGTGGCGGGCCGCCGCCAGGCGCGCACGAGCACGAGCACGACCGGGAAGCCGAGGCTGCCCGCGAAGACCGCGGCGGCGATCGGCAGGGTGAGCCACGGGTCGCCGACCCAGCGCGTCAGACCGCCCTCGTGGACGACGAAGCCCGCGTTGTTGAACGCCGACACCGCGTAGAAGACCGAGTGCCACAGCGCCTCGAGGACGCCCTCGCTGTCGCCGTCGTCCAGCGTGAGGAAACGCGGGAAGAGCACGGCGGCGACGGCGACCTCGAAGCTCGTCGAGGTGAGGACGACGATCCGCAGCAGGCTGCCCACCTCGGACAGCCGCGAGGCCTTGATCTCGGACTGGGCGACGAGCCGCTGGGCGAGCCCGAGCCGGCGCGACACCGCCAGGCCGAGCAGCGAGGCGATCGTGAGGATGCCCAGGCCGCCGACCTTGATGCCCGCGAGGATGACCGCCTGCCCGAAGCCCGACCAGTAGGTCGCGGTGTCGACGGTCGTCAGGCCGGTGACGCAGACCGCCGAGACCCCGGTGAACAGGGCGTCGACGAACGGCGCTCGCTGCCCGGTCGCGGTCGCCGCGGGCACGCTGAGCAGCGCGACGAAGACGGCGATGACCGCGGCGAAGACGCCGAGGGCCAGCCGGGCGGGGGAGCGGCGGGCCGCCTCGTCGATCCGGGCCTGGACCCAGCCCCGCCGGCGGTCGTCCCGGCCGGTGGCCTGGTGGTCGGTGTCGGTCATCGTGGGGAGGCTCCGGTCGTCGCGCAGATGCGGCCTGCCGTCGAACGGTACTGCTGGTCCGGGTCCGGTCGGGGGCGGCTCGGTTACGGTGAGCGGGTGGAGGCGCTGCGGCTGGTCTGGGACGAGTCTTTCACCCGGTACGACTTCGGCCCGGGGCATCCCATGGCGCCGGTCCGGCTCGACCTCACCGCGCGGCTCGTGCGCGACCTCGGGCTGCTCGACCACGCGGGCGTGCACGTCGTCGGCGTCGACCCCGCGGACGACGCCACGCTCGCCACCGTGCACGACCCCGACTTCGTCGCCGCCGTCCGGGCGGCGTCGGTCGTCCCGCCGGTCGTCGACGAGGTGCGCGGGCTCGGCACGGACGACGTCCCGACGTTCGCCGGCATGCACGACGCGAGCGCCCGGATCGTCGCGGGCACCCGGGACGTGGCGCTCGCGGTCTGGAACGGCGAGGCCGAGCACGGCGTGAACTTCACCGGCGGCATGCACCACGCGATGCGGGACAAGGCGAGCGGGTTCTGCGTCTACAACGACATCGCCGTCGCGATCCAGGCGCTGCTCGACGCCGGCGCGAAGAAGGTCGCCTACGTCGACGTCGACGTCCACCACGGCGACGGCGTCGAGCGGATCTTCTGGGACGACCCGCGGGTGCTGACGATCTCGCTCCACGAGACCGGGCGCGTGCTCTTCCCCGGCACCGGCTACCCGACCGACATCGGCGGCCCGAGGGCCGAGGGCGACGCCGTGAACGTCGCCTTCCCGCCCGGCACGTCGGACGCCGCCTGGCTGCGCGCGTTCCACGCCGTCGTCCCGCCGCTGCTGCGCTCCTTCGCGCCCGACGTCCTCGTGACCCAGCACGGCTGCGACTCGCACGCGCTCGACCCGCTCGCGCACATGGCGCTGTCGCTGGACTGCCAGCGCTCGTCCTACGAGGCCCTCCACGAGCTCGCGCACGAGGCGGCGCACGGCCGCTGGGTCGCCGTCGGCGGCGGCGGGTACGAGGTCGTGGACGTCGTCCCGCGGGCGTGGGCGCACCTCGTCGGCATCGCCGCGCACCACCCCGTCGACCCGATGGCCGACGTCCCGGTGGGCTGGCGCGAGTACGTCATGGAGCGGTTCGGCCGGCAGGCGCCGATGCGGATGACGGACGGCCGGGACGCCTGGTACCGCTCGTGGGCGACCGGGCACGACCCCGAGGACTCCTGCGACCGGGCGGTCATGCAGACCCGCAAGGCGGTGTTCCCGCTCCACGGGCTCGACGCCTGGTACGACTGAGCTCCTCCGTTCAGACGGTTCTGAGTAGCGACACGCAAGACCTGTCCAGCCGACACGCCGATGTTTCCCTCGAAAGGGTGCGCCCAAAAAGGGCAAACAGCCTGTGTCGGACAGGGTTCGGCTTCCTCATGAGTCACAACTGCCCCTAGGGTGATCTGAATGGTCCGGGGGCCAGGACCCAGGAGCAGGACCGAAGGGATGACGAGCATGGCTGGTGAGTTCGCCGACGTGCGGTTCCTCACGGTGGCCGAGGTGGCCACGATCATGCGGGTGTCGAAGATGACGGTGTACCGGCTCGTGCACGCCGGTGAGCTGCCCGCCGTCCGCGTCGGTCGCTCGTTCCGCGTGCCGGAGTCGGCGGTCCACGACTACCTGCGCCACTCCTTCGTCGACACCGCCTGATCGACACCCTCCGATCCGGCCCGTGGGCCCGGGCGGCGTCCGCACGAAGGTAGGCTGGGGGCAGACCCGGCGCTCCGCGCCGTCCGTCGCCTCCGCGACATCCCGTTCGAGACCGTGAGGACACCACGTGGGTTCCGTCATCAAGAAGCGCCGCAAGCGGATGGCCAAGAAGAAGCACCGCAAGCTCCTGCGCAAGACGCGTCACCAGCGCCGCAACAAGAAGTGACGCACGGTCGCACCGCCCGCTGACGGCGGTGCGACCTCTCCGCTGCTTCGACGCTTCGCCGCAGGGGGTCTCGCGATGGGCCGGGTCGTCCTCGTCACCGGGGTGAGCAGGTACCTCGGGGGTCTCTACGCGCGTGTGCTCTCCGCCGACCCCGAGGTGGACAGGATCATCGGCGTGGACGTCGTCCCGCCGCCGCACGACATCGGGCGTTCGGACTTCGTCCGCGCGGACATCCGCAACCCGGTGATCGCCAAGGTCATCGGGGCGGCCGGGGTCGACACCGTCGTGCACATGAACGTCATCGCGACGCCGACGAGCGCCGGCGGCCGGGTCTCCATGAAGGAGATCAACGTCATCGGCACCATGCAGCTGCTCGCCGCCTGCCAGAAGGCGCCGAGCCTGCGCCGCCTCGTCGTGAAGTCGACCTCGTCGGTGTACGGCGCGAGCCCGCGCGACCCGGCGATGTTCACCGAGGACACCGGCGCCAAGGTGCTGCCGCGCAGCGGCTGGGGCAAGGACTCCGTCGAGGTCGAGGGCTACGTCCGTGGCTTCTCCCGGCGCCGTCCCGACGTCGACGTCGTCATGCTCCGGCTAGCGAACTTCGTCGGCCCCGGCATCCGGACGGCGCTCACGGACTACTTCTCGCTGCCCGTCGTCCCGACCGTCATGGGCTTCGACCCGCGGATCCAGCTCGTCCACGAGGACGACGGCATCGAGGCGCTGCGGCTGGCGACGACCGGCACGGCGACCGGGATCGTCAACGTCGCCGGCGACGGCTGCATCACCGTGAACCAGGCGGTCCGGATGGCCGGCCGGGTGCCCGCGCCCGTGCCGCCGCCGCTCGTCGGGATCGTCGGCCAGGCCGCCCGCCGGTCGGGCCTGGCGGACTTCTCGCCCGAGCAGATCCGGTTCCTCTCCTACGGTCGCGGTCTCGACACGACCCGGATGCGCCGGGTGCTCGGCTTCGAGCCCCGCTACTCCACGCGCGAGGCGTTCGCCGACTTCGTCCGCGGCCGCCGGCTCACCGGTCCGCTCTCGCCGGACCGGGTCGAGGCCGCCGAGGCGAAGGCCCTCGGGGTCGTCCACAGCGTCGCGACGGCGGTGGTCGGCTGATGGCACAGGTCATCGACCTCGACGGCGAGCGCCCCGGACGGCGCCGCCGCACCGGTGCCGCGGCCGTGGCCGCCGGCGCCCAGCGGGCCACCGGCGAGCGGGACAGCCGCCGTCGCCGGACGACGCCGCTGCTCGCCGACCTCGACCCGCAGCCGCTGTCCGTCATCCCGGACGGCGACCCGCACCCGGGTGGTACGACGTCCGCGGACGACGCGTCGCCCGCCGCCGACGCCGACGNACCCGTCCGGACAGTCCGGCCCGGCCGGGCCGCCGTCGCCAAGAAGGCCGCCGCGAAGAAGGCCGCGCCCCGGCCGACCGTGCGACCCGCCGGGGACCCTGCTGCGTCGTCCGACCAGCCCCCCGCCGTCCGCCGCACCCCCCGGGTGCGTGTCGTCGGTGAACCGGACCGCCTCGCCGCCGTCACCGCCGCCGCGACCGCCGCGGGCGAGGCGATCGCCGACGCGCTCGCCGGCTCGTCGCGCGCCGCGGAGGTCGAGGACAGGATCGCGGCGGCCCTGGCCTTCCTGCGCCGCAGGCTGACCGGCGACTACGAGGTCGACGAGTTCGGCTTCGACCGCGAGCTCACCGAGACGGTGCTGCTCGCCGTCGTGCGCCCGCTCTACAAGCGGTGGTTCCGGGTCGAGGTGCGGGGCATCGAGAACATCCCGGAGTCCGGCGGCGCGCTCGTCGTCGCGAACCACTCCGGGGCGGTCGCGCTCGACTCGTTGATGACCCAGGTCGCCGTCCACGACGTCCACCCGCAGCACCGGTTCCTCCGCATGCTCGGCGCGGACCTCGTGTTCCAGACCCCGTTCGTCGGCGAGCTCGCCCGCAAGGGCGGTGCGACGCTCGCGGCGAACTCGGACGCCGAGCGGCTGCTCTCCGCCGGCGAGGTCGTCGGGGTGTGGCCCGAGGGCTTCAAGGGCGTCGGCAAGCCGTTCAGCGAGCGCTACAAGCTCCAGCGCTTCGGCCGCGGCGGCTTCGTGTCGGCTGCGCTGCGCACCCGGACCCCGATCGTGCCGTGCGCGATCGTCGGCGCCGAGGAGACCTACCCGATCCTCGGCAACCTCCCGACCGTCGCCCGGCTGCTCGGGCTGCCGTACTTCCCGGTGACGCCGACGTTCCCGCTGCTCGGCGTGCTCGGCGCCGTCCCGCTGCCGAGCAAGTGGCTCATCGAGTTCGGCGCCCCGGTGCCCACCGACGAGCTCGGGATCGGTGCCGCCGAGGACCCGATGCTCGTCTTCGACCTCACCGACCAGATCCGGCAGACGATCCAGCAGACGCTGTACTCGCTGCTCGTGCAGCGCCGGTCGGTGTTCTTCTAGCAGCGCGCCCGATCAAGCACAGAACTCGTTGCCCTCGGGGTCGGTGAACACCACCCACGAGTGCGGTCCCTGCCGGCCCTCGCCGATGCGGGTCGCGCCGCGCTCGACGAGCCGGTCGCGGAAGCCGGGGAGGTCGTCCGGGGCGAGGCCGCGCAGGTCGAGGTGCACCCGGTTCTTCACGGTCTTGCCCTCCGGGACGAGCTGGAAGAGCAGCCGCGCCGCCGTCCCCTCCTCGCGCGGGACGACGGCCGCGCCCTCGCGCCACACGAGGTGGCCGTCGTGGACGGTCGTCTGCTCCGCCGTCGCGTGGCCCTGCTCGACCATGGACCGGATGAAGGCCTCGTCCTGCTCCTCGACCTTCCAGTCGAGGGTGACGGCCCACCAGTCGGCGAGGTCGTGCGGGGAGCTGCTGTCGACGGCGACCTGGTACCAGAGGCTCATGGCGACGACGGTACGACAGCAGGCGGACAGTTCCGGTCCGCGTGCCGCGAGGGAGCGGCCGGTCAGCGCCGGCGGCGGTTCACGGCGACGGCGCCCGCGGCCGCGCCGGCGAGCGCTCCGGCGACCGCGGCGACCGGCAGGCTGGCCCGGACCGCCTTGCGGCCGGTGCGGTAGTCCCGGACCCGCCAGCCCTCGGTCCGGGCGTGCGCCCGGAGCTGGGTGTCGGGGTTGATCGCGCACGGGTTGCCGACGAGCGAGAGCAGCGGGATGTCGTTCGCCGAGTCGCTGTACGCCGAGCAGCGGTCGAGGTCGAGCCCTTCCGCCTCGGCGAGTGCCTTGACCGCCTCGGCCTTGGCCGCGCCGTGCATCGGCTTGCCGACGAGCCGACCGGTGTAGACGCCGTCCACGTGCTCGGCGACCGTGCCGAGGGCGCCGGTGAGGCCGAGCCGGGCGGCGATCACCTCGGCCACCTCGACCGGCGTCGCGGTGACGAGCCAGACCCGCTGCCCGGCGTCCAGGTGCATCCGGGCGAGGGCGTGCGTGCCGGGCCAGATCTTGTCGGCCATGAGCTCGTCGAAGACCTCCTCGCCGACCGCGCGGAGCTCGGCGACCTGGTGCCCGGCCACGAACGACAGGGCCTTCTCCTGGATCTCCTCGACGTGCTCCATGTTCTCCCCGACGAGCACGAACTGCGCCTGCTGCCAGGCGAAGCCCGCGATGTCCTTGAGGGTGAAGAACTTGCGGCGGTAGAGGCCCCGGGCGAGGTGGAAGATCGACGCGCCCTGCATGACGGTGTTGTCGACGTCGAAGAACGCCGCGGCCGCCGGGTCCGGCGGGACGGCGAGCGCGGCCTCCAGCTCGGCCGCGGCGGACCCGGCCTCGAGCACGTCGCTCGCGCGGACCCGCAGGTCGCGGTCGTCCGGGGCGAGGGTGTCGGGCAGGTCCGTGGACGCCGCGGCGGCGGACGCGCGGCCGGCGACGACGTCGTCCGGCGTCGCCTCGGGGACGTCCGGCTCGGCCATGCGCGTCACTCTAACGGCGCAGGCCGGGAGCGGCCCGGGAGCGGCCCGGGTCTACGCTGTCGGCCGTGACGCAGGAGCGGATCACCCTCGTCGGCCGGCCCGGCTGCCACCTGTGCGACACGGCGCGCGAGGTCGTCGCGCGGGTCGCCACCGACACGGGCACCGGCTGGGCCGAGGTCTCGATCGACGACGACGCGGACCTGCGGGAGCGCTACGCGGAGCAGATCCCCGTCGTCCTCCTCGACGGCACCGAGCACGCCTTCTTCCGGGTGGACGAGCACCGGCTGCGCGAGGCGCTCGCCGGCCGCCGCGGCTGGCTGGGGCGCCGCCGGGCGTGACGTACGGCACGTCCGCCGCTGCGCCCCGTCCAGCATCCGGTCCGGGACGCTGTCAACTTTGTGCACCCGTTCACAAGTGCCTACGCTGGACGGGTCATCCCACGTCTGGGCCGTGACACCAGACGACGGGCTCGAGCACCACCTGCTCCCCGAGGAGTCTGCGCTCCCGTGTCCACGCCGCGTCCTGCCCGTCTCGTGCGCCAGGCACGTCCCGTGCGGCAGGGCATCCCCGACGCCACCGTGGCCCGCCTGCCGGTGTACCTGCGCGCGCTGACGACGCTCGCCGAGGACGGTACCGCCACGGTCTCGTCCGAGGAGCTCGCGGCCGCGGCCGGGGTCGGGTCGGCGAAGCTGCGCAAGGACCTGTCGCACCTCGGCTCGTACGGCACCCGCGGGGTCGGCTACGAGGTCGAGTACCTCGTCTACCAGATCTCCCGCGAGCTCGGTCTGACCCAGGACTGGCGCGTCGTCATCGTCGGCGTCGGCAACCTCGGGCACGCCCTGGCGAACTACGGCGGCTTCGTCTCCCGCGGCTTCACCGTCGCCGCCCTGCTCGACGCCGACGACCGGATCGTCGGGGAGACCGTCGGCGGACTCGTCGTGCGGCCCGTGGACGACCTCGAGGAGGTCGTCGCCGAGCAGGGCGTCCACATCGGGGTCGTGGCCACGCCGGCCCCCGCGGCGCAGGACGTCTGCGACCGGCTCGTCGCCGCGGGCGTGACGAGCGTGCTCAACTTCGCCCCCGTCGTCCTGCTCGTGCCCGACACTGTGATGGTCCGCAAGGTCGACCTGTCGACCGAGCTGCAGATCCTGGCGTTCCACGAGCAGCGCCAGGTCGCCAACCGGCTGTCGGTCGACGTACCGGCCCGGGTCGTCGCACTGGAACCCGACGGGGGTACGGGTCGGGCTGGAGTGTCCCCGTGAGCGTCCTCGTCGTCGGGCTGTCCTACCGGACCGCGCCGCTCGATCTCCTCGAGCGTGCCGCCCTCGGTGGCACCGCCGCGCGCACCCTCGAGGCGGACCTGTGCCGCTCCGACAGCGTCGCCGAGGCCGTCGTCCTCGCGACGTGCAACCGGCTCGAGGTCTACGCCGAGGTGAGCAAGTTCCACGGCGGCGTCGCGGACGTCGGCGCGCTGCTCGCGGCCGCGACCGGGCTGACGCTCGCCGAGCTCACCGACCACCTCTACGTGCACTACGAGGCCGCCGCGGTGACCCACCTGTTCACGGTCGCCGCCGGCCTGGACTCGATGGCCGTCGGCGAGCAGCAGATCCTCGGCCAGGTCCGCACCGCCCTGCGCGAGGCCCAGGAGTCCGGCTCCGCGGCGCGCGTCCTCGGGCACCTGCTCCAGGTCGCGCTGCGGGTCGGCAAGCGGGCCCACAGCGAGACCGGGCTCGACCGCGCGGCCGGCTCCCTCGTCGAGGCCGGGATCGCCCGCAGCGAGCAGGCCGTCGGGCCGCTCGCACAGGCGTCGGTGCTCGTCGTGGGCGCGGGCGCGATGAGCGGCCTCGCGGTCGCGACGATGGCCCGGCGCGGTGTCGGGCGGCTCGTCGTCGCGAACCGGACGGCGGCCCGCGCGCAGCGGCTCGCCGAGGCCGGCGGGGGTACCGCCGTCCCGATGTCCGACCTGCCCGCCGCGCTCGCCGCGGCCGACGTCGTCGTGTCGTGCACGGGAGCCGTCGGGCACGTCGTCACCGCCGGGCTCGCGGCCGCCGCGTCGGCGGCCCGGGGCGGGCGGCCGCAGGCGTACGTCGACCTCGCGCTGCCGCGGGACGTCGACCCGCAGGCCGCGGACGTCGACGGCGTCACCGTCGTCGACCTCGAGGCGCTCGGCCGGCACCTCGCGACCCACGAGGTCGCCGTCGAGGTCGCCCAGGTCCGCGAGATCGTCGTCGCCGAGGTGCAGACGTACCTCGCCGAGCAGCGCGCCCAGGCCGTCGCGCCGACCGTCGTCGCCCTGCGCGCGCACGCCCGCAGCGTCGTCGAGGCCGAGCTCACGCGGCTCCAGCAGCGGGTGCAGGTCGACCCGACGGTGCGCGCCGAGCTCGAGCAGACCGTCCACCGCGTCGTCGAGAAGCTGCTCCACAACCCGACGGTCCGGGTCAAGGAGCTCGCGGGCGAGCCTGGCGGGTCGGCCTACGCCGACGCGCTGCGCGAGCTCTTCGGGCTCGACCTCGGGCGGGTCGCGGCCGTGTCCGAGCAGCCCGTCCCGTCGTCCCCACCAGGGCTGAGCATCCCGGCCCCCAGTCACACCGGGTTGGTGTCATGACCGTCCAGACCACGCCGGCATCGACGGCGTCCGCGCCCGGCGAGCAGGCCGGGGGGCCGCGCGTGCTGCGCCTGGGCACCCGGCGCAGCGCGCTCGCCCGGACCCAGTCCGGGCACGTCGCCGCCGCGATCGAGGCGGCGGCCGCCGCCCGCGGCGAGGACCTGCGCGTCGAGCTCGTCGAGGTCGTGACCCACGGGGACACCTCCACCGCGCCGCTCGCGACGTTCGGCGGGGTCGGCGTCTTCGTCTCCGCCCTGCGCGACGCCCTGCTCGCCAAGGAGGTGGACCTCGCCGTCCACTCCCTCAAGGACCTGCCGACCGCACCCGCCCCCGGGCTCGTCGTCGCTGCCGTCCCGCTGCGCGAGGACCCGCGCGACGTGCTGGTCGCCCGTGACGGGCTCACCGTCGGGGAGCTGCCGGCCGGCTCGCGGATCGGCACCGGCTCGCCGCGCCGGGCCGCCCAGCTGCGCGCGCTCGGGCTGGGCCTGGAGGTCGTCGGGGTGCGCGGCAACGTCGACACCCGGCTCGGTCTCGTCACGTCGGGCGAGGTCGACGCCGTCGTCCTGGCCCGCGCCGGGCTGCTGCGCCTCGGGCGCGCCGACGAGGCGACCGAGGTGCTCGACCCGCTGACCATGCTCCCCGCCCCCGGGCAGGGCGCGCTCGCCGTCGAGTGCCGCGAGGCCGACACGGACGTCGTCGCGGCCGTCGCGGCGCTCGAGGACCCGGCGACCCGGGCGGCCGTCGAGGCCGAGCGCACGCTGCTCGCCGTCCTCGAGGCCGGCTGCGCCGCACCGCTCGGTGCGCTCGGCGAGGTCGTCGAGGGCGACGACGGCGACGAGCTGTTCCTGCGCGCCGTCGTGGCGTCCGTCGACGGCGCGGTGACGATCCGGCGGTCCGTGACCGGGCCCGCCGACGACGCGACCGGTGTCGGGCGGCGGCTCGCGGAGATCCTCCTCGAGGACGGCGCCGCCGAGCTGGTCGCCCCGCCGCCGGTACCGCCCGGACCACCCGCACAGCCTGAACGCCCGGAGTCTGCACGACCGGAGTCCGCACGACCGGCAAGAGAAGGTGACCTGTGAGCTCCACCCGCACGCGCAAGAAGACCTCCGTCGGGCAGGTCTCGTTCGTCGGCGCCGGCCCCGGCGACGAGGGACTGCTGACGCTGCGTGCCGTCGAGCGCCTCGCCGAGGCCTCGACCGTCGTCGTCGACCAGACCGACCGCGAGCGACTCGTCGCGACCCGCTGCCCCGAGGACGTCGAGATCGTCGACGCCGGCTTCGGCGAGGACGGCCAGCCCATGACCCGCGCCGCCCGCGCCAAGATCGTCGTCCGGGCCGCGAAGAAGGGCGGGCGCGTCGTCCGGCTCATGGACGGCGACCCCGCGACGTTCACCGGCCTCGCCGAGGAGATCGCGGCGTGCCGCAAGGAGGGCATCGGCTTCGAGATCGTCCCCGGCGTCTCCGCCGCGACCGCCGTCCCCGCGTACGCGGGGATCCCGCTCACGCCGGCCGGGACGTCGTCCGTGCACGTCGTCCACCCGCACGGCGTGACCGTCGACTGGGCGCTCCACGCCGACGCGCAGTCGTCGGTCGTCGTCCTCGGCGGGGTCGACGAGATCGTCGACGCCGCCGCAGGGCTGCTCCGGGCGGGGCGGGCCGGCTCGACGCCGGTCGCGGTCACGTCCAAGGGCACCACGACCGAGCAGCGGACGGTGTCGTGCACGCTCGCCGAGGTCGCCAAGGCGGTGCCGGCGGCCCGCCTCGAGCGGCCGGTGACGGCCGTCGTCGGCGCGGCCGCCGGGCTGCGCGAGGTCGGTGCGTGGTTCGAGACCAAGCCGCTGTTCGGCTGGCGGGTGCTCGTGCCGCGGACGAAGCAGCAGGCCGGGTCGATGGTCTCCCGGCTCACCGAGCACGGCGCGACGGCCGAGGTCGTCCCGACGATCTCGGTCGAGCCGCCGCGCACGCCGCACCAGATCGAGAAGGCCGTCAAGGGCCTGGTGACCGGCCGCTACGAGTGGATCGGCTTCACGTCGGTCAACGCGGTGCGGGCGATCCGGGAGAAGTTCGAGGAGTTCGGGCTCGACGCCCGGGCCTTCGCCGGCCTCAAGGTCGCGGCCGTCGGCGGGGTCACCGCCGAGGCGCTGCGCGAGTGGGGCATCGAGCCCGACCTCGTGCCGAGCGGCGAGACCGAGCAGTCGGCGCAGGGCCTGCTCGACATCTGGCCGCCGTTCGACGAGGTCCTCGACCCGATCGACCGGGTGTTCCTGCCCCGGGCGGACATCGCGACCGACACCCTCGTCGCGGGCCTGCAGGCCGGCGGCTGGGAGGTCGACGACGTGACCGCCTACCGCACGGTGCGGGCGGCGCCGCCGGCCGCGGACGTCCGGGAGGCGATCAAGACGGGCCAGTTCGACGCGGTCGTCTTCACGTCGTCCTCGACGGTGCGCAACCTCGTCGGCATCGCGGGCAAGCCGCACCCGACGACGATCGTCGCGTGCATCGGGCCGGCGACGGCGAAGACGGCCGAGGAGCACGGCCTGCGGGTCGACGTCCTCGCCCCGGAGCCGAACACCGAGGCGCTCGTCCAGGCGCTGGCCGAGTACGGCACCGGCGTGCGGCTCTCGGCCGTCGAGGCCGGCGAGCCGGTGCTGCGGCCGAGCCAGCGCAAGGGTGCGGCCCGACGGACCGCGAAGTGAGCGCGGGCGCGTTCCCCGGGGTGCGGCCCCGCCGGCTGCGGACCTCGCGCGCGATGCGCCGACTCGTCGCCGAGACCCGGCTGCATCCGGCCGAGCTCGTGCTGCCGGTCTTCGTCAAGGAGGGCGCGAGCGAGCCGGCGCCGATCGGGTCGATGCCGGGCGTCGTCCAGCACAGCCGTGACTCGCTGCGCAAGGCCGCCGTCGACGCGGCCCGGCTCGGCGTCGGCGGCATCATGCTCTTCGGCATCCCGACGGTGAAGGACGCCGCCGGCTCCGGCGCGACCGACCCCGACGGCATCCTCAACGTGGCGGTCCGCGACGTCGTCGCCGAGGTCGGCGGGGACGTCGTCGTCATGGCGGACCTGTGCCTCGACGAGTTCACCGACCACGGGCACTGCGGGGTCCTGCGACCCGACGGCGGCGTCGACAACGACGCGACGCTCGAGCGGTACCGGGACATGGGCGTCGCGCTCGCCGCCGCCGGGGTCGACCTCGTCGGCCCGAGCGGCATGATGGACGGCCAGGTCGCGGCGGTCCGGACGGCGCTGGACGGCGCGGGGCACACCGACGTCGGGATCCTCGCCTACGCGGCGAAGTACGCGTCGGCGTTCTACGGCCCGTTCCGCGACGCCGTGGAGTCCTCGCTCGAGGGCGACCGTCGGACCTACCAGCAGGACCCGGCGAACGGCCGCGAGGCGCTGCGCGAGGTGGCCCTCGACGTCGCCGAGGGCGCCGACATGGTCATGGTGAAGCCGGCGATGTCGTACCTGGACCTCGTGCACGCGGTGGCCGGCGCGGTCGACGTGCCGGTCGCGGCCTACCAGGTGTCGGGGGAGTACTCGATGATCGAGGCGGCCGCCGAGCGCGGTTGGATCGACCGCGAGCGCGCGATCCTGGAGTCCCTCACGTCGATCCGCCGCGCCGGCGCGTCGACGATCCTCACCTACTGGGCGTGCGAGGCCGCAGGCTGGCTCGCCCGGGACCTCACGGGGCGCTGACATGGACACGGACAGCGACACGGACACGACGGCCACCGAGCCGCGGTGGCTCACCGCCCAGGAGCAGGCCGTCTGGCGCGCCTACCT
The DNA here is from genome assembly GCF_002198675.1 of Kineosporia sp. R_H_3. Taxonomy (GTDB): domain Bacteria; phylum Actinomycetota; class Actinomycetes; order Actinomycetales; family Kineosporiaceae; genus R-H-3. Next base: position 41,174 of record NZ_MWLL01000152.1, on the reverse strand, counting down.
CGACGTCACGCGGCTGTTCAACGACAAGCTCAACCGCCGCCTCGTCGACGACGCCGACCTCTCGCTCGCCGAGTACGAGATCATGGTCCAGCTCTCGGAGACCGACGGCCACCGGCTGCGCATGTCCGAGCTCGCCGACCGCGCCGTGAACTCCCGCAGCCGCCTGACCCACACCGTCGCCCGCATGGAGGACCGGGGCCTCGTCCGTCGCGAGGCCTGCCCGGACGACGGCCGCGGCGTCCTCTGCGTCCTCACCGACGACGGCTTCGCGACCATCCAGCGAGCCGCCCCCGACCACGTCGCCGCCGTCCGCGAGACGGTCTTCGACGTCCTCACCGAGCCCGAGGTCGAGTGCCTCGGCACCGCGATGCAGAAGATCCGCGCCGGTCTGCGCGGTACGGCCTGACGTTCGCCTCCGCGGCGGGACGAGAGCAATTCTCGCCATGCTTTGCTCTGCCCTCACTTATGAGGGTGGGCCGACCCTGGGCATCGCCTGCTTGCTCTGCCCTCACTTCTGAGGGCGGTCGAAGGCGCGCCCGCGAGCGCTTGCCGCTTGCTGTGCCCTCACCTCTGAGGAGCCGACGGGCAGCGCCACAGCTTCGTCGTTGCTTCGCGACTCGCAGGGTCCGCAACGGCGTGTCGTCGAGCAAAGGCGAAGCTCTGGCGCGGTGCCGATGGCTGGGGAGACGGGCGTCGTAGGCACCCTCACAAGTGAGGGCAGTGCAAAGCGAACGGGGCACTGCTCCCTCCCGGCCCGTACCGGTGGTCGGGAGCGGCCGTTCGACCGGGGGCGATCCGTCCACAGGTCGGGGTTCCGTCCCACTGTCCACAGGTGGACGGGTGCCGACGGCGGCCACCGCGGAAGGCCATGCACAGTCGAGGCATGTGGCCGGACGGATTTCCTGCGGGGGACTACGTGCGACAGGCTCGCGCCGAGACGGGCCTCAACCAACGGGACTTCGCCGAGAGAGCAGGCGTCGGGCGGGCCACCGTGGAGCGGGTCGAGGCCGGGCAGCCGCCTCGGCTCGGGGTGCTCGAGACGCTGCTCGGCGCTGCCGGGTTCGAGCTCGTCGTCGTGCGCGAGGTCGACGGCGAGGGCCTGGTGTTCGTCCCGCCGCTGGAGGAGCTCGACGGGCCGGGGATGTGCCGGGACGGCGCGGGGCGGCGGTACCCGGCGCACCTCGGGCTCGTTGTCGACCCGGTCCGGGGCGAGTGGTGGGGCGACCGGTTCGCGATGACGCGGCCGCCGGAGACGTACCACCGCGACCAGGTGCTGCGCGAGGTGCGGCGGTCGCTGTCGCAGCGGGAGGTCCGGCCGGGGCTGCCGGCACCGGTGCCGAGGTGGCCGCTGCCGCTGGTCCGTGCGGCGTACGCGATGCAGAAGGCCGGCAACCGCGAGGGGGCCCGGCCGCGGGAGGAGACGCTCCAGGAGCAGCGTCGGGAGACCGGATGACGTCCGCGTGCGGGACGGCACACGCCCCCGATTCACGCTCCGGGCGTCCGGCTTGCGAGACTGGGGCCGTGAGTCGGTACCCCTTCGAGGCCCCCGCGTCCGAAGCACTCTTCGAGCGAGCCCGGGCGATCGTCCCCGGCGGCGTGAACTCCCCGGTCCGCGCCTTCCGCGCGGTCGGCGGGACGCCGCGGTTCATGGCCCGCGGGCAGGGGCCGTACGTGTACGACGTCGACGGGCGCGAGTACGTCGACCTCGTCTGCTCGTGGGGGCCGATGATCCTCGGTCACGCCCACCCCGACGTCCTCGCCGCCGTCCACGAGGCCGCGGACTCCGGCTTCTCCTTCGGGACGCCGACCGAGAACGAGCTGCTCCTCGCCGAGGCGATCGTCGCCCGCGTCGACCCGGTCGAGAAGGTACGCCTCGTCAGCTCGGGCACCGAGGCGACGATGAGCGCGATCCGGCTCGCCCGCGGGTTCACCGGGCGCAGCAAGGTTGTGAAGTTCGCCGGGCACTACCACGGGCACGTCGACGCGCTGCTCGCCGCGGCCGGCTCCGGGGTCGCGACCTTCGCGCTGCCGGACACCCCCGGCGTCACCGGCGCGAGCGCCGCCGACACCCTCGTCCTGCCGTACAACGACGTCGCCGCCCTCGAGGCCGCGTTCGCCGCGCACGGCGACGACATCGCCTGCCTCATCACCGAGGCCGCCGCCGGCAACATGGGCGTCGTCCCGCCCGGCCCCGGCTTCACCGCCGCGCTGCGCCGGGTCACGAAGGCTCACGGCGCGCTCCTCGTCAGCGACGAGGTCATGACGGGCTTCCGGGTCAGCGCGGCCGGCTGGTTCGGGCACGAGGGCCCGACGGCGGACGGCGTCCCCGACCTGTTCACCTTCGGCAAGGTCATGGGCGGCGGGTTCCCGGCCGCGGCGTTCGGCGGCCGCGCCGACGTCATGTCGCACCTGGCCCCCGAGGGCCCCGTCTACCAGGCGGGCACCCTCTCCGGGAACCCGGTCGCGACCGCGGCGGGCCTGGCCACCCTCACCGGCTGCACCCCGGAGCTCTACGCCCGGCTCGAGGCCGCCGCGGCGACGATCTCGAAGGCCGCGTCGGCGGCGCTCGGCGCCGAGGGTGTCCCGCACGTCGTCCAGTCCGCCGGCTCGATGTTCAGCGTCTTCTTCAGTGCGGACGACGGCCCCGCCGCGGTCCGCGACTACGACGACGCCCGCAAGCAGGACCTGCCCGCCTTCACCGCCTTCTTCCACAGCATGCTCGCCGACGGCGTCTACCTGCCGCCGAGCGCGTTCGAGGCCTGGTTCCTCTCCGGTGCGCACGACGAGACCGCCGTCGGCCGGATCCTCGACGCGCTGCCCGCCGCCGCGAAGGCCGCCGCGGCGGCGTCATCGGCGACGAGCGGGGAGGCCCGCGCGTGACCGAGCGCACCGTCGTCCACCTGCTGCGCCACGGCGAGGTGGAGAACCCCGAGAAGATCCTCTACGGCCGCCTGCCCGGCTACCACCTCTCCGCGCTCGGCCGGCAGATGGCCGACCGGGCCGGGGCGTACTTCGAGACCCGGGACGTCGTCCACCTCGTCGCCTCGCCGCTCGAGCGCGCCCAGGAGACCGCGGAGCCCATCGCCAAGGTGACCGGTCTGCCGATCGTCACCGACGCCCGGGTCATCGAGTCGGAGAACGTGTTCGAGGGGCAGCGGTTCGGCGTCGGCGACGGCAGCCTGCGCCACCCCTCGGTGTGGAAGCACCTCGTCAACCCGTTCCGGCCGTCGTGGGGCGAGCCCTACGCCCAGGTCGCGTGGCGGATGCACGCCGCCGCCGAGGACGCCCGGGACGCCGCCCGCGGCCACGAGGCCGTCATCGTCAGCCACCAGCTGCCGGTCTGGATCGCCCGGCTCGCAGCCGAGCACCGCCGGTTCGTCCACGACCCGCGCAAGCGGCAGTGCTCGCTCGCGTCGGTGACGTCCCTGCACTACGACGGCGACGAGCTCGTCTCGGTGAGCTACGCCGAGCCGGCCGCCGACCTGCTCCCCGGTGCGAACAAGGTCGCCGGGGCATGAGCGCGCGGCGGGGCGGACGACGGGGGGTGCGCCGGCGCGCCGCGCTGGCCGCCCTGCTCCTGGGCGCCACGGCGCTCACCGCCTGCTCGTCGTCCGGCACGGCGGACGGCAGCGGCAAGGGCTTCGTCAGCGGTGACGGCACGATCACCGTGCTGCCCGTGACGCAGCGGCCGGACCCGGTCGCGCTCTCCGGGAAGACGCTGGAGGGCGCAGCCCTCGACGTCACGAGCCTGCGCGGAAAGGTCGTCGTCCTCAACGTCTGGGGCTCGTGGTGCCCGCCGTGCCGCAAGGAGGCGCCGGACCTCGAGCAGGCCTACAAGGACCTCAAGGGCAAGGGCGTCGAGTTCGTCGGGATCAACGTCCGCCAGCAGAGCCAGAGCGAGGCCCTCGCGTACCAGCGGAAGTTCGCGATCACCTATCCGAGCCTTGCCGACGACGGCGGCAAGAGCCTGCTCGCGCTGCGGGGCGCGGTCGCCGCCAACGCGATCCCCTCGACCCTCGTCCTCGACCCGCAGGGCCGGATCGCCGTCCGGATCAGCGGCCCGACGACCCGCACGACGCTCGTCGACCTCGTCGAGGACGTCGTCGCCGGCCGCGACCCGCAGGTCGCGTGAGCACGATGAGCGCGGGAGGCGGCGCGGCCGTGCCTGGACTGACGAGAGAGCAGACCCGCTCTTGGTCTGCGAACGAGGAGGGAAGGCGCGGACCTGAGCGCCGTCGCCCGCGCGACCGGACAACACCGTGAGCGACCTGAGCCAGACCGTCCTCGACGGCTCGCTCGTGCTCGCGCTGCCGATCGCGGTCGCGGCGGGCCTCGTGTCGTTCCTCTCGCCGTGCGTCCTGCCGCTCGTGCCCGGCTACCTCGGGTACGTCACCGGGCTCACCGGCGTCGACCTCGAGAAGCAGCGGCGCGGCCGGATGGTCGCCGGGATGCTCCTGTTCGTGGCCGGGTTCAGCGTCGTGTTCGTGCTCGTCGGGCTCACCGCGGGCGCCCTCGGCGGCGCGCTCCTCGAGCACCGGACGGCGGTCGAGCGCGTCCTGGGCGCGGTCACGATCGGGCTCGGGCTGGTCTACCTGGGGGCGCTGCCGGTGCTCCAGAGCACCAAGCGGCTCGACGTCCGCCCCGCCGCCGGCCTGGCCGCCGCGCCCCTGCTCGGCGTCGTCTTCGGCGTCGGCTGGACGGCGTGCACGGGGCCGACCCTCACCGTGATCGTCAGCCTCAGCCTCATCGACGGCACCGCGACCCGCGGCGCCCTCCTCGGCGCCGCGTACTGCGTCGGCCTGGGTCTGCCGTTCGTCGCCGCCGGGCTGGCCTACCGGCGCGCCATGGGCGCCTTCGACGTCGTCCGCCGGCACCGGGTCGCCGTGACCCGGTTCGGCGGGGGAGTGCTCGTCGTCGTCGGGGTCCTCCTCGTGACGGGCCTGTGGGGCCAGTGGATCCAGTCGGTCCAGGGCTCGATCGCCGGCTACGAGACCGTGCTGTGAGGGTGACGAGCGCACGATGACCGACACGATGCTCCCCGAGACCGCGCAGCCCGAGCCGGTGCGGTTGCCGCCGCTGGGCCCGGCCGGCTGGGCGCGCTGGGCCTGGCGCCAGCTGACGAGCATGCGGGTCGCGCTGCTCCTGCTCATGCTGCTCGCGGTCGCCGCCGTCCCCGGCTCGGTCTTCCCGCAGCGCCGCATCGACCCGACGAAGGTCGACGGCTACCTCGCCGAGCACACGACGAGCGGCCCGTGGCTCGACCGGCTCGGCGCCTTCGACGTCTACTCCTCGCCGTGGTTCTCGGCGATCTACCTGCTCCTGTTCGTCTCGCTCGTCGGCTGCGTCGTGCCGCGGGCGAAGCAGCACTGGAAGAGCGCCCGCAGCGCGCCGCCGCGCACCCCGCGCCGGCTCGAGCGGCTCCCCGCGCACGCCTCGGCCACGGTCGACGGATCGCCGGAGGAGATGCTCGAGAAGGCCCGGACGGCGTTGCGCCGCAGGCGTTTCCGGCTCGCCGAGCATGACGGCGGCACGAGCCTGGCGGCGGAGAAGGGGTACACGGCCGAGACCGGCAACCTCGCCTTCCACCTCGCGCTCCTCGGGCTGCTCGTCTCGATCGCGGCGGGCACGCTCGTCGGCTACTCCGGCCAGGTCACGGTCGTCGAGGGGCAGCCGTTCTCCAACGTCGCGGTCATGTACAACACGCTGTCGGCCGGCAGCCGGGTCGACACCGGTGACCTGCCGCCGTTCACCCTGACCCTCGACTCCCTGAAGGTCGACTTCGACGACGGCTCCGGCGGCGGCCAGCTCGGCGCCCCGCGGATGTTCACCGGCGCGGTCACCGTCGCCGACGCGGGCGGCCCGCCGTCCACCCGGACCCTGCGGGTCAACCAGCCGGTCGACGTCGGCGGCACCCGGCTCTTCCTCGTGGGCAACGGGTACGCGCCGGTGCTCACGGTGCGGGACGGCGAGGGGAACGTCGCGTTCAGCGGCGCGGTCCCGTTCCTGCCCCGGGACGCCCAGTACACGAGCCTCGGCGTCGTCAAGGTGCCCGACGCCCAGCCGCGGCAGATCGCGCTGCGCGGGCTCTTCCTCCCGACGTCCGTCGTCGACCCGGTCAAGGGGCCGATCTCGATCTTCCCCGGCCTCACCGACCCGCGGCTGTTCCTCACCGCGTACGTCTCCGCGCCCGGCGTCGACGGCCTCGGTCTCGACAGCGGCGTCCCGCAGTCGGTCTACGAGTTCGACGACAAGGACCTCACGCAGCTCACCGACGACTCGGGCGAGCCGCTGCGGATCCTGCTCGCGCCCGGCACGACGTTCGACCTGCCGGACGGCGCGGGCTCGGTGACCTTCGACGGGATCAAGCGCTACGCCGCCCTGGACATCCGGTACGACCCCGCGAAGGGCTGGGTCCTCGGCTTCGCCGTGCTCGCCCTCGCCGGCCTCACGGCGTCCCTCTTCGTCCGCCGCCGGCGCCTGTGGGCCCGGGTGTCGACGGACGGCGAGGGCCGTACCGTGGTCGAGGTGGCGGGGCTGTCCCGCGGCGACGACACCGCCCTGGAACCGCTCGTCCGCGAGGTCCTCGCGGAGATCGTCCCGGGCCCGCAGCAGCACGACCCGAAGCACCAGCACGACCCGCAGCACCAGGACGACGAGGAGTGACGGTGGCCGTCGACGCGACGCTCGCAACCCTGTCCAACCAGCTCGTGTACTCGGCGATGGCCGTCTACACCGGCGCGATGGCGGCCTTCGCGGTGGACCTGTCCGGCCGCGGCGCCCGTGTCGAGGGCGAGGGCAAGGTGCTCGTCGGCCCGGACGGAGAGCCCGTCAGGGACGTGGCGTCCGTCACGCCGTCCGCCTCGGCCGACGAGCCGCGGTCGCGCCCGCGCACCAAGATCGGCGGCATCGCCGTCGCCCTCACCTGGCTCGCGTTCGCCCTGCACCTCGGCGGCGTCGTCGCCCGCGGGGCCTCGGTCCACCGCGCCCCCTGGGGCAACATGTACGAGTTCTCGGTGAGCGGCGCGGTCGTCGTGACCGCCGTCTACCTCGCGGTGCTCAGCCGCCGGGACGTGCGCTACCTCGGCACCTTCGTCGTCGGCCCGGTGCTGCTCACCCTCGGCCTGGCGGTCACAGTGCTCTACACCCGGGCCGCCCAGCTCGTGCCGGCGCTGCAGAGCTTCTGGCTCGTCATCCACGTCTCCGTGGCGTTCATCGCGTCCGCCCTGTTCACGCTGGCGTTCTCCACGACCGTGCTCCAGCTCGTGCAGGAGCGCCGCGAGCTCGCCCGCGCCGCCGGGAACCCGCCCGCGCGCGGCCGCTTCATGGACAACCTGCCGGGCTCGGTCGAGCTCGAGCGCTCGTCGTACCGGCTGCACGCGATCGCGTTCCCGCTGTGGACCTTCACCGTCATGGCCGGTGCGATCTGGGCCGAGCACGCCTGGGGCCGCTACTGGAACTGGGACCCGAAGGAGGTCTGGTCCTTCGTCATCTGGGTCGTCTACGCGGGGTACCTGCACGCCCGCGCGACCCGTGGCTGGGACGGCCGCCGCTCGGCGTACCTGGCGCTGGCCGGGTACGGCTGCATCCTGTTCAACTTCCTCGTGGTCAACATCTTCTTCGTGGGGCTGCACTCCTACGCGAAGTGACCAGGGGCCCGGGACGCCGGGTCCGCGCGGACGACTTACAGTGGACGGCATGGGACAGGCGATCGTCGGGCTCATCACCGTCGGGGTGATGATCTACGGGCTCGTCGACTGCTGGCGCAGCGACGAGCGAGAGGTGCGCGGGCTGCCGAGACCGCTGTGGTTCCTCGTGATCCTCGTCCCGCTCGTCGGCGGGATCGCCTGGCTCGTCTACGGCGCGCCCAAGGCGCCGGGCGCCGCGGGCCGCGGCCCCCGGGTGCTCGCGCCGGACGACGACCCGGACTTCCTGCGCTCCCTCGAGCAGCAGACCCGCGAGCAGCGCCGCGCCGAGCGCGAGGAGCGCCGCCGGCAGGCCAAGGAGCAGCGCCGCGAGGAGAAGGAGCAGCGCCGCGAGGAGAAGGAGCGCCGGGACACCGGCGACACCTCCACCCCGGACTGACCTCTGACCGACCCTGCCTGCGGCCGGTCCTACCCCACGTGCCGCGGCGGCGTCGCCGCCGGCGGCATCGGGCGCCCGAGCAGGAAGCCCTGCGCGCCGTCCATCCCGAGCCGGCGGGCCGCCTCGAGCTGGGACGTCGACTCGACGCCCTCGGCGACGCAGCGCCGTCCCATCGCCCGGCACAGCGTGAGCACGGTCGCGGCGACGGTGTCGTCGCGGCCGAGGTCCATCGTCACCTGACGGTCGACCTTGACCGTGTCCACGGGGAGCTGGCGCAGCGCGAGCAGGCCGAGCGAGCCGCGGCCGAAGTCGTCGACGGCCACCCCGACGCCGAGCGAGCGCAGCATGCCGAGGGTGCGGCGGGCCTGGTCGGTGTCGACGAAGGTCACGGCGCTCACCTCGACGGACAGCCGGGACGGCGCGACGCCGCGGGCGGCGAGCCGGTCGGCGACGGCCCGCGCGAACCCCGGGTCCTCGAGCTGGCTGCGCGACAGGTTCACGGCCACGTAGCGCGGCCCGGTCGAGGCCTCGTCGTCCGCGGGGACGTCGGTCGCGCCCCACTGCACGAGCAGGTCGAGCGCCCGGTCGAGGACGATCTCGCCGAGCCGCGAGCCGATGCCCAGCTCCTCGGCGACGGCGACGAAGTGCTGCGGCGGCACGGTCGTGCCGTCCGGGCGGGTCCAGCGGGCGAGCACCTCGACGCCGCCGGTCCGGTCGGACGACGGGTCCGCGGCGAGGTCGACGATGCCCTGCACCGCGATGTCGATGTCGCCGTCGGCGACGGCCGCGCGCAGGTCGTCCTCGATGCCCTCGCGGGTCGCGTCGTGCGCGGCCATCGCCGGGTCGTGGTGCACCCAGCGGCCGCGGCCGGCGGTCTGGGCGGCGTGCATCGCGGTGCTCGCGGCCCGCAGGAGGCGCTCGGGGCTGGCGAGGTCGGCGTCCGCGATCGCGGTGCCGACCGAGCAGGTGACGGACACCAGGGCGCCGCCGACGAGCATCTCCTCCTCGAGCAGCGCCGCCATCCGGTGGACCATCGACTCGCAGCCGTCCGGCCCGACGCCCTCGACGAGGACGGCGAACGTGGTCGGCCCGACGCGCGCGACGACGTCCTCGGCCGGCATCGCGGCGCGCAGCCGGCGGGCCAGGTGCCGGAGCACCTCGTTGGCCCGCTTGTCGCCGTGCTTCTGGGCGACGACGTCGAACCGGTCGACGTCGAGGACGAACAGGGCCACCCGGCCGCCGATGACGTCGACCCGGGCGAGCGCCCGGGTGATGCCGCGCAGCAGGACGCCGCGGGTCGCCATCCCGGTGAGCGGGTCGGTGCTCGGCCCGCCGGCGACGGGGACGACCGCGGCCGACGTCCCCGCCCCGGACCACATCCGGTCGCCGTCGAAGCCGGCGTCGAGGGTCCAGCCGGTGCCGCCGAGCGCGAGCCGGTGCGCGACGGCGCTGCCGACGGTGCCGGCGCCGATCGTGCCCGCGGCACCGGCGAGGAGCACCCCGCTCGGGCCGGCGGAGACGCCCAGCGGCTCGGCCATGAGGGAGAGCACGGTCTCGAGCATCGCGAGCATGCCGCCGCCGGCGGCGGTGAGCAGCCAGCCGGTGTCGCCGGGCAGCCGGGTCGTCAGCACGCCGACGACGACGACGGACCACAGCGCCGCGACGGTCGCGAGGTCGGGGGCGGAGACGGCGAGCAGCGCCGCGGCGGTGAGCGCCGCGCAACCGCGGCCGAAGGTGCCGGCGGACAGCCGCGGGTGCAGGGCGGAGGCCGCGGTGACGGCGAGGGCCGCGACGGCGACCCAGGCCGTCGGGCGGCCGTGGGAGATCCAGACGGCGGGCATCGACGCGCCGGCCATCGCCCCGAGCGCGAGCGCCTCGTAGCGGGTGGCGTCGCGGGTCCCGAGTCCCTGGCCGCCGGTCGCCTCGTGGCTCACGAGCTCGGCGAAGCCGGGGATCGCGTCGAAACCCGTCGCTACGGGGCTGCCTGCCTGGACGGGCAGCTCCTCGAGGGCGTCCGCGGACGCCTGGACGGCGGCGTTCGTGACCTTCGCGTTCATGTTCGGCCCCAGCTCGGCGACATCGTGGTTCGGCGGGTGACGGGTCTGTCCGGCGCACCGCGCTCACGGTGCGTCCGGGTAGATGTCGGATCACGCCCCCCGGGTCTTGAGCCGTCCGGGCGACGCCGTCGCGCACCGTAGGCTGTGGGCGTGGTGCCGTTCCTCAAGTTCTCCGTGCTCAGGCTCGCGCTGTTCCTCGTCGCCCTGGTGACCTTCTCCTGGCTCGGCGCCGAGATGCTGCTGGCGGTCGTGCTCGCCGCGGTCGTCTCCGCGCTCCTGTCGTACGTGCTCCTGCGCGGCCCCCGCGAGGAGCTCGCCGGCACGATCCAGGACCGTGTCCAGCGCCGGCTCGAGGCGGGCGGGGCGAAGCCCTCCGCAGGGTCCCGCCGCCGGGCCGAGGACGACGCCGTCGAGGACGCCGCCGCGGACGCCGCGCTCGCCCGGCAGGACGAGGCTGCGCGCCGGGAGGCGGCCCGCGAGGGCTCAGCCGAGGAAGGCCAGCCCGGCGCCCAGCAGTAGCCCGTAGACGAGCTCGAGCCGGCCGGTGTCCCGCAGCACCGGCAGCAGGGCCCGCCCGGTCGCACCGCCGAGGACCGCCCGCAGCGGCACGACGGCGAACGGCGCCGCGGCGACGACGACCATCGCCCAGGGCCGCCCCGAAGCGGCGCAGACCGCCGCGACGACGAACGCGACGGCGACGAGCCCGGCGTACAGGGCCCTGGTGCGGGCGTCGCCGAGCCGGACGGCGAGCGTCCGCTTGCCGGCGACCGCGTCCGTCGGGATGTCCCGCAGGTTGTTCGCGACGAGGATCGCGCAGGCGAGCGCCCCGACGCCGACCGCGCCGAGCACCGCAGGCAGGTCGACCGACCCGGCCTGGGTGTACGCCGTCCCGAGGACGGCGACGAGCCCGAAGAAGACGAAGACGAAGACCTCGCCGAGGCCGGCGTAGCCGTAGGGCCGTGTGCCGCCGGTGTAGTACCAGGCGGCGAGGATGCTCGCGGCGCCGACGGCGACGAGCCACCAGGCACCGGAGACCGCGACGAGCGCGAGCCCGGCGGCCGCGGCGACGCCGAACGCGAGGAAGGCCGCCCGCTTGACCGCCGCCGGGGCGGCCGCGCCCGAGCCGGTGAGCCGGAACGGGCCGACCCGGTCGTCGTCCGTCCCGCGGATGCCGTCGGAGTAGTCGTTCGCGTAGTTCACGGCGACCTGGAGGGCGAGCGCGACGACGAGCGCGAGCACGGCCCGGACGGCCTCGGGCCCGCCCCACAGGTCACCGGGGTACGGCGGTTCGAAGAGCCCGGCGCGCAGGGTGCCCGCCGCGGCGCCGGTGCCGACGAGGACCGGGGCGACGGCGGCGGGCAGCGTCCGGGGCCGGGCGCCCTCGAGCCACTGGGCGGGCGTGGCCCGGGGCGCCGTCCCGCCCGTCGTCGCACCGGTGCGGTCTGTCGTGTCGTCGGGGGTCACCCGCGGTCTCCCAGGGTCGCGAGGCGCGCGAGCGCCGTCCGGTCCGGCTTGCCGGGTCCGCGCAGCGGCATCCGGTCGAGCACGAGCAGCTGGCGGGGCGTCGCGCGGGCGGTGACGTCGGCCGACACCCGCTCGCGCACCTGCGCCATCGACGGCGCGGTCGCGCCGTCGGCGAGCACGAGGGCCGCGACGACGCGCTGGCCCCACTCGGCGTCCGGCACGCCCACGACGACCGCCTCCGTGACACCGGGCAGGCGCAGCAACGCGGCCTCGACGGCGGCCGGCGCGACCTTGAGACCGCCGGTCGTCACGACGTCGTCGAGCCGCCCGAGCAGGTCCAGGCGGCCGCCGTCGGGCAGCCGACCGGCGTCGTCCGTCGCGAACCAGCGCGCGCCGTCCGCGACGAAGAAGCCGCCCGCCGCCGAGCCGTCGTCCGCGGACCGCCCGCGGTAGCCGCGCGCGAGCACCGGCCCGCCGAGCAGCACCCGGCCGTCGGCGCCGGTCGCCCCACCTGCACTGCCCTCAGGAGCGAGCCGGACCCGGACCCCGTCGAGCGGCACGCCGTCGTACACGCACCCGCCGCACGTCTCGCTCATGCCGTACGTCGTCACGAGCCGGACGCCGGCCGCACGCGCCCGCTCCTGCAGGCTCGGCGCGGTGGCCGCACCCCCGACGAGGACGGCGTCGAAGCCGGTGAGCGCGGCCAGGCCCGGGCCGCCGGCGTCGAGCAGCCGGACGAGCTGGGTCGGCACGAGCGAGGTGTACCGGCGCGGGCCGCGCATCCGGGCGGCCGCGTCGGCGAAGTCGTCGGGCCGGAAGCCCCGCGTGAGGTCGAGCACGACCGGCGGGCCGCCCCCGACGAGCGCGCGCAGCAGCACCTGCAGGCCCGCGACGTGCTGCGCCGGCAGGGCGAGCAGCCAGCGGCCCGCGCCGCCGAGCCGGTCGTGGGTCGCCGAGACCGAGGCGAGCAGCGCCGACGCATGCAGCAGTACACCTTTGGCGGCGCCCGTCGAGCCGGACGTCGTGACGACGGCGACCGTCGGGTCCGCCGGGTCGTCCTCGTCGCCGTCCAGCGGCTCGCCGGGGCGCAGCGCCGGAGCGGGTGCGGCGTCCGCGTCGTACGGGAGGAGAGCGGGTCCGGCACCGGACAGCGCGGCCCGCAACCGCGGCAGGACGTCGAGCACGGACTCGTCCGACGCGATCGCGACGGGTTCGAGGACGCGGCTCACAGCCCCAGAGTAGGAGTCGCCCGCGCGCCGCCGACGAGCGGCCCGCCCGCGGTGGCAGGCTGACCGGGTGCTGTCGGTCGAGGAGGCGCTCGCCGAGCTGGGACGAACGGATACCCGGCTCGTGGACCACGCCCGCCTCGCCTGGGAGGCGCTCTCGGGGGGCGGCGGACCGGAGACCGTGACCCAGTGGCGGGTCCAGCAGTTCTGCTGGTTCGAGCTCGCCGCGGCCGACCGCCTCGCGGGCCGGCGCTGGCCGCTCGCCGAAGGGCTCGCGGCCCTGCTCGACGGGCTGGGCCTCGGCCGGTACGCCGGCATCGCGCGCAGCAGCACGACGCGCGAGGTGCTCCTCGCCGCCGACCAGTCGAACGGCGGCGGCCACACCCTCGCCGACCGGGCGTCGCAGCGCTCCGGGATCCACCCGCCGGACACCGAGCTCGTGACGTGGCGCGGCCGGTGCGGCCCGGTCGAGGCGACCCTCTACGAGCTCGTCGCGGACCGGCTCGAGATCGCCGTCGTCCTCGGCGACCTGCAGCCCGGCACCCGGGGCTGGCGTGACCAGCAGGCCGAGCTGACCCTCGCCGTCCTCACGACCCCGCACCCGGCGTTCGACGACCGGCCGCCGTACGAGGCGCTCGTCGCCGAGCGGGTGCACCGCTGGGTCCGCCGGCCCCGCTCGACGACCCGGACCGGTCTGCTCGCGCCGCTCGAGCGCCGCCTGCTGAGCCGCGTCGACCCCGGGATGGCCGCCCCGGCCCGCTCGCTGCTGCGCCCGATGGACTGGCTGCTCACCGAGATCCACGAGGACGGCCTCCCGCTCACCGCCGCCGGCTACCTGCCCCCGCGCACCGTCGCCCGCGCGCTCGACGAGCTCGGCTGGCGCGACGAGATCGTCGGCCCGGCCTCCCGCGAGGTCGACGCGTACCCGGTGCTCGTGCTGCGCGAGTCCGCGACCCGGCTCGGGCTCGTCCGCCGCCGGTCCGGCCGGCTCGTGCGCACCCAGAGCGGCCGCGCCGCCGTCGCGGACGGCCGCACCCTGTGGCTCGAGGTCGCCGCCGGTCTCGTGGGCCCGGAGGACTCCGCGCTCGCGACGGCGTGGGAGGTCGTGCTGGCCGTCCTCGAGCCGGGCGACAGCGTCCCCGAGCAGGACGTCCGCGCCCTCGTCCAGTCCGTCGTCGCCGAGTCCGGCTGGCGCCTCGCCGGACGCCGCGACCCGGTCGGCGTCGACACCGCGCCGCTGTTCTTCGCGGTCCTGCGCGAGCTGCGCTGGCTCGAGCTCGTCGAGGAGAGCGGCGCCCTCCTCGACCGCCGCCTCCAGGCCCGCCCGGGCGCCGGCGACCTGTTCCGCGCGGCCCTGCGGCACCGCGTCCTGCACACGGCCCAGGGCTGAGGCCCTCGCCCGCAGAGGGGTCCAGACCGGGCCACCGGCTGCCGACAACCTCCCCGAGGGGCCCGCGCACGACCGCGCGGGCGGAGGGGGTGCACCGGGTGGGCCGGCTGAGCGCCGACGAGCTGGCGCGGATGAGCACGGCCGAGCGGCACAGCGTGCTGCGCGGCGTGCTCAGCCGTCGCGGGCTGCTGCGCGCCGCCGCGGTCACCGGTGCCCTGGGGGCCGGACCGGTGCTGCTCGCCCCGCGCGCGGGGGCGGTGTCGTCGGGCACGGTCCCGCTGCTCGCCCGCTGGCTCGCGTTCGGCGAGGACCCGCGCACGCAGGTCCGGGTCCGCTGGCAGGTGGGCGGGCCGGTGACGGGCGCCGCCGTCCGGTACGGCTCGGACGTCGGGTACGGCAACGACGTGCCGGCCGCGCTCGAGGTGCTGCGGACGGTCATGCCGAACGGCCGCGTCGTCGAGCAGTACTACGCGGGCGCCGACCTCGGCGGTCTCACACCCGGCACGACGTACCACTACCAGGTCGTCCACGACGGCGGCGTCGCCTCGAACGACGCGACGTTCCGGACGGCGCCCGAGCCGGCGGACCGTGCCCGGTTCAGCTTCACGGCGTTCGGCGACCAGAGCGTCTCGAGCTGGGCGGTCTCCCTCGAGCAGGTGATGCTGAAGTTCGACCCGGCCTTCCACCTGCTCGCCGGCGACATCTCCTACGCCGACGCGAGCGGTCGCGGCGAGGCGACGGACGACTACGAGCCCACCCGGTGGGACGCCTACTTCCGGCAGATCGAACCTGTCGCCGCGCACGTGCCGTGGATGGTCGCGGCGGGCAACCACGACATCGAGATGCTCTACGACGGGCACGGCTACGGCGGTCTCACGACCCGGTTCGCGCTGCCGACCAACGGCCCGTCGGCCTGTCCCACGGCCTACACGTACACGTACGGCCGGGTCGGCTTCCTCGTCGCGGACTCCAACGACCTCACGGCCGAGCTGCCCGCGAACCGCGACTACTCCCAGGGCCGTCAGCTGCTGTGGGTGCGGGAACGGCTCGCGGCGCTGCGCTCCGACCCCGACGTCGACTTCGTCGTCGCGGTGCTGCACCACTGCGCGTACGCCACCGCGGCCGAGCACGGCTCGGACGAGGGGGTCCGCTCGACGCTCGGGCCGCTCTTCGACGAGTTCGGCGTCGACCTCGTCATCAGCGGCCACAACCACGTCTACGAGCGCACCGACCCGATCCGCGCCGGGGTCGCGGCGGTCGAGGCACCGGCCGGCTCCGTCGTCGCGAGCGCGGACGCCGGGACGACGTACATCTGCGCGGGCGGCGGCGGCATGGGCCTCAACGGCTTCGCCGTCGCCGACCGCAACACGATGGTCCGGGACGTCGCGCCGCCGGAGTTCGACGCCCGGCTCGTCGCCGGCAACGGCACGCTGACGACCGAGACCGTCGGCTGGTCGCGGGTCCGGTACACCGGGCACTCGTTCCTCGTCGTGGACGTCGACCCCGGGCCCGTCGCGTGGTCGGCGACGATGCGGGTGCGGATGGTCACCGTCGACGGTGCCGTCCTCGACGACGTCACCCTGACGCGTGACACCGCGAGCTGGGTGACCCGCAACGGCACGAACCTCCTCGTCGCGGCCGGCGGGGTCGTCGGCGCCGGGCTCGCCGGGGCGGTGCTGCTCGGCGGCCGCGACGAGCCGGCGCCGGAGCCGGCGCCCGTGTGGTCCGGGCCCTCACCGGCGGACCGGGACGCGGCCGCCCGCCGGCGGGCCGACGTCCTCGCCGAGGCGACCCGCGCGGCGCTCGCGGCGGAGGACCTCGAACGCTCGGGGGCCGACGCCCTGGGCCGGCTCCCCGACCCGCTCCTCGCCGGCGCCCTGGCCCTCGACCTGCTCACCGCCGACCCGGCGTCCCTGCCCCGCCGCAGCGACGAGGACCGGCCGGACGGCGCGTCCGACGGCCAGCTCGCGCTCGACCTCGTGCTCCCCGTGCCGCAGGACGACGTCCCGGAGGACGCCCCGGACGACGTCCACGAGGACCTCCCGGAGGACGCCCCGGACGACGCGCCGCAGGGCACCCCCGACGACGGACCACGGTTCGGCGACGACCTGCCCGAACCGCTGCCGGACGTCGAGGACGACGTCGAGTGCTTCGAGACCGACGACTCCCGCTACCTGGACGGCGGCTACCTGCCCTGGCCGTTCGCCGGTGCGGCGGGGCCCGTCGACGGGCCCGATGCCGAGCCCCTGCCGCCGGGCACGGCGCTCACTGCCGCGCGGGACCTTCCGGGGCAGCGTCGTCCGGAGGGGTCGTCCCCGACGCCCCCGGGGAGCCTTCCTGCCTGAGCTCCTCCTCGCGGCGGCGCAGGTTCTCCTCCCAGGCCGCGAGCCGGCTCTCGTCCTCGCGGCGGGCGGCCAGCCCGGCGAGGAACTCCGGGTCGTCGTCCGGCGCGAGCGAGCGGCCGGTCCGACCGGGCCGCTCGTACTCGGGGTAGCCCGCCGTCCCGGTCGCGGGCCACGGCACCGAGCCGGCGCGCCGGTCCGGGCGGCCGAGGAGCAGCCAGGCGATCGAGCCGAAGAGCGGCAGCACGATGATGACGACGAGCCAGGCCCACTTCGGCAGGTTCCGCGGCACCGGCGTCTGGATGCAGTCGACGATCGCGTAGATGAGCAGGCCGACCTCGATGAGCAGCGGCAGGCCACGCGTGGCCACGAACAGCACGTCGTCCCCCTTCGCCGGGCGAGGGGCCGATCATGTCACCTCAGGCGGCCGCGGTTCCGCCGATCCGCGCTGTCGCCGTCCGCAGCTGCTCCTCGCGCCGCCGCAGGTCGTCCTCCCAGCGGGCGAGCATCGCCTCGTGCTCCTCGTTGAGCTCCCGGAGCTGGCCGAGCAGCACCGCGTCGTGCGCGCCGTCCACCGGTGCCGCGCTCCTCGGCGAGGTCGCCGGCGCGGCCGGCACCCCGGCCCCGGCCGTCGATGCGTCACCCGCGGCGGACGTCGCCCCGGCTGCGGCGCGCTGCCGTTCCGCCGCCCGCCAGGCCCGGCCCGCGACGAGGTACCCGACGCCGCCCGCGATCGGGAAGACGAGGATGGCGACGGCCCAGGCCCAGCGCGGCACGATCCGGACGGCGGCCTCCTTGGCGATGAGGACGTCCACGAAGCAGAACAGGGCGAACCCGACCTCGAAGACCAGGCCGATACCGCTCGTCAGGTGAATCATGCGCAGGGCTCCCACGACGGCGCGCCGACTCCTCGACGCGGCTCAGGCTTCGACTGTGCGACGGACGGCGGCCCGGCGCATCCCGAGGTGCCGGGTCCGTGACTGGCGCCCGCGGGCAGCACGCTGCTAGAACGTCGGCCGTGTCGACCGTCGCGAACGTCCTCGTCGCCCTCATCGCCCTGCTCCACGTCTACATCCTCGTCATGGAGATGTTCCTGTGGCGCACACCGCGCACCCGGGCCTCGTTCGGGCTCACCGAGGAGATGGCCGAGGCGACGGCGGTCATGGCCGGCAACCAGGGCCTCTACAACGGCTTCCTCGCGGCCGGCCTGTTCTGGGGGCTCTTCGCCGCCGACCCCACCGGTCGCGAGGTGACGATCTTCTTCCTGCTCTGCGTGGCCGTCGCGGGCGTCTACGGCTCGCTCACCGCGAGCCGCCGGATCCTGTTCATCCAGACCGTTCCCGCGGTGCTCGCGCTCGCGGCGGTGCTCGCGTCCTGACCGTGCCGACCGGGCCGATGGCTCAGTCGACGGTCCGGTCGAGCGGCCGCACCCAGCGGCTCCAGGAGTGCTGCCGGGTGTAGCCGAGCGCCGCCCACGCGGTCCCGCCGGAGTCGTTGCCGTCGAGGACCATCGCGTCGGCCCGGGCCGCGCCGAACGCGGCGAACCGCGACTGGGCCCGGCCGACGAGGGACCGCGCGATCCCCTGCCCGCGGCGGTCGGGGGCGACGGCGAGCCGGTACAGGTGGGCGCGCCAGCCGTCCCAGCCCGCGACGACGGTGCCGACGATGCGCTCGCCGGGCGGCGCCGCGCCGTCCGGCTCGACCGCGAGCAGCAAGGCGTCGGGGTCCCGGGCGAGCAGGGCGCGGACGGCGTCCGCGCTGTCGGCCGGGCGGTCGGCGTTCTCGGCCGCGCCCGCCCAGAACGCGAGCACCGCCGCGACGTCCGCCGCGGTCGCCGTCCGGTAGTCGACCACGGACGACGAGACTACGGGCGCGTGCAGGGCCACCTCAGCCGGGTTCTCAGCCCGCGTCCCCGACGAACTCGACGCCCCAGACCTGCCCGAGCGGCGCCGACGTCGTGAGGATCCCGGTCGCGACGCCGGGGACGACGTCCTCGGGCACGGTGAAGGTCCAGCTCGTGGCGTAGCCGGTCTCCTCGCCGCCGGCGTCGGCGGTGCCCAGCGGGAAGGTGCGCCCGTTCCACGTGAGCTCGAGGGCGACGTCCTGCAGCGGGACGGACGGCGTCGGCGGGTCCGCGCGCTCGCACCCCGGCCCGTAGACCGTCACCGAACCGGTGTCGTCGCACCCGGCGAAGAAGTACTTGCCGGTGACCGTCACCGTGGCGCCCGGCTCGAGCCGGACGACGGGCACGGGGACGTCGCTGCCGGGCAGCGAGGTCGGTGACGCCGTCGGCCCCGGCACCGCGATCTGTGCCCCGGCGCACGACGCGGTCGCCGTCGTCGGCGCGAACAGCCCCAGCCCCGCCGCCGCGACCGCCACCAGCAGCCCGAGCCGCACCAGTCGTCTCATGATCCCTCCCGCTCCCATGATGCTCGCCGCAGGTCCCGGATCGGGGGTGCGGACGGTCTCGGATCGGTACCGGACGTGAGCATCGGCAGTCTTCGGAGCAGGGGTGCATGGTGTCGTTCTGTGATCGGGGAGGTGCGGTGCGAGACCTCGTCACCCGTTGGGGTGCGGCGCGAACCCTAAATCTTTGTCACCCACCGTATGACCGGCCCGATCCGCTTCCTGTGACGATCACGCTCCGCCATGATGGGCGCCCCCTGGGCGTCACGGGCGCCCTCTGGCACCAAGGGATGACATGGCCCCGAACCGCCCCTCCCGGCGTCGTCGCGTCGAAGCGACCGTCGCCGCCCTGCTGCTCCCCGCCGCCGCGCTGCTCGTGTCGGCCGGGCCCACGCAGGCCGTCGTGACCGCCTGCTCCGGCAAGCCGCAGGACATCAACGGTGACGGCTTCGCCGACATCGCGATCGGCGAGCTGCGCGGCGGCCCGACGGGCGGCGGCCGACTGCACGTCTTCTACGGGACGGCGACCGGCCCGGCGACCGTGGCGACGGGCGACGCGCCCGACGACCAGGTCTTCGCGCAGGGCGTCGGCGGCATCGCCGGCGTGGACTCCAAGGGCGACGCGTTCGGCGCCACGGTGCAGATGGGCGACCTCAACGACGACGGCTGCGCGGACGTCGCGGTCGGCATGCCGGGCAACGCCTCCGGCCGGGGCGCCGTCGTCGTCCTCTACGGCTCGATCACCGGCCTCTCCGGTACGGGCTCGCAGTTCTTCACCGAGGACGTCGTGGGTGCCGGCGAGGCCGAGCCCGACGAGGGCTTCGGGTCCGGCCTGTCCGTCGGCGACTTCGACGGCGACGGGGTCGCCGACCTCGCCGCCTCCGCGCCGTTCGACGCCGTCGGCGGCGGCACCGAGCGCGGCGCCGTCGTCGTCCTCTACGGCTCGGCGGCCGGCGTGAACAAGGGCACCCGGCCCGCGTCGATCCACCACCAGAACCTCGCCTCGGTCCCCGGCACGGCCGAGGACGGCGACGCGTTCGGCTTCATCATCGGTGCGGACGACGTCACCGCGGACGGCATCTCCGACGTCGTCGTCGGGGTGCCGGGCGAGAACATCGGGGCCGGGATCGTCCAGGTGCTGCCCGGCAGCGCGACCGGAGTCGGCGCGACGACCGGCCTCACGTTCAGCCAGGACAGTGTCGGCGTCCCCGGGGCGCCCGAGGACTTCGACCACTTCGGCTACTACGTGACGACGGGCGACGTGAACGGCGACGGCGCGCCCGACCTCGTCACCGGCGTCCCGGGCGAGGACAACGCGCGCGGCATCGTCCAGGTGATCTACAGCGACCCGGTGACGAAGAAGCTCACGACGACCGGCGCGCAGACCGTCTCCCAGGCGGTCACGGGCGTCGACGGCACCCCGGGGAACGGCGACTTCTTCGGTGGCTCGGTGGCCGTCGCGAAGCTCGACGGCGACGCGTTCGGCGATGTCGTCATCGGTACCCCGTCGGACGCCGTGACGACGCGTTCGGAGGCCGGCTCGGTGTCGATCATGCGTGGTTCGGCGGCCGGGATGACGACCGCCGGGTTCGGCGGCGTCCGGATCACCCAGGACACCACGGGCGTCGCCGGGTCCCCGGAGAACGGCGACCTCTTCGGGTTCGCCGTCACCGGTGCCGCGGTGCAGGGGCTCGCAACGGAGAACGTCGTCATCAGCGCGCCGGGCGAGAGCATCAACGGCGTCCTGCGGGCCGGGCTCATGGTCGTCCTCACCGCCACGGCGACCGGGCCGTCGGGGACGGGGAGCGACACGATCGAGGCCGGGACGCCGAACGTCGCCGGTGCCCGGACGGCGGAGGGTCGCTGGGGCTGGTCGATCGACTGACGCCCTGCCCGGATCAGCGATGTGACACACCGTGCATCTCTGATTCCCCTGCGTAGACACCCCGGGGCCGCCATGATGGCGGTCCCGGGGTGCCGCGCCGGTGCCCGCCGTCCCGCGAGGTCACCCATGGCACCGAGCTTCCCGTCCCACCGTCGTCGCGCCGGGGCGGCACTGGCATCGCTCCTGCTCCCCGCCGCGCTGCTCGTGGCCGCCGACCCCGCGGGTGCCGTCGTCGCCTCCTGCGCCGGGACGCCCCAGGACTTCAACGGCGACGGCTTCGCGGACTTCGCGGTCGGTGAGGTGGACGGCGGCGCGACCCACGGCGGCAAGGTGCACGTCTTCTACGGGACGGCGTCCGGCCCGACCTTCACCGGCTCCGGGGACGCCCCGGACGACCAGGTCTTCCAGCAGGGCGTCGGCGGTGTGCCGGGCGTCGACGCCGCGGGCGACGGGTTCGGCGCGACCGTGACGGCGGGTGATCTCAACGACGACGGCTGCGCGGACCTCGCGATCGGTGCTCCCGGCAACAACCGCCGGGTCGGGTCGGTGACGGTCCTCTACGGCTCGCCGGGCACCGGGCTGCGGACGACCGGCGCCCAGTTCCTCAGCCAGGACAGCATCGCCGCCGGCGAGGCGCGCTTCGGCGAGCAGTTCGGCGCCTCGATCGCGGTGGGCGACCTCGACGACGACGGGGTCGAGGACCTCGCCGTCGGCGCCCCCTTCGACATCGTCGAGGTGCCGGGCGGCGCCGACCAGGGCGCCGTCGCCGTCTTCTACGGCGCCACGACGGGCGTCGGGCGCAGCACCCGCGCCGACGTCCTGGTGGACCAGAACGACGCCACCGTGCCCGGCACGGCGGAGGACGGCGACGCGTTCGGCTACGCGGTCGCGGCGGGCGACGTCACCGGCGACAGCATCGACGACCTCGTCGTCGGTGCCCCGGGCGAGAACGGCAGCGGCCTCGTCTCCCTCCTGCCGGGCAGCGCGACCGGCGTCGGTGCCACCGCGGGCACCGGGTGGAGCCAGAGCACCCCGGGCGTGCCGGGCGCGAGCGAGACCGACGACTCCTTCGGCGAGACGGTGACCCTCGGGGACATCACGGGCGACGGCGCACCGGACGTGCTCATCGGCGCGCCGGGCGAGAACGTCGGCCGCGGCGCGGTGACGATCCTGCTCAGCGACGGCACGACCCACGCCGTCGGGGTCGCGGGAGCGCAGGCCTTCAGCCAGAGCACGGCCGGCGTCGACGGCGCCGCCGGGGTCGCGGACGACTTCGGCTTCGCGATCGCCGTCGCCGACCTCGACTCGGACAGCTACGGCGACGTGGCGATCGGAACCCCCGGTGACGACATCGGCGCGGTCGTCGGGGCCGGCTCGGTGACCGTGCTGCGCGGCTCGGCCGCCGGGGCGACCTTGGCCGGCTACGGCGGGGCGCGGATCAGCCAGGAGTCGGTCGGCGTCCCCGGCGGCGCGGAGAGCGGCGACGGCTTCGGGTTCGCGGTCTCCGGCGCGGGGATCCGCAACACCGGGGTCGACGACCTGCTCGTCGGTGTCCCCGGCGAGACCCTCGGCGCGGTCTCCGAGGCCGGGCTCACCCTGATCCTGCCCGGGCGGACGACGGGTCCCTCCGGCGTCGGCAGCTCGGAGGTCGAGGCCGACAAGCTCAACGTCGCAGGCGGCCGGACGACGAACGGGCACTGGGGGTTCTCGCTCGACTGACGGTACGGGCGGGGCCCTGCATGCCGGGCACTGGGCCGTCGGGGGTGACATCAGATGATGTCCTGCACGTGTCCTGTCCGGTCAGGGAACATGACCGCGTCCGGGCGCCGAGGCGCGCCCTCCGATCGGTGAGGCTGCTCGAATGACACCCGGTTCCATCCTCCGGCTCCGCCGGACCGCGCTCGTGGCCGCGCTCGTCCTGCCGGGCGTGCTGTTCCTTGCGACGCCCCCGGTCGACGCAGCGGTGACGGAGTGCGCGCCGTTCCCGCTGGGCGACTTCAACGGCGACGGCTTCCCCGACGCAGTCGTCGGCGAGGCGGACGGCGGCGCGACCCGTGGTGGCCGGGTGCATGTGTTCTACGGGACGGCGGCCGGTCTCACCTTTACCGGCTCCGGGGACGCGCCCGACGACCAGGTCTTCGCGCAGGGCATCGGCGGTGTCCCGGGCGTGGACGCCGCGGGTGACCGGTTCGGTGCGGCGACGCAGGTCGCCGACCTCAACCGCGACGGCTGCGCGGACCTCGCGATCGGTGCGCCGGGCAACAACAGAGCCACCGGCTCCGTGACGGTCCTCTACGGCTCGCCCGGTGCGGGGCTGACCACCGCGGGCGCCCAGTTCCTCACGCAGGACAGCGTCACCCCGGGTTCCGGGCGCGCCGGTGAGGCGTTCGGCGCGTCGCTGGCGACCGCGGAGCTGGACGGCGACGGCATCGTCGACCTCGTCGTCGGCGCACCCTTCGACACGGGCACGGCGGGTGCGGGCGCCGATCGTGGCGCGGTGACCGTGTTCTACGACTGGATGACCGGTGTCGGTCGCGCCGCCCGGGCCGACGTCACCCTCACGCAGGACGCCGCGATCGTGCCCGGTGTCTCGGAGAACGGCGACGCGTTCGGCTACTCGCTGGCCACCGGGGACGTCACGCACGACGGTATCGACGACATCGTCGTCGGCGTTCCGGGCGAGAACGGCTACGGCGTGGTCGACGTCCTCCTCGGCACGTTGGACGGCGGCTTGCGGGTCGGCCCGGACTACAGCCAGAACACCGCCGGCGTCCCGGGGACGGCCGAGGTCGGCGACGCTTTCGGACAGACCGTGGCCGTGGGCGACGTCACCGGCGACGCGACGGCCGACATCGTCGTCGGCGCCCCGGGTGAGAACTCCGGTGCCGGTGCGGTGACCGTCGTGCACAGCGGGTCGACCTCGGGCCCGGTCCGGGCGACCGGGGCCCAGATGATCACCCAGGATACGGCCGGGGTGCAGGGCGTCGCCGGGGCGGGTGACGCGTTCGGCTTCTCGCTCGCCGTCGTGGAGCTCAACCAGGACGGCACCAAGGACCTCGTCGTCGGGACGCCCGGCGACGCCATCGGTGCGATCCGCAACGCCGGGTCGGTGTCGCTCCTGTACGGGGGGCCGTCCGGCCTGGTCGTGCTCAACGGGGAGCGGCTCAGCCAGGACTGGCTCGGGGTCGCCGGGACCCCGGAACCCGGTGACGCGTTCGGCTTCTCGGTGCAGCCCCTCGCCGTCGACGGCCAGTTCCGCGACGACTTCCTCGTGGGCGCCCCCGGCGAGACGCTCGGGACGACGACGGAGGCCGGGCTCGTGCACCGATTCCTCGACGGGGTCGGTGGCGGCAGGCCGTCCGTCACCCTCGAGGCCGACACCCCGAACGTCGCGGGCGGCAGGACCTCCCGCGGGCACTGGGGCTACTCGCTCGGCTGATCCTGGGCACCCCGCTCATCCCCGACGAGCTCGGCGAGCCGGCGGGCGAGACGGCCGGCACCGTCCAGCAGCGGGGCCCATTCGTCGTCCGCCTCGCCCCGGTAGGCGGCGGCCGCGAGGTCGAGGAGCGGCCGCAGCTCGGCGGGAACGTCGTCCCTCACCTGCGCGGCCGCCTCGTCCTTCGACCAGATCCGGTCGGTGCGCAGCGTCGCGAGGATCCGGGCGAGGGTGAGCAGGACGTTGCGGGTGTCGTCCTCGAGGTCGGCGAGCAGCCCGGGCACGCCGTCCGCGACAGCGTGCCGCAGGTCGGCCAGGGGCACCGGGTCGAGCACCTGGGCAGCCGGCGGGCCGACGAGTGCGACGCCGTCGAGGAGCACCTGGGTGAGCAGGCACGCGAGGTCGGGGTCGTCGGGACCGCCCCACGGCGCCGGCCCGCCCGCCGCCGGGTCGAAGGCCTCGAGCCCGGCCCGGAGCCACTCGCCGTACTGCAGCTCGCGCGGCGGCGGGTAGCGCCACGGCCGTACCCGGTCGGCGACGACGACGGTGAGCTCGACCGGCCGCAGCCCGTGACGCCGTCCCGACCGGGCCAGGACGGAGTCGAGCAGCGGCCTGACCCGTTGCCCGAGCGGCGCCCGGACGACGACGAGCAGGTCGAGGTCGCTGTCCGGCCGCAGCCCGGACGACGTCGCGGACCCGTACAGGTAGACGGCGACGAGGTCCCCGCCGAGCACCCGCCGGACGGCGTCCACGACGTCGCCGACCTGCCGACGGTCGGCCTCGGCGAGCGGGGGCGCGGCAGCCGGTGTCATCCCCGCCATCCTGACGCCGCCGCCGCGCGGGCGTCACCCGGGATTCGCCGTACCGGGGTCGTGCGGGCGGTGACGCGGGTCGGCGTGGCCGGGCAGCATGGGCGGGTGCCGTGGTGCGTGCAGTCGACGTGGACCGTCGACGACGAGCAGCGTGCCTACGCCCCGGTCGTCGTCCGGTGGCGCTGGCAGGCGTGGTCCGTCGCACGGAGGATGACGCGGACGCTCGCGCACTTCCCCACCCTGGTCGTCGAGATCCGGAAGGCGTCCGCCGCGGACCTCGCTGCCGCGGCGCAGGTCGCCGCACCCGACGGCCCGCCCGCCGACGTGCACCTGTCGCGGTTCGACGACGGCACCAGCCTGTGCGGCCTCGTGCACGGTGACGTCGCAGCGGTCCTCCACGTCGACCTCTTCGACGACACCGGCCCGGCATGCCCGCGATGCCTCGCCCGCATGCGCGACATGTGACGCGTACACCGCCGGCTACGGGGACATCGCAACGGCAGAGTGCCGCTCGGACATCCCCGCAGTGGTCATCGCCGTCACTCAGGTGGTCACGCGCGCCAGCGCGATCGCGGCGGACGCTGCGAGGTCGAACAGGTCCTCGCGAACGTCGGAGAGGTCCTGCCAGGAGCGGTGGTCCCACTCGTCGCCCGCGAGATCGTCGCCGCAGTAGACGACCTGGGCGAGAGGAACCCCGCGAAAACGCGCTACCGCTGCCAGCGCAGCCGCCTCCATCTCGACGGTCAGACACCCTTCGGCCCGACGCCGCGCGATCTTCCCCGGGGTCTCCCGGTACGGCGCGTCCGTCGTCCACGTCCGACCGACGACGAACGGAGCCCCTCGCGCTTCGAGGACCTCCTCGAGCACCCTTCGAGCGACCTCGTCGAACTGGATGCTCCGGGCCGCGGGCAGGTAGTGGTAGGAGGTCCCTTCGTCGCGGATCGCGGACGACACCACGACGAAGTGCCCCAGCGTCAGCTCGCTGCGGAGCGCCCCCGCGCCGCCGCAGACCACGAACGACCGACATCCCGCGGCGATGACCTCTTCGAGGAGGGCTCCGGCCAGGGGTGCGCCCACCCCCGATCGGAGAACCGCGAGCCGCTCCTCGCCGTGCTCGACCTCGAGCAGGGGGTGCGGGCCGTCTTCCCAGCGGTTCTCGACGAGCACGCGCGCGCCTCGACGCTCGACGAGCCGATCCACGACATCACCGAAGAAGGTGATGACGCAGGCCCTTGGGACATCGCGCCGAACGATCTGTTCAGAAGGTTCGATGAACGCCAGTAGAGCGGAGTCGTGCTCGGTCAGAGGAACCTGAGGGTGCCGTTCCCGGCCTGGCTGCTCCATGTCGCCCCTGCCTGGACCCGATGCGTATTTGCCCCATCTTGGCCGCCACCAGGTCCTCGCACGATCGACTTCCGGGACCGAACTGCTCCGCGGAGCGGCATGCGTGACCCTCGCCGTCCCCCGTACCCGGGAGGCTCGCCTATGCCGTGCGCGGCCAAGGCCGGCCCGGACAGTCCGATCGCGCCGATGACGTAGAGGACGGACCCGCGCGACCGCGTCAGGCGTGTCGCAGGAGGTGCGCGCGACCTCGTCTACGCGGTCGGCTCGTCGGTGACGCCTTCCTCCATCTCGATCACGATCGAGCCAGACGTCATCGAGGCGAACTGGGGGTTGAGTTCGAGTTCGTCATCGAAGTCGCCGTTGAGGTTCTTGGTGAGGGTGTCGGCGAGTCGATGGCCCATGGGTCGGAACGTCACGTATGTCAGTCCACCCGAGATGACACCACCGACGATGGGGACGGCCTTCGTGACCGTCTTCTCTACGGTTTTCTTCGTGATCTTTAAGCCGATCACGGCGCCGACCCTCTTTACCAGCGGGTACCAGGTGGTCTTGGTCAACGCCTGCGCCGCGACCTTCTTGCCGAGGCTCGCGCCCGCGGCCTTGGAGGTGTTCGACACGAGTGCCGCAGCGCCGGCCGCACCGAACATGGCGCCGAGGTAGGCGATGACCCGAATCTGCGCGGCCTCTGTCAATTGACCGCCGCCATCGAACAGGTCGTCCTCGCCGAACAGGTAGGCAATCTGCTGGGCCATGTTGATGGCGAAGCCGAAGTACTGGGCGACGTCGGCGCCTCCCGCGACGATCATCACTGCGGGGTTGGCCGCCAGACCCGACGCGAAGGAGACCGCAGACGTCTTGGCCGCGCTGTTCTTGATGAGCGAGTTGGCCTTCCGCCGGAGCGACTCAGCCGAGTACACCGCTTGCGGCCCGTGCTCCAGGATGACGTCGAGGTGCTCGGAGTCACCGAAGTGCTTACGTAGGAACGCCTCGCGGTCGACTCGGACCACCGGCAACTTGGAGACGGCGCCGATCGTCTGCAGCGTGGTCGCGTAGAGCTTGTCCTGGGACGGTTCCGCCATAGCAGAGGACCCTATCCGGGGGAGCCGACAGGCGATCGGCGCAGCGATGTCCCGACCTTGGCAACGCGACCACCGA
Organism: Kineosporia sp. R_H_3; assembly: GCF_002198675.1. GTDB lineage: Bacteria > Actinomycetota > Actinomycetes > Actinomycetales > Kineosporiaceae > R-H-3. Next base: position 13,575 of record NZ_MWLL01000152.1, on the reverse strand, counting down.
CGACCCTGCTGGAGCGCCTCGCCCGCCGGAGACGTTCGAATCCGCTAGCCCAACGACTGGTCCTTGATCCCTCGAGTCGGCTCCGAGCAACCCTAGGACCGTTCTCTCGAGCCGCTGGTCGGATCCCGTTCTTCACACGGTGAAGATCGTCGGTCATGCTTCGCTCGTGACCGTGGTGGCCGGGACTCCGCACGCCTGGCTGAGGCGTCCGGCGAACACGTTCGGTGGCCAGTGGCTGGTTCTCTTCTTGCTCCTGCCCAGCCCGGTCGGCTTCGCGGTCGGTGTCTACTACCTGGTCAGCGGCCAGGTGCACGGAGGACGTGTCGCCGCGCTGCTGATCCTGGTCTACGCCGCGGCGGCGACCTACATCCTCGTCCAGGGGTGGCGGCGTGGCGCACGCATCTGGCACCTGGTCGCGGGGGTGGTGCTCGCTGCTCCCGTGAGCTGGATCGACTCCTGGATCAACGACCCGTCCATGCACTGGACGTTCCCGCTCTGGGCGGTGCTTCTCACCCTCGGACTTGCGCACAACGTGACCCGCTACGTCTGGCGGAGTCGTCGGCGGACCGGACCCGAGGGATCGCCCCAGGTCCCCGCCCCTCAGGCGTCAGCGGCGTCGGCGGACTCGCAGTGATCGAAGGGCGATCCGGATCCACGCGTCGACCGCTCCGGCACCGAGCACCACCGAGACGTCGTGATGACGGAGGTCATGCGTCGTCGTGCCCGCCCGGCACGCGCCGCGAGCGAGCTGAGCGCTCAGACGCCGTGCGTGCCCCGCGGGGGCGTAGCTGCACTGTTGAGACGTTCGAGTCGGACCGCCCGAAGGTGCTCGATCACCAGGGCCAGGCTCATCAGCAGCAGCGAGACCAGCAGGCCGAAGCGCTCCAGGGCCGGTCCGGGACGCATCGCCAGCGACAGCCCGAGGACACCCAGCGTGGGCATCATGAGCTTCTGGGCCCCGGGAAACTGCGGCCGCGTCGGCGCGGGCTCGACGCACTTGAGCAAGACCAACCCGAGCGCCAGCACCAGGAACGCACCGTCTGCGGCCCCTGTCCACGTCATGGCACCATTGTCGCCGCTCTCGTAGGAGTCCAGGGTCGGTTCGGCCCGTGCCTGTCCGGGCTCGGGGCCGGTGGGGCGACCTGCGAGGCCGGATGGCCGCCCCAGGCAGGCGATCGCGCAGGCGCGCGTGCCTCAGCATCGCCCGGTCGACGGGACCGCTGCCCTCTGAGGAAGACGAGGGCAGCGCGGACCTGCAGTCCGCGGGAAACTGAGCTTGTCGTCGCCGCCAGTTCCGCGCCCGTTGCGTGCCCGAAGTGTGGTCGCGACCGGCACTCTACGGTCATGCGTGCAACGTCCGGGGCGAGGATCCAGGTACGGGTCGCCAGAGTGGTGCCTCCCGGCTCGTCCGTCGCGGTCCTGGGCCGTGCTGTCCTGATGAACGGGTGATCGATCATGAACGTGCGGACCGCTGGGGCGCTCGTGAGGAGTCCATGGCTCTGGTTCTGGTTGATCTTCGTGATCGCGTTGGTGGCCCACTTCGTCTTCGGCGTCGTGCCGCTCAGCTTCTGGCCTCTCATGAGCGGGACCGCCCTCGCGATCGCCATCTGGCGGCGCCGGACGGCGTACAGGTGGCCCCTGGCGGGGGTTGTCGGCGGTGCTCTCACGGGCGTGACCGCGGCGGTCGTCGTGCCGCTCGCCGTGTCTGACGTCGCGTTCCTGCTGTCGTTCCTGCCTGCCGGCGTGCTCGTCGTCACGGGCACCAGACCCTCACTCGCCGAGCCTGTCGCAGGGACACCGCAGACGTGACGATCGCGCTGCAGCGGTCCTCGGTCGCTTGCCCGGCTGCCAGTCCTCGCCGGTCTGATGGCGGGGCGCATCAGGGGCACGTCCGAACCCACGACGACTGCAGGCGACGTCGATCGACGGCAGAGATCACCGCAGGTCAGCGGCGGGTCGACGTCCCTGCCAGGGGTAGGGACAACCCGGTCAGTAGTACCAGGGATACGGACTCCAGTCCGGCGCCCGCTTCTCGAGGAACGAGTCCCGGCCCTCGACGGCCTCGTCGGTCATGTACGCCAGCCGGGTCGCCTCGCCGGCGAAGACCTGCTGGCCGACGAGCCCGTCGTCGACGAGGTTGAAGGCGAACTTCAGCATCCGCTGCGCGGTCGGGGACTTGCCGTTGATCTCGGCGGCGACCTCGAGGGCGACGGTCTCCAGGTCGGCGTGGTCGGCGACGAGGTTCACGGCGCCCATCCGGTGCATGTCCTCGGCGGAGTACGGGCGGCCGAGGAAGAAGATCTCGCGGGCGAACTTCTGGCCGACCATCTTCGCGAGGTACGCCGAGCCGTAGCCGGCGTCGAACGAGCCGACGTCGGCGTCGGTCTGCTTGAAGCGCGCGTGCTCCCGCGACGCGATCGTCAGGTCGCAGACGACGTGCAGGGAGTGCCCGCCCCCGGCGGCCCAGCCGTTGACGACGGCGACGACGACCTTCGGCATCGTCCGGATGAGCCGCTGCACCTCGAGGATGTGCAGCCGGCCGCCGGCCGCCTTGACCCGGGCCTCGTCGACCGACTCGACGGTGTCGCCGGGCCGGCCGGTCGCGGGGTCGACGGTCGTGTACTGGTAGCCGGACTTGCCACGGATCCGCTGGTCGCCGCCGGAGCAGAACGCCCATCCGCCGTCCTTGGGGCTCGGGCCGTTGCCCGTGAGCAGGACGCAGCCGACGTCCGGGGTCATCCGGGCGTGGTCGAGCGCCCGGTACAGCTCGTCGACGGTGTGCGGCCGGAAGGCGTTGCGCACCTCCGGGCGGTCGAACGCGATCCGGACCGTCCCGCGGGCCGGCCCGTCGAGGCGGCACCGGTGGTACGTGATGTCGGTGAAGTCGAAGCCGGGGACGACGTCCCAGGCGGCTGCGTCGAAGATCTCCGAGACGTCGGTCACCGACGCAGGATAGGGCGCGGCCGGTCAGGCCCCGTCGGACGCCCCCGCCGTCTGCCGGACGACGTCGATGAGCACCGTCCGGTGCTCGGTCCGCAGCGGCTCAGGGATGAGCCCGACCCCGTCCGCGGTGGACGCCGGCCAGCGCGACTCGACCGTCGTCACCGTGCCCTCGCCCGCGTCCGTGACGAACGTCGTCCGCACCCGGACCCCGGGCACGAGCCGTGTGCACCCGCCGTCCCCGCCCGCGCAGAACAGCGGCAGCCCGACGAACCGGCGCAGCGGCGGGGTCGTCGCGCCCGGCGCCGCGAGCTCGTAGTCGACGCTCACCGCCCGGACGCCGCGCCACGAGTCGAAGCCGCCGGAGCCCCAGCCGCCGCCGCGCACCCGGCGCACGCCGAGCACGGTGACCTGCGGGTGCCGCTGCAGCCAGCCGACGAGGTCGTCCGGTGCCGGTGCGCGGCCGCCGTCCGGCTCGACGACCTGCGCGACGGACGCCACCCGGACGTCGGCCGCGGCGACGGCCGCCGCCGCGCTGCCGGGCTCGGCGGCCCCGACCGGGTCCGCTGCGCCGCCGGACAGGTCGCCGCCGAGGCCCGCGCCGACCGCCCACACCCCGGCGACGACGACCGCCGCGACGGCGAGCGCGCGGGGCGCCCGCCGGGGGGCCGTCACGGCCTGCGGCGCGGCCTGCGGGACGGCGTCCAGGGCGGTCTCCTGACATCGGCCCGGGCGGCCCGGGTACGGGTGGGACCCCACCATCGTCACCCGTAGGCTGCCGATGTGCACCCTCCCGCCGACGACCTCCGGGCCGCCGCCCACGTCGTCCGGCTCCCGCTGCGCACCCGGTTCCGCGGCCTCGTCGAGCGGGAGGCCCTCCTCCTGCACGGTCCGGCGGGCTGGGGCGAGTTCTCCCCGTTCGTCGAGTACGACGACGCCGAGGCGTCCCGCTGGCTCGCGTCGGCGGTCGAGGCGGCCTGGGGGAGCGGTGCCGGTGCGGGGTCCGCCCGGCCGGACGCCGTCCGCGACCGGGTGCCCGTCAACGCGACCGTCCCGGCCGTCCCGGCGGACGACGTCGCCGGCGTCCTCGCCCGGTTCGACGGCTGCACGACCGCGAAGGTCAAGGTCGCCGAGCGCGGCCAGACGCTCGCGGACGACGTCGACCGGGTCGCCGCGGTCCGTTCGGCGCTCGGGCCGGGCGGACGGGTGCGGGTCGACGCCAACGGCGCGTGGTCGGTCGACGACGCCGTCCGCGCGCTCGCGGCGCTCGCGCCGTACGACCTGGAGTACGCCGAGCAGCCCTGCGCGGGGCTCGACGGGCTGCGGGACGTCCGGACGGCGCTCGCCCGGGCCGGGGTCGACGTCCTCGTCGCGGCCGACGAGAGCGTCCGCAAGGCCGAGGACCCGCTCCGGGTGGCCGTCTCCGGCGCCGCGGACGTCGTCGTCGTCAAGGTCGCCCCGCTCGGCGGGGTCGCGGCCGCTCTCGACGTCGCCGGCACGCTCGGGGCCGACCACGGCATCCCCGTCGTCGTCTCCTCGGCGCTCGACACCTCGGTCGGCATCGCGGCCGGCGTCGCGCTCGCCGCGGCCCTGCCCGACCTGCCGTTCGCCTGCGGGCTGGGCACCGTGTCGCTGCTCGGCGCGGACGTCGCGGCGGAGCCGCTCGTGCCGGTCGCCGGCGGGATCGACGTCGCGCGGGCCCGCGCCCTCGTCGCCGACCCGGCGCTGCTCGCCGCGCTGGCCGCCCCCGACGACCGCCGCGACTGGTGGCTCGACCGGCTCGCCCGGTGCGCCGACCTGTTGCGCCGCAACGACTCCGGGGCGCCGGCCCGGGCCGGGGCGGGGCCGGCGTGAACGACTCGACGCTGCTCGCCCGGCTCGCCGTCGAGGCGCTCGCCGCCGCCGGGGTCCGCCACGTCGTGCTGTGCCCGGGGTCGCGCAGCGCACCGCTCGCGTACGCCCTCGTCGAGGCCCTGGAGAACCGGCCGGACGACGCCCAGCACCCCGGCAGCGCCCCGGACCTGCACGTCCGGCACGACGAGCGGGTCGCCGCCTTCACCGCGCTCGGGGTCGCCCGGGGCGCGCTCGCCGGGGGCGCGGCCATCGCCGGGGCGGTCGTCACGACGTCCGGCACGGCCGCCGCGAACCTGCTGCCCGCCGTCCTCGAGGCGCACCACGGCAACGTGCCGCTCGTCGTCGTCACCGCCGACCGGCCGACGGCGCTGCGCGGCACGTGGGCCAACCAGACGACCGAGCTCCAGGCCGGGCTCTTCGGTGACGCCGTCCGGGCCCGGCTCGACCTCGCCGACGACGTCGCGGCCGCCGACCCGGACGCCGCCCGCGCCGCGCTGCTCGACACGCTCCAGGCGATGTGGGGCCGCACCGTCGACGACCGCCCCGGGCCGGTGCACCTCGACCTCGGGTTCACCGACCCTCTGGTACCTGATGACGAGAGCTTTGCTCTGCCCTCACTTGTGAGGGCGGCCGATGGTCTGCCCTCAGAAGTGAGGGCAGAGCAAAGCATCGGCGAGACAACCCCCGCCCGCTCGGTCCCGGGCGTTGTCCGGCACCGGAACCGCGGTGCCCGCGGTGAGCCGCTGCCTCCGGGGGGCCGCACCGTCGTCGTCGCGGGCGACGGAGCCGACTGGGAGGCCCGGTGGCTCGCCGAGGCGGGTGGCTGGCCGCTCCTCGCCGAGCCGTCCTCCGCGGCCCGCAGCGGGCCGAACGCGATCGGCCCCTACCGGCTGCTCCTCGAACTGCCCGACCTCGGCGGCGCCGTCGAGCGCGCCGTCGTCCTCGGTCGCCCGACGCTGTCCCGCCCGGTGAGCCGGCTGCTCGCCCGCGAGGACGTCGAGGTTGTCCTCGTGTCGCCGTACCCGGCGTGGCCCGAGCCGGGCCGAGCGGTGCGCCGGATCCTCGGCCTGACCTGGCCCGCTGACCTCGACGAGACCGGGAAGGATTGGTACCGCAGGGATCCGGACCCGTGGCTCGCAGGCTGGCTGGCCGCCGGCGATGCCGCGCAGCGGGCCCTGGACGCCGTCCTCGACGACGTCGCGGCCGGCTGGTCGGACGGCGCGTCCGCCGTGCCGCTCGGCCCGCTCGTCGCCCGCGAGGTCGCCGCCGTGCTGCGACCCGGTGACCTGCTCGTCGCCGCGGCGAGCAACCCGATCCGCGACCTCGACCTCGCGGGCCACCCGTTCGGTGACGTCCTCGACCGTGAGCCGGGGGTCTTCGAGGGCGACCAGACGCAGGTCGTCGCCAACCGCGGCCTCGCCGGTATCGACGGCACGCTGTCGACGGCGTCCGGCGCCGCGCTCGCCCGGGACGGCTCGCCGGTACGGGTGCTCGTGGGGGACCTCGCCTTCCTCCACGACGCCAACGCCCTCCTCGCCGGCCCCGCCGAGCACCGCCCCGACCTGCAGGTCGTGCTCCTCGACGACGACGGCGGCGGGATCTTCAGCCTGCTCGAGCACGGCGAACGGGCCACCCGCGGCGCCGACAGGGCCGCGCTCTTCGAGCGCACCTTCGGCACGCCGCACGGCACCGACATCGGGGCGCTGTGCCGCGCGTACGGCGTCCCGCACACCCGCGTCGGTGACCTCGCCGGGCTGCGCGCGGCGCTCGCCGCGCCGCCGACGGGCACGAGCGTCGTCGAGGTGCGGACGGCGCGCGCCGGCCTGCGGGACCTGCACGCCAGGATCCGTGCTGACGTGCATGCGTCGGCGCTCGAGCGGCTGCGCGGTGGTGCGCCGACCCGCCCCGAGGGTCGGCGTTGACCGTCCGTTGACCTTGCGTTGACCTGCCGCCGAACCCGTTGCCGGTCAAGCATTCCGAGCGTCGGGAGCGCTGCGTCACGCGACCCCGGACGGCTCTGCCGCAGGCGCCCCGGACGGCCCACCCGCCACCGGTCCGGTGACGCCCGGCAGACGTTTGTTCCCGAACGACACCACTCTCAAGCGAGCTCCTGCCCCCGACGAAGCGACTGACGGATCGTCTCCGTGCTCGCCCCGAAAGGTGTCCCCATGTCCGTCACACGTTCCTCCGGCCCGTCCTCGGGCCGCCGGCTGCTGAGGTCGCTCTGCGCGGCCGCGGTGGCCGCGGCGTCCCTCGTGGCGCTGCCGCTCTCCTCGGCGCAGGCCGTCGGGAGCCCGGCCGACACGACGGTGTCCTCCGAGGGCGGTGCCGCGAGCAACGTGGCCGTCGGGGACACCCTCGACGTCGCCACGTCCTCCCCGGTGACCGAGACCGGGTCCGTGGACCAGACCATCACCCAGCAGTGGGACCCGGCCGCCGGCATCCTCGACCCGGCGACCCTCGTGGCGCCGGACGGCTGGACCGTCACGTACGACGTCGACGGCACCTGGACCAGCAGCGCGCCCAGCTCGGCGCAGGACCTCGCGATGACCGACGGCGTCCGGGCCACCTCGACGATGAACTCGGGCGGTCTCGACGGCTCCGGCAAGCAGCTGGCCACCTCGCACGGCAACGGCACGCTGAAGGTCGGCGCCGGCTCGTTCCAGGGGTCCTCGGGCGGTGACGGCTGGGACGTGTTCGTCGCCGGCTCGAAGGTCCTCAACATCTACCACCACAACAACAGCCAGTACGGGATGGACTGCCACATCAAGTCCACCGGTGCGTCGTGCACGGGGTCGGTGTACTACCGCACCGGCTTCGTGACCTCCGGTGCGTCCACCGGGTCCGTGGTCGCAGGCCGCGTGTACTCGATCGTCGGCTCGGCGAACGGCGCCGGGGTGCTGTGCACCGACATCCGCTCGAACCCCTTCACCGACTGCGGGTTCACGGTGCTCCAGAGCGGCGCCTACACGGCGTACGGCACGATCGGCAAGCAGACGATCTCCGGCACGAAGGTGTACGCACCCGTGCTGCTGTCGGGGACCGCGAAGCTGCTCTGCTACGACGTCTCGACGTCCGCCGCCTGCGCCGGCCAGCCCTACGCGCTCGCCGGGCTCAGCGGCGTCGGCTCGGTGCCGGCGTTCTCCGTCGCCATCGACGGCAAGGTCTACGTGACGGCGAACAAGGTCTGGTGCCTCGACGCCGCCACGGACGCCGCGTGCGCGGGCAGCTGGCCGGTCGGGTCGCTGAGCGCGGCCTCCTCCGTCGCCCCGATGCGGGACGCCCAGCTCGACGTCGTCGGGGTCTGCGCCATCCGCGGCGCGAGCGCCTGCTGGGACCTCACGGGCGCCTCGGCGACCGTCCCGACCGGCCTCGCCTCGGCACTGTCCGCCGACCCCGCGGGCTCGATGGGGACGTGGTCGGACTTCTCCTGGTCCACGCAGCGCCAGTACTGGTTCAGCGGCGGCTCGATGTTCTGCTACGACTGGCTGACCGACGCGTCGTGCGCCGGGTTCACGCCGCCCTCGGTCTCCGGTGACCGGTACGCGCTGACCGTCGACCCGACGGACGCACGCTGCATCTGGACCAACGGCGACAGCGGCCAGATCACCACGTTCGACGGCCTCACGGGCGCGGCCGGCTGCCCGCCGCCCGTCGACCCGACGCTCGAGTTCGCCCACACGACGACCGCCCCCCGGCTCTCGTGCGACGAGACCGGCCGGGTGCGCGAGTGGCGCTCCATCGCCCTGACGCCCTCCGGTGCCATCACCGCGTCGGACCTGCGCGTCACCGTCGTGAGCAGCGGCGGCGAGGAGGTCGCGGGCTTCGTCGGCCTCACCCCGGACGCCGGCGGCGTCATCGACCTGACGGCGCTCTCCGTCGCGGACACCGGCACCCAGCCGACGTTCGAGGTCACCGCGCTCGGTGCCACGAGCAACGACGCCTCCGACGTCACCGCGGACGTGCTCTACGTCGGCGACCCGGCCCAGGTGTGCTTCTCGCTCGACGTGCAGCGGGACTGCCCGACCCTCACGGCCGGCGTCCAGAACGGTGACACCGTGCCGGTCGCGGCGACGGGGATCACCGGGACGACGGTGACCGACGACGGCAGCGGCGCGGTCACCCGCACGGCGGAGGTCTCCGTGACCCGCGCCGACCAGAGCGGCTGCATCGGGAGCGTGTCCGGCACCGTGGTCGTCTCCCCGCCGGGCGGTCCGGTCCCGGTCGAGGACGTCACGGTCACCCTCGCCCCCGCCGCCGGGGGTGCCGCCTACGCGACGGCCACCACGGACGCCGACGGCGACTACGCGTTCCCGTACGTGCGGCCCGGTGGCTACCGGGTCAGCGCCCTCGGCACGAACCAGACCGTCACGGTGACGGACGGCGCGCAGGACGCCGACGTCAGTCTCCCGGTCGACGCACCGGTCGCCGGTCCGGTGACGATCAGCACGCTCCAGGGCGTGGCCGGCAGCGCGCCGGTCTCGGTGACCGTCGACGAGCAGGCGGACGTCGACACCGACTCGGTCGTCCTGCAGGACCCGTCCGACAGCAGCTGGGGCACGACCCTGGTCGTCGACGACGAGGGCACGTGGACGGTGCTGGGCAACGGGTCGCTGCGGTTCACGCCGCTGAACACGTTCACCGGGACGAGCACCGACGTCACCTACCGGGTCGCCGACTCGTTCGGCACGACGGACACCGCCGCGGCGCACGCCGTGGTCCAGGCGGTCCGGCCGACGGCGCACCCGGTGCGCAGCACCGGCGTCCAGGGCTCGACGCAGACGATCACCCCCGACGGCCGCTCGCGGACGCTGGCGATCGACGCGTCGACCGTGCGGGTCGTCGACCCGCAGACGGGCAACTCGGAGACGGTCGTGACCGTCGCCGGTGTCGGGACCTTCACCGCCGACACCACGCACGGCAAGGTCGTGCTCGTCCCCGAGGGTGACTTCGTCGGGTCGTACACGGTGATCTACGAGGTGTCCGACATCCTCGGCCGCGCGGCCGTCTCGACGATCACCGCGGTGACGACCGAGCTCGACCCGAGCACGCAGAAGGTCACGGTGGACTCGGGTGCCGTCGCCCGGGTCACGGTCCGGGGCGTCCCGTCCGGGGCGACGGTCAGCGGCCCGGCGACGGTGTCCGGCAAGGCCTCGGCCGTCGCGTACACCCGCACGCGCATCACGGTGACCCCGGTCGCCGGGTACGCGGGCCTGGTCCAGGTCCCCTACACGGCGACCAACGGCACCGCGACCGTGCAGCGCGTCGCGAAGGTGTCCGTCCGGCCGCTCGGGGCCGGCCGCGTGACCTACAAGGTCGGCTACGGCAACACCGTCGTGACCTGGGCCGCGTCGGGCAGCCGGGGCGTGACCGGGTACGAGGTGTGGGTCGACGGCGCCAAGCGGTGCTCGACGTCGGCCACGACGTGCACGGTCGACGGCGTCTTCGGGCCCAAGGCCGAGGTCAGCGTCGTGGCGGTCGGTCCGGACGGGAGCAGGACGCGCAACGGTGCGACCGGGCGCTACACGAGCTCGGCGGCCTGCGGCGGGGTCTCGGCGGTCTACTTCGACGTCGACTCCTCGGTGCTCACGGGTGACACCCGGGCGACGCTCGCGAAGACCGCGGCCGACCTGAAGGCCCAGGGCTTCACGAAGGTGTGCCTCGTCGGCTTCACCGACGCGAACGGCAGCGCGGCCTACAACCTCGCCCTGTCCAAGCGCCGGGTGAATGCGGTCGGCGGCTACCTCTCGCCGAAGCTCGGCAAGAAGGTGTCGATCGTCAAGGACTTCAGCGGCGAGGCGGACCCCGCCGCGCCGAACGACACCGCTGACGGGCGGGCGGCCAACCGTCGGGTGGAGGTCCGCGTCGGCTGACCGTGCACCGTCGACGAGGCCGTGGCCCGGTTCCCCCAGGGGAGCCGGGCCACGGCCGTCGTGCGACGTGGTGCGGGGCGGGAGCCGGCAGCGGCGGTTGCGGCGGACGGGCGGGCTCAGCCCCCGGAGAGCGCGTCCCGCATCGGCACGAGCTTGTCGTTGGACTCCGCGAGCTCCCGCTCGGGGTCGGAGCCGGCGACGATCCCGCAGCCGGCGAACAGCCGCAGCCGGCGGCCGTCCTCGCCGTCCACGCGGGCGCAGCGCAGCGCGATGCCCCACTCGCCGTCGCCCTGGGCGTCCATCCAGCCCACGGGCCCGGCGTACCGGTCCCGGTCCATGCCCTCGATCTCGGAGATGACCGAGGCCGCGACCTCGGTCGGCGTCCCGCAGACCGCGGCCGAGGGGTGCAGCGCCGCGGCCAGCCCGAGCGACGTCGTGTCGTCCCGCAGGACGCCCGTCACGTCGGTGGCCAGGTGCATGACGTTCGCCAGGTGCAGCACGAAGGGGCTCTCGGGCACGTTCATCGACGTGCAGTGCGGCGCGAGGGCGTCGGCGACGGAGCGCACCGCGTACTCGTGCTCCTCGCCGTCCTTGCTCGACCGGGCCAGCGAGGCCGCGAGCGCGAGGTCGTGCTCGTCGTCCCCGGTGCGGCGGATCGTGCCGGCGAGCACCCGGGACGTGACGAGGCCCTTCTCCCGCCGCACGAGCATCTCCGGCGTCGCGCCGACGAGGCCGTCGACGCTGAACGTCCAGCACCCCGGGTAGCGGTTCGCGAGCCGGCCGAGCAGTGCCCGGACGTCGACCGGCCGCTCCGCGTACGCCTCGAGGTCACGGGCGAGGACGACCTTCTCCAGCGCACCCGCCCCGATCCGGCGGATCGCCTCGGCGACGACGCTCTCCCAGTCGACGGCGGTCCGGGCGCCGTCCGCGAAGGTCACCTCGCCGTGCCAGAGCACGGGCTCGTTCTCCGTCTCCGGCAGCGTCGCCGACGGCACGACCCGCCCCAGGCTCGTCGTCGTGAGCCACCACTGGTCGCCCCGGCGGCCGACGACGACCTCGGGAACGACGAGCACGCCGCCCGCGGCGGAGCCGGGGGAGAAGGCGAACGAGCCGAAGGCGACGGGCCCGGTGCCGGGCAGGCCGACCTCGTCCCGGACGACCGCGTGGTCGACGAGGTCGAGCCAGGCGGCCTCGGCGTCGGCGAACCGGTGCACGCCCGTCGTGCGGATCCGCAGCGTCTCGCCCCAGCCGACGAGCCCTTCGCGCCGTCGCACCCAGGCCAGCGGGCCGGTACGCGGCAGCAGACCCAGCAGGGGACCCGGGTCGGGGATCGGGACCGTGCGGGCCACGAGGGGCACGGTCAACGGCGCGGTGGTCATCGCGTTCAAGCGTAGGACGCCGGGACCGGGGCTTCGCGCCGGACCCCGGGGCCGTGGGCCGGACGAGGCGTGACGTCCGCCACCCCGGTGATCAGCGCCCGGCGGGGGCACCGGCCGTGCCACGATCGCCCTCACGGCGGACCCGCCGCCGTCGGACGACAGGAGGCGACCGTGCGACGACGCGCCGTGGTCGCCCTCGTCGCGGCGGCGGGGCTCCTGCTCCTCGGCCGGTCGGTCCTGGTCGGTCCGGCGGACCCGCCCTGCCTCGTCTCGTCGGGCGGGACCTGCTTCGACGAGCGGCTCACCGGACGCGCGCCGGGCTACGTGTCGTCCATCGACACCGAGACCCCCGGCGTCCCGTTGTTCTACGTCGAGTTCGAGGTCGCGGGGGAGCGGGTGCAGGCGAAGGTGGCGAACTGGCCTGCCGCGCCCGACGGCCCCGCGAACGGACCGCGCGTCGGGTCGACCGTGGACGTCGCGTTCGACCCGGCCGCCCCGGCCGAGCGAGCCACGGACGCCGACGCCCTCGCCGCCCGCCCGCCCGAGGGCGCCCCTGGGTCGGCGGTCGCCGCCCGCTGGGCGGGGGCGGTCCTGCTCCTCGCCGCCGCGCTCCTCGCCGTCCGGGGCCGCCGTCCGGCCGTCTCAGGACCCGCCGCCCCGCCGCGGCCCACCGACCCGGGAGCCGCCGCATGAGCACGCCACGTCCGGGCCGCGGTGCCCGCTGGGGGATCGGCCTGTCCGCGGCGGCCGTCGCACTGTTCGTCGGCATCGTCACGGGCGCCGTCGCGGTCGGGCAGGCGGTCGGCGGCGGTGGCGACTGCGTCTCGGACCCGGGCGCGCCGGGGATCTTCTGCTTCGACGACGACCTCACCGAGGAGGCGCTCGCCGAGGTCGTCCGGGTCGTGCCCTTCGACTCCTTCGAGGACCCGGCCGACCCGCAGGCGGACCCCGCGGACGACCCGTTCACCGTGTCCCTGCCCGGCTGGTACCTCGATCTCGACTACAGGACCGTGGACGGCGAGGACGTCCGCGCGACCGACATCCCGTGGCCGCGCGGGGTCGCCGAGCCGATCGAGGGCGGGACGGTCCGCATCGCCTACGACCCGTCGGACCCGGAGTTCTCCGTCGGGTCCGCGCAGGCCCTCGCCGCCGCCCGCGCGCGACCGGCCGCCGAGGACGACGGCCCGGCCGCCGCGCTGCTGTGGACGACGGGAGTCGCGGTCGCGACCGCGTTCGCCCTGCTCGGCGGCACCGTCGTCTGGGCCCGTCGCGCGCCCCGCCCGGAGCGGGCCGCCCCGGTCGGCTGGTACGGCAGCCCCTACGGCTACCCGGTCGGCCCGCCCGGCTACGCCCCCGCGTACCCGCAGCCGTACGCCCAGCCGTACGCCCAGCCGTACCCGCAGCCCTACGCCCAGCCCTACCCGCAGCCGTACCCGCAGCCGTCCCCGCAGCCCTCGTACCCGCCGGCCGCGGCTCCGCCGGCGGGGTACGCGCCCCCGGTCCCGCCGGCCGCGAGGTCGAGCAGTCGC